>NZ_JBQEOF010000017.1:6192-149384 GCF_052044995.1 Roseateles sp. 22389
GACAAGCGCCAACGGATCTGCCCAACCGATGCGGATGACCGGTGCTCGGGCGATGAGGTCGTTCATCGTGGCGAACCACTGCGGTATGAACTCCAGGCCAAGGCCTGCGAGCAGCAGCACTGCGACGGGAACGAACAGAAGAAGTACTTTGCGGGCTTGCTTGACGTCTTCGGCGATCACCGTGCTGCTCACTTCAGTATCTCCTGCAGACTGGGCACATCCAGTCCATCATCTCGCGCCCGATCTGATTGCTCTTCTCCCGCAACTTGCCAGCGATGGCGTCACGCAGATCCGACATCCAGGAGGCGCTCGTCTGGTTGATCTGGTAGACCCCGTTCGCTGTCTTCTCAGGAATCATTTTCAGGGCCTCGATGACCCGGCTTTTGACGTCGTACTTGTTGTCGAGATAGTTGATGTAAGTGGCAGCCACGAATCCCACAAGCACCATAGTCACCAACGGAGCGACCACCGCTGTCGTGGCGACACCCACAGCTGCCGCGGCGGCGTAACCGGCGAGTGCCCCGAGTCCACCCTTCACCGCCTCGACGCCGATGCTACCAACGAGGTCGGCCATGGTTTTCTCGTCCTTGAAGAGAAAATCCGTCACCTCGATCGTGGACGAAACCACGATGCCCAGCACGAAGCCACCCTTCACCATCCCTCGCAACCCCTTCATGCCTAGCCCGAACCTCATAACAGCCGGGTTTGATGCCAGGTATCGCGTTCCAGCAAGGAGAGGGCTCCTATGGGCAGGGAAGCCTTTCAGGATGATGTACGTGCCCTTCGGCGTGGTCTTCACGTAGCTGGTGATACCAGCAATGCCCAGGGCCGTGAAAGTCTTGGTGACTGCAAAAGCGTCAAGCGCACTCTGCGCGGTTGGGGTGACCCACGCTTCATTGATGTTGGGGTACAGCGTTTTTCGCCAGTACTGCCCGAAGGTGGTCTTGTCCAGGATTTGACTTAGCGACTCCCGCAGCTTGGAGTTCCCCTTGGACTTGTCGTGCAGGATGCCGATGTACTCGTCGATGGACAAGATCAGCACGTCCGCCTGATTTTGGTCCATGGAACGAGCAAGTTCCTGCGCGTAACCTACGGTATAGAAGGTACCCGCCAAAGCAGCGCCGCTCATAGTCTCTTCTCCCTTTAAGCCGGTTTAATTGTCCGGAAGGCAGAGGGGCGGCCATAGTGACCAAGGACACGGGGCATCGGTTCGCCTACCGGCTCGGCTCCCCGTTCCCGCCGACCGCTCGGAAGCGCCTTCGTCGACTGTTATGCGCGACCCGTCTGCTGTCGCCGCTTGGTCCGCAGTGATTCACCAGCTAGCTCAATGCGGTGAACGTTGCTGACGAGCCGATCCATGATCGCGTCTGCGACTGTTGGATTGCCATCTGCAAGATAGTCATGCCATCGCTTCACGGGCAGTTGGCTGGTCACCACCGTGGCCTTGTTGCCGGATCGGCTTTCGATGACTTCCAGAAGATCCGACCGACGCTCTGGAGTCAACGTGTTGATACCAAGATCGTCAAGGATCAAGAGGTCCAACTTGCTAATGGCAGCAATTCGCTTCCGGAACGTCCCGTCCGCATGCGTGATCGCCAATTCTTCCAAGAGCAGGGGCACCCGCTCAAACTTTACCGTCATACCGTGTCGACATGCCTGATTCCCCAAAGCGCAGGCGATCCAGGTCTTGCCTAAGCCGGTGGCTCCGGTGATGACTACGTTGACGCCGTGCCTGATCCAGTTGCACAAGGCCAGAGATGCCATCGTCGAGCGATCGAGTCCGCGCTTGGCCTCGTAGTCCAGATCCTCTATGCACGCTGGCTCGCGGAGTTTGGCGTTGGCCAGCAGTCGGCGCAGCCGTTTGTCGTCGCGGTAGGTCACCTCATGGTCGACCAACAGGCCGACTCGCTCCTCGAAACTCAGGTGGCCCGTTGTTGCAGATTCGGTCTGATGCGAAAAGGCATGCGCCATACCGAAGAGCTTGAGCTCGTTGAGCTTGCGGATCGTCTCGTTCGTCATCATCTAGTGAGTTCCTTGGTCCCCAGTTGACTTCAGTGGTAGTGCTCGGGACCACGAAGGTTCTCGTGCACAAAGTTGGCTTCAGTGACGCTCCCATCAAAGGTGTCCAGCCGATGCACCAGGATCGCCCGCAGGCTCGAGACGGAGGTGGCGCCGTTGCTGATTGCCTTTGCACAGGCGGCCTCAAGACGGTCAGTGCCGAACTCTGCGCTCAGCTTGCGCATTCCAAGGCCCAGTCGATATCCGGCCGTCTTGCCGCCGCTCGCGGTGAGGCGTTGCTCCACGAAGGACGTGGTCTGTGGGCCGATTTCTGCCGCCCATTGCAGTTCCCGATCCGGCGACCACAAACCGTATGCGTGCTCAGCCGGGGTGAGGTGCGCAGGATCGATAACCGGTTCGATGCCTGGCGTCTGGGCATGGCTCGCCACGCGGCGCCCACCAAAAAGCACCTCCACAGCGCCAGCGGTCACGCGAACGTCGACGACCTGCGACACAAACTTTGCCGGTACCGAATAGAGGCGACCGGCCACGGTCACCATCTTGTCCATCCCGACCCTAGCGCGGCGAAACTCGACATACTCGTACGGCGTTGCCGGCAGGCTGCGAAGATGCGGCCGATCAAGGCTGGCAAACGCGCTTGCCCGGCTGCCGGGCAACTTCTGGAACGGCCTGCCATTCAAGTCGACAAGCAACTCACGAATCGCGTCGTTGAGTTCGGAAAGGCTAGTGAACACCCGTCGGCGCAGGCGGAACAGGATCCAGCGTTCGACGATCAAGACATGCCCCTCAACCTTGGACTTGTCCTTGGGATGTCTAGACCGTGCCGGCAAGATCGTGGTGCCGTAGTGCTGCGCGAAGTTCTGGTAGCTATCGTTAATCAACGGCTCCGTGAGACTCGGCCGCGTTACCCCCGACTTCAAGTTGTCGCAGACGATGGCATTGGGCACGCCTCCAAAGAACTCCAGCATCCGCACATGCGCGGCGATCCAGTCTGGCAGCTTTTGAGACCAGTGCGCTTCAGCGTAGCAATAGTTTGATGCGCCGAGGACCCCGACGAAGATCTGAGCCCGCTGAACGCTGCCGGACGCCGCGTCATGTATGGCTACCGTTGGTCCGGCATAGTCCACAAACACCTTGTCTCCTGCTTGGTGGGATTGCCGCAGGTAGCTCTTCAAGCCGCGGCACCACTTCCTGTACAGCGCGCAGAAGTTGCTGCGCTGCATCCCATCAGGGTGGTCCCGCAGGTATTCGGAGTGCAACTGCTGGAGCGTTGCCCCGGGCAGTTGCATCTCTCGGTGGATGTCGGCCCAGTTGGGCTCTGGCCGTCGGGCGCGCGTCGTTGGTTCGACGGGGTACAGCAAGCGTTCAAGCTGCTCGTCGTTGATATCCTCTGGCAGCGGCCATGTGAGCCGCGCGTTCGCAGCTCGCAGAAGGTAGTCTCCAACCGCGTCGCGCGAGATGTCCAAGCTCGCTGCAACCGCACGGCGGCTCAATAGCAGGCTGTGAGACAGCCGCAGGACCTCCCGGATCTTGCGCACGTGTATTCTCCGATTGACCATCGTTCTTCAGCGGCCATGCGCCGCTTTGGATACCGAGACACGGGCAAGCCCACCCGCCAGCTACAGCCCTCGGCTCGACCTTGACAGTCCAAACGACGGATCAGAGAATCCAGTCTGAAGTCCCCACTTCACTGGAGTCACTCCCGTAGGCGGCCCGCAGTTTTCACTGCGGGCCGCTTGCGTTTGGGCGCCTGTGATACGTCAGTCCACAGGCACGGCGTTCCCTCCCACAGCATCCTCCTGTCGCCGTGTTGCCCGTCCACGTGGACGGAACGTATAGCGCTGGGGCCAGAGCTCGCCGGGGGTCGTCCCCAACAGCCTCGCCACATGGTTTGCCACCTCGAACGATGAACTGCGATCGTGGATGACGTTGCCTACCGCGCTGGCCGAAACCCCAAGATCTCGAGCAATGTCCGACTGACTGACGCCCAGCCGCTTGAGCCTGTAGGCGATGTCTATCCCGTCCATGGTGACAATCTCGTCAGTTGGATGTAGATTGAACGCAATCGGTAGATTGTCGTTCTCTATGGAAACAGAATATACGCAGAAGAGATCGTCAGCGCAAGACGTGCCGGGGCCCCTGGGGTCACTGCCGGCGCGCTTGGCGCAGGTGGTGGCTTACGCGGGCGTAAGCCAAGCAGAGTTGGCTAGGCGAGTCGGCGTCTCTGCGGGCTTCGTGAGCGATGTCCTGCGAGGCATCAAGCGGCCCGGCTTGGAAATGCTCATGGGTCTACGCGAGGCCTTTGGGGTCTCGGTAGATTGGCTCCTATCGGGCGAGGGAACAATGATCGGAGGCGCCGGCATTCGCCACGATCTATTCCGAGCGATCCGGCTGCAGATCTCTGTTGCCCGATCGGCGGTCATCGATCAAAACCCGATCGCCAAGGCCCTACTTCTCCTGATCAGGGAAGGTCAACTCGCCGCAGCGACGGAAGAGCCAGCTTTCAGGGAGTTGCTGGATCGTGTCTCTCCGGACGATGGTGATCTGGACTTCGCCGTCGAGCTGTACAACGGCCATCAATGGGCCACCGACCCGGTTTCGCAGCGCCGAAACTTGTTGGCGGCGGCCGTTGCCCACTTCGAAACCCGGAAACCCATGGATCCTCTAGCCGCCCTGACCGGCGTCGGTGACCGCGCGTCCATCGTCCAGTTGAACTCTGGGAAGGGGCAACGAGTTGCCGGCCGAGACTTCCATGATCATCGTGGCGGGCGCAAGCGATGAGTGACAGTGGGCAGGAGGTTGGTGCGCTCCAGCTAAATCTGGGCCCTCGTAGTCGAATAGCCGGCCGTGACTATTACGAAGGCAGGGTTCCTGATTCGATCAAGGTCTACCTAGCCACGATGCCATCGGATCAGCTTGATGAAGAAGCAATCGACAACGAGCGACTGTTCTATTACCGATTCGGCGTCGATGTGCCTCAATCTGCTCGCGAGCAAATGATCGCATTGAAGCGCCAGCACGGCCTGACCGACGCCGAATGTCGTTGGCTGCGGCGCTCGGGACAACTCCGCATCACGCGCGATGCTGCAAGACTCGTCCCAGATCGGCTGGTCCCTGCCGCGGCCTGGGTCTATGCGCTCACGTTGGCTTTCGCCTTCGTGAACTCCTTGTTGATCATTGGAATGTCGGACGCTCCGGCTTGGAAACAAGCGCTGGGGTCGGCCATTACCACCGCCCTGTGGCTCGGTGCCATGTGGTTCATCAATCGGCTTTTCTGGGCCCCGTGGCGATGGGTAAGAGGCATAGGGACCAACTCAAAGTGATGGGATTTGATCGAAGCGACACAACTCGGCGTTCCTCGCAGGCGAACACTACAAGTTCGAAGAAATGAACATGATCAGGAGATTCGTTGGGACTTTCGCCATCATTCTCTGTGGCTCGGCCATGGCCCAGGAAACCGATGAAGATTTATGGGCTAAGGCGACGCCCGCATTCAAGGCTATGGACTACGCGACAGCCGCTGCTGCTTATGTCAAGTTGGCTAAGCGTGGAGACCAAGACGCGATGTACTGGCTTGGTCGGCTTCATGAGCAGGGACTCGGCGTCAAGCAGGATAGGAGAAGGGCTCAATCTCTTTTCCGTGAAGCCCGAAAAAGTGGCTCCAAGCTGGCTCGCATCCGGCTGGCGGCCATTTACAGTGACTTCGAGGGCAGGATCACCTATCGTGCTGACGATGCTGTGGTTGCCGATTTCTTGAGTCAGACAATAAAGTGCTCCCAGATTGGGAGGTATGGCAGCTTGGAGGTCAGTGTCCTCGACGCGATGGGTATGCAGACCGTGGATTTAATTGGTGGCAAACTGCGCTTTACTTATGCGCTGACTCGAATAGCCGGCGGCAGTCTAGTCGAAGTCATTCAGCACAATATTCGAGAATCGGACGACAAGGAATTTTCTCCCGCGGAACGACACGTCTATAACATCACGCCTGCCGGATACGCATGGGCCGGCAGCTACGGCCTGGTTTCCGGCGCGCCGCTTCCATCATCAGTGGTCACGGATCCGATTCGCGCGCTGACCAGTCGGCCGGAACCGTTTTGCAATACCAAGGCAAGGTATTACGTTGAACCGGATCTGCCGAACGGTTGAAGCCCTGATCGCAACAGGGGACCGGACGTGAAGGCCTTGGGGGGGGGGGGGCTAGGCGATCCGCAGCCCGAGTCAACGCATGTCCTGAAGCAGGCGCTATACGGTACTGGCGCGGGCAGTGATCTCGCTCCAGATGGTATCGCTCACGTCGGCCGCATCGACCAGGCCGCTGCGCTCGGCGTTGGCTTGGATCAAGGCGCGCAGCAACTCCCCATCCTCCGGCGGACAGCACAACCGATATCGCCTGCCAGACGACGTGATACAGCAAGCCTTGGGAATATCGACCGCGACCACAGGTGTCGTAATGCGCATGGTGCCTGGCTTGATTTCGGCACTCAGGCGCGTGTCACCGCTGGGTGCGCGGAACATGCGCCAATGATGGAGGTCAACCTCTGGTTGCTGCGAGACTTGGGGGGCAAAGCGCTCGTTGAGAAAGAGGAATTGCATCCAGCATAAGGTCCGGGCGGCGGATCGCGCGTCGGACAAGAAGGGGTTCTAGGTTGCAACTAAGAAGCTTGGTTGCGGCTGAAAGATTCAGCAGTGCCTAGGTGGCCTCAGAGCAAGCGACAAATACGGCTTATATGCCGTGGCCTGGGCGGATCAGGGCGGAGATCCTCCGCGCCGTGTCCAAGAATGCCGTCGCTCCAGCAGCCAAACCCAAGCGCTCGACCTCGTTCGAGCCTGAGGTCGCGCGCGCCGTCGGCACCGTCATCCGAATCGTTCGGGAGGCTCGCGAGTTCTCCCAGGACGGATTCGCCCTGCACGCTGGGGTGGACCGGTCGTACTACGGCAAGCTCGAGCGCGGCGAGCGACAGCCCACGGTTGGGCTGCTGCTACGCATCGCCAAAGCGCTGGATGTGACAGGCGCAGAGCTCCTTGCCCAGGCCGAAACCCTGCTGGAAGATCGGCCGACGCGGCGGCGGGCACGTACCTAATCACGGACCACGGCGTCCAGCCTGCTGCAGCCGCTTCTGTCGTCGGCGCTCCGTGCCTGCAATGTCTCCCTCCAGACTCGAGTGCAGTTGCTTGGCGAAAGTGACAATGTCGGTGTCCATGGCGGCGAGCCAGACGACGAGCTCCGTGATGTCTAGCCGACGCTCTCCCGATTCGACTCGGCTCACGATGGCCTGCGACCGGCCCAGGCGTATCGCCAGGTCGGATTGACGCAGCCGCTTGGACATGCGCACATCGCGCAGCAGCATGAGGAAGACATCGTTGGGGCGGCTGTACAGGGACTTGTGCATGGCTGTCGAGCACGCTATCTCCCAGATGGAATATCCGGAAAGTGCATCTATTGGCCTGCGCGCCGATGCTTCAGATCACTTGAAGCTTGCCATCTCTCAAGAGGCGTCGAGAGAATAGCCGACGGCATATGTGCCGTATGAGGCCGTCCCATCTTCTTGGTCGGACGGCCGTGAACGACCCGTCGCTGCATGTGCCCTAGGGCGGTGCGCATTGCGCGGCCTTCCTGAGCCTTTCGATGATGTTTGTCTCGAGGCGAGGCATCTCGCCGCCGCCCAATATTGCCAGCGATGCATCGGCCCATGCCTTGTGGCGGGTCCTCGGCATGGTGGGATCCAGCAGGCCTTGGCTATGCGCATGGTTTGGCATGGGTGCCGGGTTAGATCGTCGAGTCGAGCAGGTCTTCGCATCCACTGGAGCCGAGCTGATGGGTCGACTCAAGACGTTCCCGCACGAGAAACTTTTCCAGCTGCAGTGCTACTCACCGCGGGACTGCGAGGGTGCTTGGAGCTGCCGGCGTGTGAACGCGGTCTGGAGCGCCAAGCGCGGCGCCTGGCCGGTGATCCTATACACGGATGACGCTGGTCAAGACTTCCTCATTGAAGGATATGAGGAGATCGACGCGCCAAGCAACGTCGATCCGCGATCTCGGCGTTTGGTTGCCCGCGTCGAGACTTCTTGGATCGGTAGGTGAGCCTGCCGCGCGACCGGGCGAGCTATTGGCTCAAGGGATTGCTCGCTAAACTGTACTGACACAGACTGCATCCGCTGCATCCGCTGCATCCGCTGCATCCGCTGCATCCGCTGCATCCGCTGCATCCGCTGCATCCGCTGCATCCGCTGCAGTTTCTTCATGCGAAGGGAACTGTATTGATGACGATGCGTATTTCGACGAACGTGAACACCAATGTTCGGCAACGTCAACGGTGAACTGGGCCACCCTGAGCAGCGAAAGTGGGGACACAAAGCTCTAACATATCCAAATGCCGGGGCCGAACGACTGGATCCGGCAGTAGCGTTGGCGCCTCGCTTGATGCCCATCGACTGAAGACGGGGTCAGGCTGGTCAGAGTCATTCAAGACCGGAAGCTTAGGTGGCCGGTACGATCTTCACCGCGCGTTCGCTAGACTGCTTCCATTTTCGGGAGGACATCACATGAGTAAGCCGTATCACGTATTTATTTCATACGCTACCGAGGACGAGCAATTCGCCAGCGAGTTAGCCAACGGATTGAAGTGGTACGGCTTGTCAGTTTGGTTTGCACCTATCGCGCTCAAGATTGGAAGTAGGCTGCTCGACTCAATCAATGCCGGTCTTATAGCCTCAGAGTACGGGCTGCTACTGCTCTCTCCGACGTACATTTCTAAGAAATGGACAAGCTACGAACTGGACGTTCTACACCGACAACACATTGAAGAGAATAAGAGGCTACTTCCTATTTGGCACGGTGTTGGCAAAACGCAGTTAGACAACTGGAATCCAGGTCTATCAGGCATCATTGCGTTGCGAAGCACCGACGGCGCGAGCGCAATCTCCAAAAAGATTGCGGACTTAGTCTACCAAGGGTGCCCTGTTGTTGGCGTCAATCCGTCCTATGAGGATCCGCAATGGCGATTTCTTCAGGGGCGTGGAGAGCTCTACGCGAATCACAGCGACGGTTCGGCATTCAACCTTTTTGAAGCCGCGTTGTTTCCAGACAACCACTTCCCCATATATGTGCACGAGCGCCCGCACAGTCGCAAGGATATTTTGCTAGCCGTAGCCAAAGCCGTGTTCTATGGCAGCTACGAAAAGCTAAGCCTGAGCGATGAAAAGCGTGAGCAGATGAAGGCGCTCTGCAAAGATTTTGGCTTTGATCTTGACCAGCCAAATTTCGATCCTGCTATCTACGGATAGTACTCTTACGTCCGTGCTTCTGCACCGGGAGACTCGCTCGCCCGCTGGACATCGGCACTCGTCGCCCTTGGCGGTGTAGATGAAGTCCGTCTTGTCGAAGCCGCCCTCGGCCTGCGCGCTTGGAGTCATAACCTTTCGCTCCAGCAGACGGCTTTGCCGCCCGCTTAGCTTTGACGTTAGATCTAACAATACCCATGCCAAGCGCACGCTACACATTCGGCTTTCACGGTTCAATGCACTTGTTGCGCCACGCTGGTGAAGTTCAAGCGGAGACAGTTGAACCGTTCTTCGAGAACGGCGACTGGCTGTACGATCCCGACTACTTCGAACAAATTCCGGCGCTCTTTGAGCGAAGGCAACAAACTGCGCTTGCAGGGCTAGAGATAGCAGGAGTTGTCGTTGGTTTCATTGGCACATGGTTCGCCAAGAAGATACTTGACGAGGTCTACGAACGGACACTCAAGCGCCCGATCGGCGCTCAACTCGACAAACTTTTCGAAAAGGTCGAGATCCCTGCTGAAAAGACTATCGAGTATCGCGATGTGATCTATCTAGAGGACATCGACCTTGTTGTCGTCATACGCGCGATTGCGAGTAAAGACGCGGGCCAAGCCATACAGAATCAAGTGATGCAGGCGCATCGCGTGGCCTATAGCTACATCGAACAACACGGACGCAAAGGGCCCATCCATTGTCACAAGATCATTGACGGCTCCATCACGGCCGTGCCTGAGCTTTTCTCCACACTGGAAGAGATAAACCAGCACGATCGTTCCCAGATCAGGCTGCTTGGTCGCAGGTGAACTTGGGCTCCGGCAGCGTGGAGGGCGGCTCACTCAAGGGTGACGCCCGTACGCCGTCGGCCTTCATCAAGCGGTGGCGCGAATAGCTGGCCGTGCCGGTGCGCCTGTCCAAACAGGTGATCAGCGTGGAGTTCGGCAAGTCCGCCAGCATCGCTCCATCCCGACTTGCCAACCACATCGAGGTGGCGGCAACGAGTTGGAATCAGTGGCGGGTTTGGACTGGAACGACTGGCGGGTTTGAACTGGAATTGGTGGCGGGTTTGGATCGGAACACGTGGCGGGTTTGACTGGAATACGCAATTAAGGGCCTGCAAGCAAGAGGCGCGGAACTGCCGGGCGGCTGAACCACCGCTATGAGCATGCTCACGCGAACCGGAAGTTCCCTTCACCATCGTGACGATCGTTGACCCCGAATCGAAGCCGAGGAAACTGCCTCCGCTCAAGCGCTACGTCGAAGACTTGGAAGTAGGCACCGAGAAACTCTGGCCCTGATAGGCAGAAGGTGCAATACTGAACGAGTTCCTGATAGTCCAGAGCAATGCACGGCAGCCCCATATCTGGTCGACTGCTTGACTCAGGAATCGGCTCTTCGTCCTCGTTCCTGATGACGAGCCGACTGGCAACGTCGGGGACCGCGAGCTTGGTGACTGCTTCCTGAGGCGCCGGGAGGTCGTGCCCGACCCAACTGCGACATTGGCGTGTTCGAGGCGGAAGCCGTAAAGCCGTCATTCGGTTCTTTCTCGAGTTCGACGGATAGCTGCGTTGCGTCTGCGCCGCAGGCCTCGAGCTCCCACTGATCGACAATCTCGTGATCACAAGAAAGGGAGGAACCTGTGGAGTGGTTGAAGCGCTTGCTCGGGCGCCCGACGTTGACCTCGGCGCTGACAACGGTGAACGGTTTCCCCGCGCCATGGGGCGATGACCGGCCCAGCCTATTCGGCTATCTTGCGAGCTTCCCGCTGGAGCCCGATGGGCGCCTGCCACAAGCCGCTTCAACGCTCCCCGACGAGGATGCGCTGGTCAGCCGCAGCGGCTCGAAGCTGCGTTGGGCCGCCGGCGCCCTGGACGGCATGTTGGGCCGCCACGTGCAGACCTCGCAGACGGCGTCGGTGGAGAAGGCGCTGCACATGCTCGAAGCCGCCTCGAACGCGCCCACGCCGGAGCATGTGAAGGACTTCTACGACCTGGTGAACGAAGGCGAAGTGCTGAGCCTGATCGATGCACTGCTGGATGCTGTGCGGGGTTCGAGGGCGTTGGACAGCGCGCGGCTTCACGCCTTCGCCCAGTGGCTGGCGCGTGAGAGCCCTGATCGCGCGCCGGTCAAGGTAGGCATCGCCCTCCTGGGACTGATTCATCCGCCGCAGGACACCGCGCTGCTGCTGCGGCTGGGTCTGCACGACGAGTTCACGCTGTATGCCACGGTTGCGCTGAGCAACACGCTGCCGCAGCCGCAGCGGGAGGAAGCGCTGTGGTCCCTGGCTCGCCGCGTGGATGGCTGGGGCCGCATCCAACTCGTCGAGCGCTTGTCCGGAACGAGCCGCCCCGACCTCAAAGCCTGGCTGCTGCGGGAGGGCTACAAGAACTCGGTCATGTACGAATACCTCGCCTATGCGTGCGCGACCGGCGGCGGGCTCTTGCACGCACTACAGGCCGACACCGTCGACGCGCCCCTGCTCGATGGCGCGGGCGAGCTGATCCAGGCTCTGCTGCGCGGCGGGCCAGCCCAGGACATCGGCGACTATGACGATGGTGCGCAGGTCGTGCGGCACTACCTCGAGCACGAGGCCGCGCGCAACGCTCCGCCGCTAACCAGCTACCTCGCCGTGTCCGACATTGCCGAGTTCGTGGACGACGAGCACCGGACCTGGGCACCAATGGAGGCCAAAGGATGGACGCTCGAGCATCGACGCAGCGTGCGCGACGCGGCCGCATCGATCCTGTCCGCGCCGCATTGGCGGGGCCTGGCCCTCGCGGCCCTGGATGACGACGATCGCGTCACATTTTGGGTGGCCAGCAAGGCCGCGGAGCGCATGGGGCTGGATACGTGGGAGAAGTACTTTGTACGGCAGCACGACGGGCACGGTGAGCATTGGTTCGACCTGATGCGAACAGACGACCCTGCGCGCGTAGGGCGGGTCATTGCACTGGCCCAGGCACAAATCGACCTGCGGGCGATCGCGACCGGGCCTTCCGATGCCGTTGGACTCGGACCCGAGTACCGGCAGCACACGGCGCTGGACTTCATCCTGCAGTCGCTTGGCGACTTCCCGGGACAGGGGTGGCCACTTGTCGAGGCGGGCCTACGCAGCCCAGTCATTCGCAACCGCAACATGGCGCTGCGGGTGCTGGCCGCCTGGGGCCGCCGGCAATGGCCCGAGAGCGCGCAGGCGCTGCTATCGCAGGCTCTGCGCGACGAACCCAACGACGACGTTCGCGGGCGCATCGCGGAGCTGCTGGCAACCTAGGGCATCGGCTGCCGAGGCCGCGGAGCTATCCCGAAACTGCGATAGTCAGATGACGGCTCTTGGCCGCACAGCCACTCAAAGCCCCAGATGATCGTAGAACCACTTTGCAGGCGCCGTTGTGGCGAGGACCGGCAATGGAAAGCAAGCAGCCAGCTCCGTAAGACTCGACGCGTTCGCGACGTCCGCGCGAAAGCGCCCTCCGGCTCCGGCTCGAATAGTTCTATCGCGCGTCAGAAGTTGGCCCCACAGCGGCATGCGCTGATACGGATGTTCTTTTAAGGCCTGCAGGCTCGCCAGATACCGCTTCGGGAAGAGACGCCGATAGCAGCCCAGGTTGTAGAGCCAGGAGGCGCCGACGATCTGCAAGCTGTCGTTCGTTGATACCTTCAGGTGCGCGAACAGCGCTGCAAGGTCGAGAAGACGCTGCCCTTGACTCTCTGCGGACAACGGCGAATCGAAACCTGCGACGTGAAAGTGGAGCCTTGCGCGATCGGCGGCGACCAGCTCATACGAAAAGCATCCCTCCGTCATGGCGGGCGTCGGCCCTGCATGAAGGTGAAGCCGTCGAAGGTGAACGGCCAGGGTCCATGCTGCGGGATCGAGAGCCGCCATGAGGCCTGCGAGGTAATTTCGCCACTCGACGTTGCTTACATCGAGCCGTGGTCCCATGGCGAGTCGAACGTAGATGTTCGTGTGGGAACCGACTGTCTCAGCAAGGGACCGGCCCGAGAGCTCCGCAACCTTCTTCGCAAAGCGAAGCTGCACGTCGAAAAATTCGACGTCGTACGCGTCACTCATCCATCCGGACGAGGTGGCGGGCATCAGCGACATGGCGGAAGCTTAGCTCGCACGAACATCGCCAGAGCAGATGCAGATCTATTCCCGCTCTTGGCCGGGACTACCTGTTCGGCCGTGCGCCACATAGCTGTCGTTGAAGGCGGCCATCCGGCGGCAGTGCCCAGGGTGACCGCCAGCGACAACGTCAGATCTCCGTCTGCTCAGAGATCTCGAGGGCATCATCGACCTCGATGCCGAGGTATCGCACCGTCGACTCGAGCTTCGAGTGCCCAAGCAGCAGTTGCACGGCGCGCAGGTTCTTCGTGCGTCGGTAGATCAGCGTCGCCTTGGTCCTACGCATCGAGTGCGTCCCGTACTCGATGCGATCGAGGCCAAGCTCGTCGACCCAGTGCCCGAGGATTCGGGCGTACTGTCGGGTCCCCAGATGCGGAGAGTCGTGCAGCCGGCTGGGGAACAGGAAGTCCTCTGGCTTCCGCCCGGCCAGCTTGATCCACGCATGCAAGGCGTCGCGGGCAGCCTGCGTGATCTCGAACTGCACCGGGCGCTGCGTCTTGTGCTGCATGACGACGGCGCGCGACGCCACCTGATCGCCATGGCACACGTCCCGAACCTTGAGTGCGACGAGGTCGCATCCCCGCAGCTTGCTGTCGATGCCAAGGTTGAAGAGAGCGAGTTCTCGCACCCGACCCTCCATCTGGAGCCTCACGCGCAGCGCCCAGATGTCCTTGAGCTTGAACGGCGCCTTCTGGCCGACGATCTTGCCCTTGTTCCACGGCTCGCGATTAGCGGCATTGCCTGTGGTTCCCATGATGGTCTCCCATCGAGTTAAGGGCCACACAGGATGCGCTCTCGACTGCGCGCGCAGACGCCTTGGCCCAGCTACCCAGGGGCGGGGGGCACACCGCGCTCTGCGGAATGTCAGCTTCCTGGAGTAGCCGCGAACTCACGGAGCCGGCCAAATGCCGTCGCTGAACAATGTCAGCTGTGGGGCGATCCAACAAGTTCCCAAAGCCGGGCCGCTACCGTGGGGTTCCGACTGGCTGGAGTAGTCTGGGCCGCCTCGGCGTTCGCGACTGCATCATGGGGCCCGCAGTGGCATCAACATCGTGGTGACCGTGTGCGATGCGGCAGCGGCCGAGCAGTGCCCGTACTGGCCCGGCAGTCCAGTCAAGGTGCATGGGTGTCAACCTGACATCGCCAGACGCTTACCAACGAGTAGAAAGGACATTTCTTCGATGCTCCGGCGCGCTGCCTTGACGGCATCGTCACCAGACACCGTGACCGGATCACGCTGTGAAAGCCTACTTCCACCACTTGGAGTGCTTCTCGACGTACGCCCTGACAGCCCGACTGCGTGACCTCTGCCTCGGGTCGGCCGATTCCACCATCACCTCCTCAACCCATTTGAGATAGCGCTTCCCGCCCCAATGCTCCCAGGTGGCGTCGAGGATCATTGAGAAGAGGCCATCCGTCGACGCCAGCGCCACGTAGTCCTCAGGGGCAACTGGTGTGTCGACACACCGCTTCACCAGGCCGAGCCTGAGTCTGAGCGCGACATCCCACGCATCTGCCGTCCGGACCCACGGAAGGCTGTCACGCAGATGTTGCCAATTCGATGACGCTAGTGCTCCCGCAGTTGCAGCTCCGTGCAGTGATTCGAAGGTCAGGCACAGCAGCGGTCCAACGCTTCTGGACCGCCAGCTCATTGCCCGTTGAAACCCGTAGACCAGCAACTCGATGGGCAGTTGACCAGCTTGCTGCTTTACAGCCGTCAGCGCGACTAGCCAAGGGTCAACGCCGTAGTCGTTGGGCACCACATCTGGAGCAAGTTCAGCCGCGATGCAAGCGACCAAGCGCGGATTCAGCGTGGGCGCTTGCGCCAGGAAGGCTGCGACTGCATCGGGTTGCCTGCAGGCCTCCGCGATCCACTTCCGCAACTCTTTGGCATCTCCTCCCTCGGACATCAATTGCTGAATGCAAGTGAGCACCGCATCCGGTCCAAAAGCCCGGACGATTGACTCAATGGACACTTCGTTGTGTAGTCCTTGAACGGCAGCGGCAAGCTGGCTTCCGGCGTGCAGTTCGACACCGGCTTGCTGGACATCAGATGCTCTTGCTTGGGTTCGACGCCAGAACTCGCTCATTTCAGCAAGGTCTGGTCGGATGGATAAAAGCGGGGGCCACCAGCTCGTCCCCGGCATCATATTGTCCACAAGCAGGGCAGCGTCCAGCTCCTTGACCGTCGCCCGCATCGCAGCTTGCACGGCCGGGCGCTCATCTTCGACTAGTTCTACGAGCGTCCCCGGCGCCACCTCGAGCAAGTGCCCAGCCAGCTTCCAGCCGTGGGCAACGAGTTCTCCTTCTGCGACCAGGTCCAGGTTATCAACGACATAGTGCAACTCTGAATCGTTGAGAACATCAGCCCTGGACAGGGCGCGGGTCGCAACCATCTCCTTCGCCGCCTTTGACCCGGACAGTGTGGCCGGGACAGTCACCAATGCGATGGCATCGGCCACGGCAGTTGGCCCGCGCCGAGCAAGCGTCGCCTGCAGCTCGCAAATGGCTCGCATGGCTTCGCGGCCACCAAGAACGTCTGTGCCCAGCAGCCTCAGTACCTCACGGAATTCGGAGGCATCCGGACGGCGAGCATAGTCGACGAGTTGCGCAAGCCAGGGTCCAGCGGAAATGGAAGTCGCTTCAACCCCCTCCGTGCTCCGGGAAAAACGCAATCGGGAGACCGATTCGCCGCAAAATTGGAGGTCGAACAGCGCACCTTCTTGCGAGCGGTCACGAGTAGTCAACGTACAGAACCGGAAAGAACGCCTAAGCCGCGGCCACTGTAAGTCCCACAAGCGCAGTACCACGTCGTCCACCTGCGCATCGGTGGCTCTGCGAGCCCACACTTGGTCATGAGGCTGCTCGTACAACGCAGTCGCGAGCCGTGCGAACACCGGCACCTGGCTCGACGTCAGCGCCCAACCGCTTGCTAATGCGTTCGTGAAGTGAAGAGCGCCTCCGTAGACACGGGCTGTGTCGATGGAAGGTGCCTTGAACAGCGAAGCGAGCTGTGACGGACTATCCAGCGTCGCCAAGTCGGCGAACTCAATGAACAGCGTATGCGTCCACACGCAGCCTGGTCTCGGCATCTCGGGCGCTGGCCAAGTTCGGGCGAGCGCGTATAAGCCAGATTCCGGCAGTGGATAGCCCGTCAGGTAGGAGATGCCCTCCGCGGTGACGCCAGACCCGGACGCGTCGCTCATCACCAAGACGAGGCGCGCGTCGTTCGGGGTCAGTTCTGCAGAGCACGCAAACTGTCGGTGGCCCTCTGAATAGCCGTGAAGTGCCTGATGGACGATGATTCCCACAACCTGCCTCAGGCCAGCAACCACTGAAGCGGTTCCGTTAGGTCGTGTGATTGCCCTTCGGCGGAGACCACTGTAATGCGCTCGGAGGGGACGTCCATCTCGCGAATGCGCTGGGCCTCCTCCTTCGGAGGCTTCCCGGTCTCGTCGTAAACCCCGCCCTGGGCGCTAACCCCGAACACCCTGACCGTCCAGGCTTTGTCAAGTCCGTGGGACAGGTACTGGCGAAGCAAGGGCAGGTACGCCGTCAGATAATCATCCGGCGACATCCCGGCGCCTGCAGCTCTATCCCACGCGGACAAGACGATGGCAACGCTGCGTGCGCCTGTTTCCAACGGTGGCGCCTGCAACGATTGCAGGAGATCGACGACCTTGACCTGCGTGGGGGCCATTCGAGCATTCCATGGCACAGGCTTGCCGGGTTCCTGCGGAAGGCCTACCGCCTCAGCATCTTCCGCGTCGTCCGCGATCCAGCCAGGCGCCTTGATCTTGTCTGCATGGATAAAGAGCAACACGTTGGCGCTGCGCAGTGATGCCGCCACCTCGGGTGCACACTCGCGCGCTTCCCACATCTGCTGGAAAGACTCGCCCGCCAGGTCGGGGAACGACAACTGAAACTCAGGAGCAGCGCCGTTTCGCAGAGACATGGTCACTGTGCGGTCGCCTGCATGCAGCGTCCGCTCCTGGACCTTGGCGCGACGCCACGATGCAGCGATCTCGTTGAGATGCGCTGATTCGCCAGCCTTCAACGATACGAGGCTCAAGCGAGTCTCGACCTCATCGGACGTCAGCAGATGCCACAGAGCGGCCAAGAAGGTTGTCTTTCCCGAGCCAGGAAGCCCCAGCACAACTATGTCGTGCACGGTCATGTGCCTGCCCTCGCAGTCGCCAGCAATGGAAGCCTTCCGAAGGCGCGTTCCTTTAGCACCTCTCGCTGCTCAATGGCCGCAGGTACATTCCTGGCGGGATCAGCCATCCAATACCGTAGCAGTTCGTGCATGCCCTCTCCGCGGTGGGCATTAGTGGTCTTCGGCGAGGCGGCGACGATGAACGACTGGATTTCAGCGAAGTTGGAAGCGCAGTCCTCCCGCACCCTTGCCACGAGTGCCTCGAAGTATCCTAAAGCGCCGTCACGTCCCGCTTCGTCCTTGCGGATCGCGTCGAGCTTGGTAAGCACCAGGGCTAAGCGCTGCCAAGGCGGAGCGACGCCAGCCTCGACGAACGCCCGCAGGGTGAGGCGAACTTCGGCGCGCACTTGGTGGCGCTCGCCGGCGTTGAGCAGTTTCGCCCCATCCACGAGTACCGTGAGCACGTCTGAGCGCTTCAGCTCGGGATAGGCCTTAGCGCGGTCCGGCTCGTCCTGCACCATGGTGTATTCCTCGCCTGCGCGGTTGCCGAAGAGTGCTGCGCGCTTGGCATCGCAACCTTCACCAACTAAATCAACGTGGAAGAAGAGAACCTCTCCGCGCTCGGTTCGCTCCATGTGAGCCTCGCTGCGCTCGGAGTCACGCCTTGAATCGTGGCAGGCGCGCTCGAACGAATGCATCGTGGACGAGCCGGCGAACGCGTATCCGCCCACAGGCCCGCGCTGCAGCAGGTCATAGATGCCAGCGATCAGACTGGTCTTGCCGGAATCGAATGGCCCGACCAGGGAAACCACGTTGCACGGACCATGCCGCAGCAACGAGGTCGCTTCGCTGATGGACAGCGATTGAGCGTGCGGCAGGCGAAGGCCTGGGACAGACGACTTAGGGGTCGAAGTTGTACCCGGAACGATGACCAATGCCTTGCCGAAGTGGGGACAGGCGGAAGCTTCAGGGAAGCCTTCGAGACAACGGCCGCCCGACGCGATCTTGCAGTCGGGGTTCGCGCACTGTGGCCCGGAGTCCTCTTCGACATCTTCCATCGTGGTCATCCCAAGGACACCTGCAGCAGTTCTCGGTAGAGCAACTCGGCCAGCGTACGTGCAGGCAACGAAGCCGTCGCTTCAACGCCGGTCACGGTGGCCCATGCCGAGACCCATGTGTCCTGACCATTGACTTCTTGCCTGCGCCGGACGGCTTCTAGGATGGGCGTGGTGGTAGCCGACACCTTCCCTGCCTTGTCTTCCGGCAAGACCCGCCCCAACCATTCATGAGGGAAGCCTTGCACCATCGCGGGAATGGACAACTGAACGACGTCATCCACGCCTGCACGGGACAGCAGGGAGGGCAATGCTGTCGGGCCGGGAAGCACCTTGGTCAAGGCAGCCAGTTCCACTGCGATGACGATGGGACGGAACTCAGACCGAACTTCCTCGAAGGTCTGATCGAAACGAGTGCATCGCCCGCCTTGGAGCCACCAAAGGATGTCGAGTTCCTCGTCCTGAACCTTGACATAGCCCTGCACTGCAGCCTCGAAGGCACGCTGCCGGGTGGCCATCGCCGTCAGCGTCTGGCGACTCGCGCTGGCGAGTGCCTCGATAGCTGCGCGGACAGTCGCGATGTTGCCGTCCTGAAGGGCGGCGAGGTGCACTGCGATATCGAGCTGAGGATTGACCAGTTTCTGCTGCTCGAGCGGTGGTCGCCGACGCGCGGTCTCCGCGAGATAGTTCTGGGTGGCGATGGCCAAGCCTACTAAATCCATCGGTTGCGTCAACGTGCGCAGGCCTGCGCAGAAAGCGCCAGTTACCAGCGCTGCAGCCTTGCCCGCCTTTGCGTCCTGCTCTTCCAAGATCATCGCCAGGGTCACTGCTGCCAGCAGCGCCGCTTCCTCGTCCATCAGGGCTGGTCCGGCCTCGGCGAGCTGGTTGCGCACTTGGCCGGCTTCCGTGGACAGGTTCTGCATCTTTGTGCGGAACGCAAGCCGCACCAAAACCTCGAGCGTCGTCATAGACGGGCTCCGCGATGCGGCCTGGATAGCTGCATAGCGTTGCGCGCGAACTTCTGCGTTCTCGGCGAACTCCATCCCGCCGTACCAACCGTTGAATTGCTCCTGCACAGCTGCTCCCCTGCCTTCTTAGTGAGTGTTTTCGACGCGTTCGATTTCGGTAGCCAACTCAGCCAGGAGGCCGCGCGCCGCGGCCTCTTTGAACGCCTTCTTGTAGCGCTCAGGCTCCGGAACCTGCAGATCGGCTTCCGCAATAAGGCCGAGCTTCAACGTGATTTCCCGGCGCTCGCCGATGGATAGGTCCCAGAACCGGTAGATGAGATTTCGCATGGACGGGCCCTGCATTTTCCCCTCCGATTTGGGCTCCAATGGCGCTACCGCTGCAGCCTCATGCGCGGCCTCGGCCACCTGGGTCGCATGGAACTGCGCAACTGGTGGCTTGACCTCGGCAGCCGGCGCCCTCAATGGGGCCATGTGAGGCAGCGCCATGCTGTGGGTCCAGACCTCCTGAAAGCGGTCCTGCCGCAGCGCCACGAACATGTCCGGCGACTTCTGAAAATGGCGCACGTACGCGCGCACGTCTAGGGTCCGCCCCATGCCTTCGCCCCGCACCGTGACGTTGAGCAGGTTGTAGCCGGGCTTCCATTCCCGCTCGTTCATGTCCGGGTTCACCGCTCCGGCCTGGAATCGCATGTAGGTCGGCGTTGGCGTGCATCGCTGCCGATGCTCATGGCCGAAGAACTGCAGCTTGGCGCGTTCGTTGACATTGTCATCGGTATCGTCTCGATCGGCGAACCACGAAGGCGGGTGGTGGCAGAGCACCAAGTTGACTACGTCCTGCTCGGGGTTCAGCACCGTCTGGAGACGTCCCAGGTAGAGGCGACCGGGGGCATCATCCCGCTCACCCAAGCCAGAAATGAGTGTCGAGGTGAGTCCGAAAAGACGGAGCCGGACGCCTCCACCGAGGTCAACTTCGTCGGTCCAGAACGGTGAACCGGGGTAGACACTACAGTCGAAGCCCGCAGCGAACTCGTTGTACGCGGCCAGCGGCCGGAAGAGCGACTGCCCCACATCGGCATCTGCCAACTGCCGCTTCATCACCGACTCGCGAGCGTCTGGGTGCGCCGCGGCAATGGCATCCTGAGCGTTCGAAATGGCCATCGAGCTGGCGCACACGACTCGGTCGACGTCGTGGTTCCCGGGCACGACGTAGATGCCCTCTGGGGGGCAGCCGCACTGCCGAGCCAGCTCTAACAGCCACGCGCGGGCGACCCTGTATTCCGCAGGGCTCCCCTTAAAGGCGATGTCGCCGCCTACGAGGATGGCGTCTACGGAGCCTCCCTCGCGGCACAGTTCCACGACGTCCTGCGCCAAAAGGGTCCGGTAGGGTTGGTGTACGTCAGTGGCCGGGTTCTCGCAGTCGGGGGTTCGAAAGTGGATATCGGACAGGTGCAAGAGGCGCATCTGGCCATCTTAACTTTCGCATACGAGTGGCCCAGCCGCACATACCAGGAAACTTGCTGATCGGGACTATGCAACTCGTTCATGTTCGTGCCGGCCGATGTCAGAGGATCAAGAGCACACGCCCCACAAACCGGCGACCGACAGCTTTCAGCGGGCAACCTCGCGATAGTGAACGACCGCACCGGGTCGGGCACGACCTCCCGACGCCTCATGAAGCAGTCACCAAGCTCGCGGTCCCCGACGTTGCCAGTCGGCTCGTCATCAGGAACGAGGACGAAGAGCCGATTCCTGAGTCAAGCAGTCGACCAACCCGCCCGGAGTTGAAGGTCAGCTTGGTGCCGCCGCCGACATACGTCAGCTGGAATCGAACGGCAGCAGCCAGCCTAAACCGGCCAGCCCTGACCCGGTCAACTTGAACCGGCACAGGTGGTCAAGTTGAGCGGGATCCGCACACGGTTACGTCAAGGCGTGACCTTCGATTGTTTTCAGGTCGGCGTTGCCTTCCCACAATTCCTAGGATGTGGCCGAAGTACGAAGCGACTCCGGGCATCTGCAGGACAACTGGGGAGCTTTTACGTGACACGACCATCATTCAACAGCGCCTGGGCTGCCTTCATGGCAGTCCGCGTCCCGGTGCTCGAAGTGGGCAAGAAGATTGGTGGCAACGTTCAGAAGAACATCGAGCTACCTGAAGGCGGCTTCCGCAATGCCTGCCCGATCCGTATGAGCTACGTGCTCAACAAGACCGGCTTTCCAATCCAGAAGAGCCGCCTGTACGCCATGGTCAGCGGCGGCGATGGGCAGCAATACCTGTACCGCGTAGCGGACATGATGACCTACATGGAGAAGACGTTCGGGCGGCCCGACAAGACAGCCAGAGCTCCAAAGGAATCCGACTTCAAGGGGATGAAGGGCATTATCGTTGTAAAGGGAAGCGGCTGGGGCGATGCCCGTGGTCACGTTACCCTCTGGGACGGCACCAAGTGCTCCGACGTTTGCCACCTGATGCATGACCCTGATAACGGCCCCTTCGTTCCGGAGACGGCCTCCATCTGGACCCTGCGATGAAAGCTCTCCTGCTCGGCGTCACGATCCTCTCATCTGCCGTATGCGCGCAGCCGGCCCAGGCCCCGACTGGGAAACCCATGGCCGCCGCGACCGCCAGCTACTCCCAGAAGACGTTGCTCAAGAACTGGGCCGTCAGCGTGTGCTTGGCCAAGGTGGCCAAGACCCCGGAGGCCAAAGAGGATGCGAATGCGGCCGCCAGCGCATACATGGAGTTCGGGAAGCAGCCCCTCGAGGCGTATGAACTCCTGCGCGACCTCGCCGACACCTACTCGAAGCGCGTCTACGGTGGGGCCGTCCAGTCGGAGTTCAATACCATGAAGTGCATCGACCTGATGCACAGCAAGGAACTCGAAACCCTCACCACAAGGCTTGCCAAGCAGTCACGGTAGGGCCTGACCCTCGGGCAGCGCAGCGCCTGCAGCTCGCCCGCGGAGTCTTCGTGCGGCCAGCGTCCTGTTTCGCGCGCTCAACCAGCTCAGTGTTGGCAAGCAGGCGGGTGCTCGTCCGTCGCGGCTACGATGCAGCGGACCTAACCCTCTCAGTATGCGAATGACCCAAGTCGATGTCTCCCGCCTCTCATATACCGAGCTTGTTGCTCTGCGCAAGCAACTTGACCGTCAAATTGACGAGAAGCGCGGGGAGGAGCTGAAAGTTCTCGTCGATGGTTTCGCCAAGAAGCTCGAGGCAGCTGGGTTCTCTGTTGCGGAGGGTGTTGAGGCACTCGCACCCTATCTAGGGGCACCAGGTAAGCGCGGGCGCCATGCCAGCTCGGAGGCCCCCGTGCTGTACCGTGACCCCGCGAATCCGGCTAACACCTGGTCCGGGCGCGGCCGCGCTGCGAAGTGGTTGGCCGACTATGAAGCGCAAGGGCGCGATCGACAGGAGTTCAAGGTCTGAGCGTTTCGCGGTTACGTCCACCCTGATTGGAGTGCGGTATGGCAGTCTGGCAGTTCGATTTGGATTTCGAGCACGCTGATGACGGGCGCGACCTCTCCGCGGTGACGACCGAGTTGTTGGTCGTCCAACTCGCCGAGTTGATGGGCCCGAGCCACCTCATGCTGGAGGGGTGGCGCTACTTCGGGGACAAGCAGGGCAACCGCGTCGACGTCAACATGGGTGACGGCGGCACGTCACAGGTGCAGGCCAGGGTGGACGCCAGGGCGTCCACGACGGACGAGTTCATCGTCCATGTGTGTGCAGCCGCCAAGGTGGCGCGCTGCACCCTGGCAAGTGACGAACTGAACGGCAGTTTGGAGCCCGACCCAGCCGCGGTGCGCTCCGCGCTTCAGCGCTCCATCGCCTGGCGCTACGCCCTGGACCCGGCGTCATTCCGCCGCTAGGTCCGGTCGAGCGCTTGTAGGTGGCCTCGCAGCTCTCGGCCTAAACCGGCCAACCCTGACCCGGTCACCTTGAGCCTGCATCGGTGGTGAAGTCGACCGGCTTCCGCAATCGCGGGCCGCGGCATGGTCGATCCGGTTAAGTGAAGACCTTGGACAGCGGCCTCAACGTAGTCCTATTTCCGCGGGCTGCCCGCGTGGAGTCCGCTGATGTGCAATTCAAGGCAAGCGTGCAGGTCTGGGAATACGAGGATGACGGCCCGGGCCACTGGCTGAGCCCCGTGCTCGAACTGCCTCCCCCTCCGCCTCCCGAGGGCGCCAGCGAGCTGCTGGATCGACTCCTTGACCAGCCGAAACCTGATTGGCCGCCGACGCTGCGGATCGAGATGGAGGAGATTCGAGTTCACGAGGTGCGGGGAGTCGAAGTGCGGACGACATCGCGCGACGTCGAGGTCAGGCAGGGCGTGCGCAGGTTCGCACCGTCGGGCGCGAGATACGAATAGGACGCCTGGCTGATGCCCGGCGCTCCCTGGCCCCGCAGCGCCGAAGAGCGTGCATGGTAGAGGCTCAGCCGGCGCCGCTGGTCCAGGTTGGCTGGGACCCTTCTTGTCCGCGTCGAGGACGCGGATGTACGCGATTCGAGCGCGCGTTCGGAGCGCTCTTCGCTAACTACACTCGACGCTGATGCTGCCCGATCTGCCCGCGATCAAGACCGAGCTCCGAGACATTTACCTGGCGTACGTCAGCCGGCGCAGTCATGCGCAGCTCGGAATGCTCAGCGAAGCTCCGCGGCATGTCATCCATGAGGGCACCACCATGAGGGTCATGCGTGCAAATGGAGATGTCGAGGACAGCGGGATGCAACAAGCGTCCGCAGAGATTGCCATCGGGGACCAGGCTCAATCCCTGTCCTACGAGGAGCGGATGCGAATACTGAATGACCTAGCGGACCAAATGGCTAGGCAGATGGCTCAAAAGCTGTTCACGTCACTGAATGAAAGCTTGGAGCGTGCCGGTCAATCTGTCGATAACCGTGGGCGACCTTTTGACGCTGAAGCCATCCTTCGCATGCTGGAGCGAATGGAGCTCGACTTCAATTCTGACGGCAGTCCCAGAATGCCGTCGGTCCAGCTCGACGAGAGCATGCGAGCAGCGTGGGACGGTGCGATGCAGCAGCTGGAGAACGATCCGGTCTGGAGGTCGCGCCTCGAGCAACTGGTTGCGGAGAAGAGGGCGAATTGGCGTGATCGAGAAGCTGCTAGAAAACTGGTTGGATAAGGCGAGCGAGCGAAGCTATCAGCCAGTGTTTGTGCAGATGCTGGTGGCCGAGGGCTACCGCGTGCTGCACAGCACGAGGCATTGTCTCCTCGAGTTTGGTAAGGACATCCTCGCGGTAGCGCCTGATGGCGTTGGGTGTGCTTTCCAGTTGAAGGGGCACCCTGGAGGGCGCCTAAAGGTCGCAGAGTTCCGTACCGACATCCAGCCGCAGCTCGTGCAGCTGATGGGCCAAGCTCCGGCATACCCAGGCTTTCCTTCGGGTGCCCATCGCTCCTATCTGGTGAGCAACGGGCAATTCGAAGAGGAGGTTCAGGTGGCGGTTCGTGACATGAACCAGTCCCCCTATCCATCCAAGGCCGAGCTGTGGAGCCGCGGGCACCTTCTTGACATGTGCAAGCAGCACGGCGAGAGGCTTTGGCCGAAGGAGCTGGAAGACAGCAGGTCCTTGCTTGAGCTCTACATGCTCAACCCACGGGGCATGTTCCCAGTCGAGCGATTCGACGAATTGCTGACGTCAGTTCTTGGGCTCGGCGATGACGTAGAGCCCTTTGGGCGTCCCGAGGCCATCCGAACTGCAAGCAGTGCGGCTTGGGTCACAGGCATCGCTGTCGCCGGGTTCGCAGAGGCCCAGAACCACGCTTCCGTAGCCCTCGCATGGGCGCAGTGTTGTGTCTCCTTGGTCGGTGCGGCCGAGAAGCATCTGGCCGGTGAACTGGCGCCTATTGCGAGTAGCTTCGACCTGGCTGAAGCTGCGCTGCTCGACTCGTTGGCCGCGCTGTGGGAAGAGCTGCAGGGGCGGACAAGCCTTGTCGAGGGCGATCCCCTGGCCGACCGGGACATATTGGGTTGGCGCGTCACGACGCTGATGGGCCTCATGGCCTGCTTGGCCTTGGCGCAGCGGCAGCACGCGGTATTGGCGGCATCGTCGAGCGCAGCTCTCGACACCTGGCTGAAGACCCCGCGACTCATCGACGTTTGGGGTGAGGGCGCGGCAGGCGCACTACTGCCGTGGTGCGTGTGGCTTCGGACCGCGGACGCTACCACAAGGCCTGATGATGAAATCAGGGCGTTTGCCGGGTACTTCATCGAGGCGAATCAGGACGACGCGCCGGCACCGCTTGCCTCACCGTATTACCTGGGCGAAGCCGCACTTGGTCTGAGGATGAGGCTGCCGAAGCATCGCCTGGGTTTGCAGGAGACCTTCCAGGGCAACGCCTACATGGCTGTGCCTTCTCTGCATTTGCTCGTGCGTACGGGCCTGAAGCAGGCGTGCAGAAGACTTTGGGCCGACTTCACGAGGATTGGGCATCGAGGCGTGCAACTGGTGTCTCGCAGCGACTACTGCAGATTCAAGGTTCGACGCGGAGTGGAAACCACGCGGATGTACCCCAACACCTATGCTTGGGCAGACCTCAAGCGCGATGCGCTTGATGGGGACGGTACAGGTATGGTCCCAGCGGCGCTGATCGCGAGGCCGTGGCTACTCGCAGCGTGGTGGCAGGTCGCGCCCCATCGTCTCGATGCAAATGCGATTCGCCTGTTCGCGGACGCGGTAATCCCTGGATGGGGCAGTTGATTTTCGTTTTAAGTGTTCGGCGGCGGCGCTGGGCCAGGTTGCGTTGGACCTTGGGTCAAGGGGCGAAGCGACGGCTCGAATGATCGGTGAGCAGTAGACGGCGCCGGATACTACACGCCATGCAAATGCCTTTTGCCGCATCTGCTCTACACCGCTGAGCCAGCGCGACTCCTTTGAAGCCCTGTCCATTTAGCGACTCGAATTGCGCCCCAGTCCGCCCGCGAAGGCCCGCCGTGGCTGCGCTGCGCGCAGAACACTACCTTGGCGCAGTGCGGTCGGAGCCGAGGTGAGAGTGCTTAGAGAGTTGCCCCGCCCCAGAACAGAAGGCGCTTGCCGGGCTCAATCTGCGGGGGAGGGCTACAGGCTTCGGGCGCCCAGCCACGCAAGGAGCAGGGCTGTCGTGGAGGCCAGGGCGGCCAAGCCAAGTAGGTAGCGCGAGCCGGTCTGATGTTTGTCGAGTGTCTCGACAAGCTTGCGGAGCGCAGTCAGGAATTGAGGGGACATGGTTGTGTGGTGACGTGACCTGCACCCCCCGACCGCGGCTCCCGCCCTGGCCGAAAATGCGCCGTTTCCTTCCTGCGGGTTGATCCTCGACCAGACCATCGACGCCACGAGGTGGTCGCCCATGAGAACTGAATGAGCACTGGACGTGAGAAGCCTTGGATTTGAATCAGAAGCGGCCCTCGTAAAGGCCATCATCGCCTGCGCCGTGCGTGCCAGGCGCCGTGACTACCGCGTCGAACTGGAGGTCGACGCCGGCGTCGGCGTCGCCGATGTTGTCCTGACCAAGCGTGCGCCCCGGAGCACCGATGCATTGCGGGCAGCCGCTTTGGTGTCACCCCGCCTTGCCGTTCTTCTGAGCCAAGGCGTGGGGGATGCCATCAAGAGCCGTGCTGAGCTTGCAGCCTTTCTGGGCACGTCCGAAGGTGCCGCGCAGCGGGTGATAGCGCAGTTGTTGGCCGCAGGGGTCGCTGAGCAGTCCCGAGGCGCGTTGTCCATCTCGGGATTTCGCACGCCTCCGTTTGAGCGACTGATAGCGGTTGAGGCCAAGCTAAGCGACTGGCAGCGCGTACTGGTTCAGGCTTACCGAAATCTGCAGTTTGCTGATGAGTCTTGGGTCGTTCTTGACCACTCATTCGCCAGGCCAGCCATCGCTCAGCTGGACCGCTTCCGAGTCGCTGGCGTCGGGCTCGCGTCCATTGAGCGCGGACGAGGCCTGTTCATTCACCAGGCAGCGGGCTCGGAGGGCCCTATGAGTCCAGCCAAGCGTTGGCAAGCACAGGCTGTGCTGTCGTCTCGCGTCCTTACGCGGAAGATCGCTTCAGGCGCCGGCTAGGGCCCGGCGCCACTCTTGCAGGTGGCCAGCTTGGCCATGCTTCTCGAGCGTCACACCCATGCGGTCGATTTCCCGGTAAGACGCCAACGCCGCATCGACCTTGCGAATGAGCAATGCCCGACGCTCAGCTAGCGACAGAGGTCGAAGCTCCTCAACGTGATCCTGCATGTTTCGGAAGTAGTGCTTGTAGAGCGGCGGCTGGTTGAACGTCGGTTCCACCAGGCGGGCCAATGCCTCATCCGCCCAAGGGGTCGCCCGATAGACCTGTTGCCAGACGCGCGGCGCACGGTCGCGGATTCGCTTTGCATCTTCGAATTGCACCCAGTTGAGCAGCCCGGCAAGGTAAATACGCGCCTTGGGTCCCCGGCGCTCTCCTTCCGACTCCAAGAACTTGTCTACCGAGAAGATGCGCGTGTTCTCGAAGGCGCCCATGGTGATGGTGAGGTCGCCGGCCGCGGAATAGAGAAGACCCTCGGTGTTTGTGTAGCCCAAAACCAGTCCCAGCCCCGTATTCATCACGTCGGAGCAGAAGGCCATGCAGTCGGTCAGGAACTGTGCGTCCTGTATCTGCTTGGTGCCACGCTCGTGTTCATACATCACGTACACCTCGTCGACATTCGGAAACGAGGTAATCCAATTTAGGACGCGTCTACGCCAGTCCATATCCTGAATCATGGGCGCCGTAAGGGCAACAGACAGGCACAGAGGCCGGTTTCCGGCGTGCTCCATGAAAGCGTCGATGGTGAACATCCGCTGCTGGTCAAAGTACGAGGGGTACATCTGGTTGATGTACCTGGTAGGCACTACGACCTTTCGAAAGCCCTGCTCGATCTGGAAGCTGATGCATGCTTCGGCAACTTCCGAGGCGTGCGCTACGAAGGTAGCCGTTTGAAACCCGCCGTCGACCTGTTCGGGAAAGAACGGGTACGTAAGCAGTTTCGGCTTGCGCGAGCTGGGCAAATAGAACTGGGGGTCAAAGATCGAGGCTGCGCGCGTCGCGAGAGGCAGCCGCTCTACCGTGGCCTTCGCCTGGTGCAAAGGACTCAGGATCAGACCATCGCCGCACCCGTCCGTCTGGAACGATTCGACGTTCCAGTTGCTGTTGTGCCCGACTTGATGAAGTAGTCCCAGCGCCATGTGTGCTCCCTGTTCTAGTTCGCCAGCAATGCCTGCAGTTCTTCGATGAACAGCGCTGGAGTGCGCTGCCGCTGCCACGGCACCTTCATCATTGCTTTGGCCACGAAGTCCGAAAACGCCTGTGATGCGCCCGCGACCAGCGCCAAAGGCGGAGGCTCATGGCTGGCTACAGCAATCATGATTTCGTGCATCTGCATCCCTGGCTTGGACGCGAAAGGCTCGACGCCTGCCATCAGTCGGTACATGACCACGCCGATGGAGAAGAAGTCCGTTTTGAATGTCACCGCCTCCTTCTCGTTGGCCATCTGCTCGGGCGCGCCGTACCCTGGAGTAAATGGACCAGGACCGGGACCGTCATGCGTGACCCCGGGCGCGCCGGTCTCCCGCACGATCCCGAGGTCGATAACCACGACGTCGCCTGAGGGGCGGATCAGCAGGTTCGCAGGCTTGATGTCGCGATGCACGAACTTGCGATGGTGGACCCATAGTGGGAGCAGCGCGTTGGAAACTCCCAGCGCAAGCGCAGCGATGCTTTTCTCGTCACCCTTGTACCTGTCCGCCATGTCGCAGAGCGGCGTTGAGTCGACGAATTCTTCGACGGAGACGTACAACCGCTCGGCTAGGCGCTCGTCGGTAAGTGGGTTTTCAGTGAACAGGTTGCAGAACAGCAGCTTCGGGAAACTGGCTGGCCTGACGTCCTCGAGGATGGTGGTCTCAGCTTGAAGTCTGGCGAGGGTGGTGTTGTCCGCTCCGGACACGACCTTCACGACGATGTCGCCCCACGCCTCCCAGCCGTGAAGGAATGGTCGCTCGTCCGGATCGTCGCCATCAGGAGGCAGGACGTCTGGCGGAATGCTCGCGTCGACGAAGTGCGCCAAATACACGACGCGCTGCCCCGACTCGGCAAGTGGTCGGTCGATCACAAGGCTCGGCAGGCAGGCGACCAGATCGTCGCGAAGCTGTAGCGAATCTCTTGGCACGGCGAGCCTCCCTGGCCCTGTTGGCGCCGCGTCAAACTACCAAGAAGCGCGGCTTATGCAACCAAAGATAACAGAACCGGACGTGGCGGCGGACCAGCAATAACACGCCCTGCAAGCGGGGCGACATTCCGGACAATTCCTATCTAGCTGGAGCCTGTGCGCAAGAGCGCGGCCGACGCCGCCCGAATCTCATGTCGAGCTTTTTCACTGAGCGAACGGCGGAATACGCCATCCTGCCACCCCTTCTCGCCTATCTGAGGCAGAGGTTCGGCGCCGCTGTGCCGATGTACTTCTGGGCTACACGCGAGGGCAATAGCGTCGCTCAGGAACGGCACTCGGGTCGACGGTTTCGGGTGCTTGTCGTGTTTGCTCGGCGGCCCAAGGTTCTCGACGGTCACCACATGCTTGGGAAAATTAACCGGGAGCTGTTCGAGTTTGCGGACCGGGCAGGCAAGCACCGAATACCCAGCGTGGCTGCGTTCCCCGCCGTCAGCGACCTCTTCGAACTTGGTCGGGACTTTCAAACTTACTGGTTTCCGCTTGCCGGCCTGCCGCATCAGGATGCAGTCTTCAAGGTCTCTCTTTCGAGGCCAGACCTAAGGCCAGAGCCACTCGACGGCTTCCGCCTGGAGCCCTGGGAGCTGGAGGATGTGGGGGATGCCGTGGAAGTGGCGCCTGTGCTGACCTGGCGCGATGCCGTGTGTGCGATTCGGGATGTCCGGCATGCACACCGAATCGTCCCTGACATGGGTTTCATCGGAGGTGGCAGCAGCTACATGCCCGTCTACGTCCTCGTGCCAGAGTGAGCGGGTATTCATAGTCCCAGTTGGTGTGAAGCTCTCAATCGGGCCGTCTGCCACGGCGTGGCTGCACTTGACCGGCGACTGCATCCTGTTCTCGCACCCCAGAGGCGCCCTGGTCGCGTGTCAAAAGTAGCCGGATTCGCGGCCCTGGTGGGCACCGTCTCAAGCTCCAGCCGCCAAGTCCTTCTTCATCCGACGTGCTCCTCAAGTCGACTGACCGCGACCATCCTGCATGAGACGCGAGGGCCAGCCAATCCGCACCAGCAGGCCGTCCGGCCCACAGATAGGCTCCCGAAAAGAGATGGCGGCAGCCATTCTGTGTCCAGCTACCATCTGCACGGGCCATGAGAGGCAGGCGGGCTAGATCGACTTGTCGTCCACTCCCCAGTCACGCAACTTGCGACGCCGATCCTCGTCCCTTTCCTCGGTGCGGGTCTCCCGCTGAACGGCAACTACCAGCGAGTCGTCACCCAGGAGGACGCTGTCAATCAGCTTGCGCAGGTGCTCCGTGGTAGATGCATCGGTCCCGATATAGCCGGCCTGAAGCAGGTCAATAAACGCTGTCTGGCGCATGTAGCGACCGTCCAAGCCTTCGTAGCTCACGCGGACGTTGCCGGCGGCAGTCCTAAAAGACTCGTCGGCGAGGATTTCCTCGAAGTGGTCTAGCGGCAGGAGTACGTTGGTCTTGACGTCCGGATCGCGTCTTCGCACGAACTTGAAGTAGAAGGCCTCGCGGTTCAACCTGTACTCGTCGCGCGCAGCATGCCGTGGGAATCAGGCGGTGTATAGGGAACAATCCAAATACTACCAAAGCGGTAGTGTGTGAACTGTGCGTTTTGGACACGATCCGCCGTTTCGCGGAGCGTGCATGTCGGTCATCGGGAAGAGGCTTAAGCAGGCCAGAGTTAACTCTGGGCTGTCTCAGGAGGCGCTTGGCCTCGAGGCAGGGCTTGAGGCCGAGTCCGCAAGCACTAGGATGAACCGCTACGAGGTTGGAGCGCGCGCTCCGACTCTCGAGTTGATGGAGCGGGTCGCTAAGGTGCTGGACGTCCCGGTTTCTTACTTCTATGAGACCGACAACACCATTGCGGAGCTTCTGCTGACGGTCGGGAAGCTGTCGAAGGCGGAGCGAATCAAGGTTTTGGAAGCGGCCAAGAAGGCGGTGAAGCAGTAGCTGCTCGCTGCCGATGGGCGCGCCTTGGTCGGGACGCTTCGGAGATGCCTGATCCACTCTAGGTGGCTCTTTTGCCTGGGGCCGGACTCAAGTTGGAGCTGATTTCGGGAGACCATGGAGGGGCTTTCTTTGGCGCGTCGCCGAGCGTGGGCTCGGTCGATGGGCGCCACCGGGCTCGGCCAGGTGCTTGCGCTGGTGGGATTTATGTCGCACAAATGCTACGGAGGCTGCACAGGAGGGGCGGCTACCGCACCTGAACGGGAGCGCGTGCTGGCGGGGGTGATCGGGGCATGGGGCCGGAAGGACCATTGGTTGCGCGGGCGAGGGCACACTGCTGGGGAGCGCGCCAGCCTTGCGCTGCCGGGGCGCCGGGTCTAGGTTGTCTCAACGCGGAAGGGTGTCCGTCGCCCGGCACCCCCTCTACATATATAGAGAGAGGACCAGAGAAATGAGACGTCTCAATTTCGTCTTGGCACGGGCCTGATCGACTCCGACTACCAGGGCCAGTTGATGGTCAGCGTGTGGAACCGTGGCAAGGACAGCTTCACCATCCAGCCGATGGAGCGCATCGCGCAGATGGTGATCGTGCCGGTGGTGCAGCCGACCTTCCGCGTGGTCGATGACTTCGACGCCTCCTCGCGCGGCGAGGGCGGTTTCGGCTCGACCGGCAAGGCCTGACCCACGCCCTCTCGCGGCAAGAACTCTCTCTCCCCAAGGGAGGAGTCCTGTCCCCGTCCACCAGCGGCAAGAACTCCCTCTCCCCCAACGGGGGAGAGGGCAGGGGTGAGGGGGGCGTCGAAGTACGCCGATGTCGGTTTGCACCGAGCCCCCTCACCCTCTCCCCAAGGGGAGAGGGAACAAGAGGGCCAGAGGCGAGCGAGGTCAATCCTCGTGCCCGTGCCCGTGCTCCACGCCCGCCGCCTCGGCATCGACGGGCACGCTCGCATTGGCGCCATCGAAGAAGAACGGCTTGCGCGCCTTCTTCACGGGCCAGACCTCGTTCATCGACGGGATGTCGAAGACCTTGCCGCCTTGCATGACCTGCGAGATCCGGTCGCTCTGCCGGATGTCCTTGAGCACATCCCCGTCGAGGATCACCAGGTCCGCGAGTTTGCCCGGCTCGAGTGAGCCGATGTCCTTGTCCAGCCCCAGATAGCGCGCCGGATTGAGCGTCGCGGTGCGGATCGCCTCGAGCGCGGACATGCCGCCCAGGCCCATCATCCACATCTCCCAGTGCGCGCCCAGGCCTTCGCGCTGGCCGTGCGCGCCGATGTTCACCGGCACGCCGGCGCGCTGCAGCTCGGTCGCGGTCTTCGCGACCTGGATGACGTTGAAGTCCTCCTCCGGCGCCGTTTCGCGGCGCACGCTGCGCGGCTCGAGCACGGCCTTGGGTACGAACTTGCTCAGCAGCGGATGGCGCCACACGTCGGTGCGCGCGTACCAGTAGTGCTCGCCGTCCAGGCCGCCGTAGGCGACGTTGAGCGTCGGCGTGTAGCCGACCTGCGTCTGCGGCCACAGCTGCTTCACGTCGTCGTAGACCTTGGCCACCGGCAGCGCATGCTCGATGCCGGTGTGGCCGTCGATGACCATGTTCATGTTCATCTGGAACAGCGATCCGCCTTCCGGCACGACCATCATCTGCGTCTCGCGCGCGGCCTCGAGCACCTGCTGGCGCTGGTCGCGGCGCGGCTGGTTGTAGCTCTTGACGCTGATCGCGCCGGCGGACTTGAGCCGCTTCAGATGGGTGAGGGCGTCGTCCAGGCTGTTGATCACGGCGGAGAAGTCGCCTTTCGCGCCGTACAGCACCGTGCCGGTCGAGAAGATCCGCGGCCCGACCACGCGGCCGGTGCGCTGCATCTCGGACTGGGTGTAGATGTCGCTGGTGCGGTTGGACGGGTCGTGCAGCGTGGTCAGGCCGAAGGCCAGCGAGGCGTAGTTGATCCAGCTCTGCTGCGGGATGATTTCGCTCTCGGCCATCGTGCCGTGCCAGTGGGCGTCGATCAGGCCGGGGATCACCGTCTTGCCGGCGGCCTGGATCGTCTCCGTCCCCGCCGGGATCGTCACCGAGGCGCGCGGCCCGATCGCCGCGATGCGGTCGCCGTCGACCAGGATGACGCCGTCCTCGATGACTTCATCGGGCCTGGCCGCGTTCATCGTGACGATGCGCGCGCCGACGATGGCGATGCGGCCCTTGGGCTTGTCGGCGCTCAGCGTCAGCTGGATAGTCGCGCCGCGCTCGGCCGGCTTGAAGCCCGGCTCCAGCGCCTGCGCCAGCGGCACGGTGAACAGCTCGTTGCCGAGCGCGTAGTGCAGCGCGTAGGGCCGGGCCTTGCCGTCGCCGGACCACTGCAGGTCGTCGCCGGCATTGACGTCGAGCTTGCTGACCGGCATCGCCTCGGCCTTGGGGCCGACGGTCTGCAGCTTGCCGGCCGGCGCGAGCGGCGTGACGTAGGTGTGGAAGCGTTCGGTGAAGCCCAGCCACTGGCCGTCCGGCGACACGGTGAAGCGCGTCGCGAATTCGCTCTTGGCGACCGCGATCTCGCTGCGTTCGACGAGGTTCAGGCGGATCAGCTGGCGATTGGCATCGACCTCGCCGGTGGTCTGCTTGCGGGTGACGTAGAGCGTGTCGTTGTCGGCGCCGAACTGCGGCGCCTCGCCGTCCTTGGTGACGCGGCGCGCCTGGCCCTTGCCATCGGCCGGTGCGACGTAGATGCCGGGCTCCAGGCTGTTCCAGGGCGAGGTCAGGTAGCCGCCCTTGGCCTTCTGGTACGCGATGCTGCGGCCGTCGGGCGAAAAGGCCGGCGCCAGGTACTTGCCGGGCTCCGGCGTGACGACGGTGTCGCGGCCGCTGGCCAGGTCGAGCACGCGCACGCGGCCCTGGTCGGCGTCGCTCCACCCGAGGTAGACCAGCTGGCGGCCGTCGCGCGAGAAGGCCGGGAAGTATTCGAAGCGCTCGGTCTGCGAGGTCAGGCGCTTCGCTTCGCCGACCGGCTGGCCGTCGCGCAGCTCGCTCGTGTAGAGGTAGCCCGCGGACGAGAACACCACCCGCCTGCCGTCGGGCGAGACCTTCACCCAGCGCAGCATCTTCGATTCGAAGCTGGCCGGCGCGACCTCATGCGAGAAGCGCACCGCGGGCGTGAACTGGCGTTCGTCCTTCACGTGGAAAGGGATCTCGGCGGCCGAGCCCTTGAACGGATCGATGCGCCAGAGCTTGCCCTGCGCCCAGGCGACGAGCTGGCGGGCATCGGGTGTCCAGGCGATGCCGGGGTAGACGCCGTGCACGGACCAGGACTCCTGCAGGTCGCGCTCCATGCCGGTCCAGGCGGGGAACTCGCGGCCCGTCTTCAGGTCCTTGAGGAACAGCGTGGTGCGGCTGCCCGAGGCGTCGCGCAGGCGGCGGATGAAGGCGAGGTACTTGCCGTCGGGCGAGGGCGTGGGCCGGATGGCGCCGCCGGGGCCGGTGACGAAGGGCTCGCTGGTGCCGTCGGTCAGGTCCTGGCGACAGATCCGGAAGATCTCGCCGGTGCTGTCCTTGTTGTATTCGAACTGGCGGCCGGGCGTGCTGTCCTGCGAGTAGTAGAGGAACTTGCCATCGGGCGAGAGCGCGGGCTCGCCGAGGTCCTTCTGCCAGTTCGGCTTCTCGTTGAGCTGCTGGCCCTTGCCGCCGTCGACGTGATAGAGCCAGATCTCGCCGCTGCCCAGCGAGCGGGTGCCGGTGAAGTGCTTGCGGGCGGCGATGTATTTGCCGCTGGGGTGCCAGACGGGGTTGTTGAGCAGGCGGAAGTCTTCGGTGGAGATCGCGCGGGCGTTGCTGCCGTCGGCGTTCATGACCCAGATGTTGTCGCCGCCGCCGGCGTCGGAGACGAAGGCGATCTGCTGGCCGTCGGGGGAGAAGCGGGGTTGCATCTCCCAGGCGACCGAGTGGGTGAGGGCGGTGGCCTCGCCACCGTCCATCGGCATCACGTACAGGTCGCCGAGCAGGTCGAAGACGATGCGCTTGCCATCGGGGCTGACGTCCACGGACATCCAGGTGCCGGAGCGGACGTCGAGCTTGGCGATGCGCTGCTCGCCGCGGGGCTGGTTGACGTTCCACTTGGGGGCGGAGGCCGCGGCGGCGGGCGCTGGCGCTGCGGCGGGGGCATCGGCGGCGAACGCCGCGGCCTGCAGCGCGAGCCCGAAAGCAATCACGCCCGCGCGGGCGGGCGTGACGGTGAAGAGGCTGGTGAGCGAGGTCGGCTTCGTGAGCGTCTTGGTCGGCATTGGGGCACCCTGGGATGAGAGTGCCGGGAGCATATTCGTCGACCCTTGGCAAACCCGGGAGGGTTTGCGAGGGCATGACGAATGGACGTGCGAGGGGCGGAAAAAACATGGACACGTCAGGTGCCCCCAGTTCCTGAAGGGGGCGTTGCCACCCATTTTTGGCGTTTGACTGACTTGAGTAAGCTAAGTATCAGTCCGAAGAGAAATTTCTAATGTCATTGCGTAGATTTCGTCCGACTCGTGATTCAAATTCTGGTCATGGCGAAAATGGATCTGACGGACGCGCAATATTCGGCGCTCTCCTGCTTTTGTTATCTCGCTCAAAAATTCCGTCTGCGGATTGCGGTTTCAGACCTCGCTCGAGCGAAGAGCTTTGATACGAGCCTTGCGCCTTCTGAAATGGTGCGTGTCCTCGCGCCCTATCATCATCTGAAAATCCAGTCATTCAAACTGACGGGAGTTGAGTGGAAGAAATTGCACCTCCCGGTGATGGCAGAGCGTCTCGGAGGCACTTGGACGGCACTGGTCGCGCGCAGTGAGTTTGAGTTTGTCGCCGTTGATAGCGTGTCAGGGGCCGTTCATCGCTTTCAGATCGATGGTTTTTCAGACGCTTTTACTGGGCGCATATTGGCGCTGAAGGAGCGGCGCGACATGCCCGAAATCCATCGGGTTTTTGGATTGTCGTGGTTGACCCGTCGGGCGAACCAGATGCGAGGGTTGCTGGTTCAGATACTCGTCGCCTCGCTCGTCATGCAGATATTCGCGACGGCGATGCCTCTGTTCAGCCAGGTCGTCATCGACAAGGTTCTGGTCCACCACAACATCTCCGCCTTGTACGTGCTGGGAGTGGGCATGGGCATCCTCACGGTCTTCGAATTCGTGCTCATGCTGCTGCGAACCCAGCTCCAGGCCCACGTCGCGAGCAAGGTGGATCTGGAGCTGGGCGTTCGCATCAAGCAGAAGCTGCTGCGTTTGCCCATGCACTATTTCCAGAGCCGCAGCAGCGGGCACGTGCTCGGGCTGTTCAAGGAACTCGACACCGTTCGCCAGTTCATCACCGGCCCGTCGGCGACCAGCCTCGTGGACGTCACATTTCTGGTGGTATTCCTGCCGCTGATGCTTTGCTACAGCCCGACCCTCACCGGCATCACGGTTGTCACCGCGTTGGCAATGATGGCGGTGTCCTTCCTGATGAAGCCTGGACTGACCCGCCGCATGTCGGAGCATTCCAGGGCGGCCACCGAGTGCCAGAGCGCCTTGGTCGAGAACCTTGCTGGGATCGGCACCATCAAGGCCCTGGCGGCTGAGCCCGTCATGCAGCGGCGTTGGGAATCGGCATTCGCCCTCAACGTACTGGCGACCTTGCGCTCGGCGAACGCGCAAGGCGCATCCGCCGCGGCCAGCACATTCATTCAACGTGCGTCGACGCTGGGCATCCTCTGGGTCGGGGCCGATCTGGCACTGCAGAACCGGATCAGCGTCGGGCAGATGATTGCCTTCCAGATGCTATCCGCTCGTGTCCTGCATCCGATGATGCGGATGTCGCAGCTATGGCAGGACCTGTGCCAGGTCCAGCACTCGATGTCGCGCCTGGGGGACATCATGAACGCCCCCGGCGAGGAGACGTCGGGTGATCGCGCGTTGATCCTTGCTCCTCGGCCGGGCAGCATCGAGATTGCCGACCTCCGTTTCGCTTACCCCGGCAGCCAAACGCCGGTACTTCGGAACCTGTCGGTGCACATTCCGTTCGGCCAGACCGTGGCGTTGGTGGGCCGGAGCGGCTCCGGCAAGAGCACCCTCGTCAAGCTGCTCCTGCGGTTGCACATCGCGGAGCAGGGCCGGATCCGTTACGGCGACGTCGACATTCGCAACATCGATTTGTCCGCGTTGCGACGTCGCGTGGCGCTGGTGCCTCAGGACACTGAGCTCTTCAATGGAACGATCGCCCAGAACATTGCGATTCATTCCCCTTGGGCGAGTCTTGAGCGCATCGCCGAGGTCGCACGCGCCGCGGTGGCCGACGTGTTCATCGCTGAACTGAAGGAGGGCTATCAAACGCTTGTCGGCAGTGCTGGTGTTCAGCTGTCCGGAGGGCAGCGCCAGCGCATCGCCCTGGCCAGGGCGCTTCTGCACGAGCCGGACGTCCTGATCCTCGACGAGGCCACAAGCGCCATTGACTACGCCACGGAACTCCAGATCCACGACAACCTCTCACGCCTGTTGAAGGGGCGAACCCTGATCCATATCACCCACCGTCTGCGGTCGATACGACACGTCGACATGGTTCATGTCCTGGCAGGGGGACATCTTTCGGAGAGCGGCACGCATGCGGAACTGATGGAGCGTGGGGGCTCCTATCGCGCGCTCTACGGTCAAGTAGAAGAGACCGTGCTCGCCGCCGTCGCCTGAGCACCGTGAAACTCAAGCTGGCGTGGATCTGATGCAAGCCAAGGGCGATTGGGCCGTCGCACCCGCGGACGTCGATGGAGTGGATGTAGAGCAAGTCGAAGGCCTGCAGTTGCCGCAATCGCACAGGGTGCTACTCACGAGCATCCTGGCCGTGTCGCTGATGCTGTTGGTCTGGCTGTGGCTGAGCGAAGTCGACATCGTGTCGACAGCATCCGGCAAGGTCATGCCAGAAGGCCGATTGAAGGTCGTTCAGGCGGCGGAGGCGGGCGTCATCGTTGCCATCCATGGCACGGAAGGCCAGTCGGTGCGGAAGGGGGACCTGCTGTTTGAGTTCGACCCGACGATCAGCGAGTCGGAACAGCGCTCCGTCGGTGCCCGGCTCGCCCTCGCGACGCTCGAATTCGCCCGTATCGAGGCGGAGATCGCTGGCCGCGATCCCGTCTATCCGGAAGGTGACCAGCATCCTGAGGCGGTTGCCCTGCAGGAGCAACTGCGCATGGCACGCGTGTCGAGCTTTGGGAGCCGGATCGCCCAGGCTGAGGTCAACGTTGACAGCGCTCGCAACAGCTTGGCTTCGGCCCGGGCGATGGTCGGCAATCTCGAGGAGATCGCGGCCTATACCCGCGAGCAGGAACAGATGCTCAGGCCGCATGTGGGCAAGGTCGTCTCCCGATTCAACTACGAATCGACGCGGCAATCGCTGCTCGACAAGGAGAACGACCTTGCGATGCAGCGAAGCAAGGCCGCAGCCGCTGAGGGCGAACTGCAGGTGGCGCAGAAGCGGCTGCGGCTCGTCAAGGACGAGCACCAGAGTCTGTTGGTCGAAGAGCTCAATGGCAAGCGCAATGAGTTGACGCTGCTGCGGGCCGAGGCCAGGAAGATCGAACGCATTCAGGGATTGAAGGAACTGCGATCACCGATTGATGGGCAGATCCAGTCGGTGGGTGTCACCACCGCAGGCGGTGTGGTGACTGCCGCGCAGACGCTCGCCACCATTGTCCCGGAAGGCATGCCGCTCGTGATCGATGCGAACCTGTCCAGCGCCGACGTGGGTTTCGTGCAGGCGGGCCAGGTGGTGAAGATCAAGTTGGACGCTTATCCGTTCATGCAATACGGCGCGCTGTCGGGCGTCGTGGATCAGATTAGTCCGGACTCCGAGAACGCCGTGGGGAGCGTCATGGGCAGCGGCGCCACCCCGTCGGCCTATTACCGAGTACGCATCACGACGGAGCTTCAACAGGGCGGGATCGATCCGCGGATTCGTGTCAAGCCAGGCATGACGGTACAGGCCGACATCACGACGGGACGCCGTCGATTGATCCAGTTCTTCATTCAGCCGCTGGTCCGCCATTGGGAAGACACGCTGACCATGCGCTGAAACAGGGCGATGGCTCGAGGCCCATCGGAGCCATTTGAAGCAGCCATTTCTCAAACCTCGCTCTGCAAGCAGAGCCTCACCATGCAGGAGATGACGAGATGTCCAGTCCAAAGAACGGAAAGCGGCGAATTGCCGCGCTGATAGCGCTTGCCGCGGGCGCCCCCTTGTCGGGGACTGCCGGCACAAGCGCTCAACTTGGCGGCTACCGGATTCAGTTCAAAACGCAATCTCAGGAGCGCAGCACCAAGGCCGCGGATCTCATGCCCCAGTCGGTGATCGAGATTACGCGAGCAGGTAGCGGAGCGCCGATATACAAGGAGCAGTCGCTATTGGAGCCCGGCTGCGGGAAAGTGCCAGCCGCTGCCTTGGTCACGGATCAATATGTGGCTTTATGCGGGCACCTGGGCGGCCGCCATTACACCCACCGCGTCTTCCGCATCGGGAGCGCCGGGCCGGAAAGCGCCACGCTCGACGCCTTTGACGACCCGGCGCCGATGAAGGCAGATGCGCGAGGTGTCCTCACCGCGCTGGTAGCCCGCCGGGACCAGTTCCCGGGCGAGCTCGTCGGTCCGCTGTACTTCCCCTACGTGTATGCACTGCGTGCTGACGACAGCACCTTTGGATTCGTCCCGACCTTTGGCCTCGGCGTGAAGCAGCAATACCTGGACTACTACTCCGGAATCAGGGCAAGTCAGGACTTGTCGCAGTTCCTTCCAGTCTTGTTGGCCGCTTTGATCGCAACGCAAGGCCCGGAGCTAATTTGCCAGGAAGTGCAGCAGTGGAGGAGGGATCAATTGGAAGCGAAAGGGAACACGAACGCCTTTGACAGTGCCATCCGCCACTGGGTCGCAAAGCTGCCAGTGGTCGGCTACCCGGCCTTCGACTTGACGCGCTGCTGAGGACCTCGCCATGGCATGCCCCAACGCATCGAATCTGAGCGCGGCCCAAAAGGACATTGCTGCCCGCATCATCACAGCAGGAGACAAACGAGGCTTCAGCGACGAGATGATCAACTTCGCCCTGAAGGCCGCATTCATCGAATCCAGCATGGGAACCAACTTGGGCGCTTCCCGTCCAGGTGGGGACCACATCGGGCTTTATCAGTACGACACGGTGACTTGGAATGGGTTGAACCATGTCGGGAGCCGCAACAGCATCGACGCGCAGATCAACGCGTTCTACGACGACATCAACAAGTACTCGGGACGCTACAACGCATTGCAACCGGCAGAGCGCGGTTACCTGACGCAAGAGCAGTACATCTATTTGAAGCACCACGACGGAAACAATTACACCAACTGGTCTGGCTCTCCGGGCGTGAAGATCTTCAACAGCACCTGCTTCGATATGCAGGTCAAGACCTCTGACGGCGGAGGGGGCGGCGCAGGCGCTGGAAGCGGCGAAGCCGTGGAGATTCCGCCCTGGGTGGGCTGGGATCACATCGAGGCGGGCATGCGCGGCGGCTCTGTGACCGTATCGGAGCCTACTTTGGCGCTGCCCAAAGATCCGCCACCGGGCGAAGACGGTGATGGCGAGTACTGATTGCCCCCATTCTTGATCGCCGTGTGGTCGGGTCTCGACCGCCATGCTTGCAGCCGCCATCTGGCTTGCGGCTGTTGCCTAGCATGGCGGTCTGAGGAGTCGACCGCCGCTCACTCAGAACACCGTCATGATCGATCTGAACCTGACTCGTGAAGAGTTTTTCGCGCGATGCTTCGAAACCCGCTTCCACCACCAGCGCGCAGCATTGCGCGAGGTCGTGTTCGGTTGGAAGGACGTCAACGAGTTGCTGTACGTCATGGACCCGGGCGCGCATGGTGTCCGGCTGTTCCAGGACGGCCCGGTGGACGAGACGAAATTCGTCGAGACCTACTCCGAACTCGGTGTTAACCGCCGACGGATCAACAAGGAGGCGCTCTATCGCCTCATGGGCGAAGGCGGAACTCTGGTGATGAATCGGTTGGAGCTCGTGTCGTCGACGATTCGGCGCTTATGCATGAGCGTGTCCGAGCTCTGCGGCGCTCCCACCATTGCGAACGGCTACGTGGCGTTTGATGGCAATGGCAGTTTCGGCAAGCATTGGGACACGCACGATGTCTTCGCCGTGCAGTTGTTCGGGCGCAAGCGTTGGAAGCTGTACGAGCCGACGCATCCCTTGCCGACGCGGCATCAGACCAGCCGCCACCTCAAGGAGTTCTGTCCGACCATGCCGGTTTTCGACGACGTCCTTGAAGCAGGAGATGTCCTCTACGTTCCCCGTGGCTGGTGGCACGAGGCCTTGCCGATGGGCGAGGAAACCTGCCACGTCGCCATCGGAACCCATGGACCGACTCTGGCCGACTATGCCGTCTGGTGCTGTCAGAGGTATTTGCGGGATCACTTCGTCTGCCGCAAGTCCGCCCGCTTGGACGATACGGCAAGCAACAACTTGGTGGGTGTCGGCGAAGTCGTGGCGGAAGTCATCGCCAATCGAGTGACGTTCGAAGAGTTCCAGCGCGACCTCGTCGCGAGCGAGCGCCTGTCTACGCCGTTCCACCTGGAGCATTTCGTCGCACCGCGTCGTTACCCGATCGATGATGAGACGGAGCTTCAGATCAATTCGATGCTGCGCGTGGATGTTGATCGGCAGTTTCTTTCCGTCAATGGCGCGGAGGCCCCTCGCGATCTCCGCATCCGCGAGGTTCTCGGCTGCTTGACCGTCCGATCGCACATGACGATCGCCGACATGATCATCGCGCTGCCCCATTTATCAGCGGAAGAAGTGCGAGCCGCCGCTTGTGCGCTGGTGATGGGGAATCGCGCGCTGATTCGTAGCGGCTCACTCGGGCCGATCTCTTGATGAAGGGGCGTGCCTGGCGCAGCGCGCCAACGCGGTGGGATATCCAAAGCGACATGACCGTCAGTCGTCGTCATCCCGTGCGAAGCGTTCCGCCAACTCTTCCATCGTCGGCATCCCCGCCTTCTCAAAGCGGATGCGCAGGCCGAGCGCCCGCGTGACGCACATGAGCGAGCTCACGGAGGATTCCTGACCCGCTTCGAGTCGATAGATCACTTCCCGAACTCTGAAGGCATCTCGCGCGAGCGCCGATATGGACATGCCGCGCGCTTCGCGGCGTGCCTTCAGGATCAGTCCGACGTCTTCGGGGAAGCTTGCGGTCTCGAGCATGACTCTCGCTTTCGGTTGCATCGACTCATTCTGCAAGCGTTGGCGAACACCAGATTCATTGAGCGTGTCAGCCATGCCTTGCAAAACAGGCCGGAAATCGAGAATTTGCAAGCCATGGCTGGCATGTTGGGTGGCAAACGCGAAATCAAGCGCAGAAATGAAATCGGGCCGCGAATGCGGCCCGTCCCTTTACTTCAACGCGCGTCGCGCGTTCACTTGGCTCGCGCCGTCATGATCGCGTCCGCGACGTTCTTCGGCGCCTCGGAGTAATGCTTGAACTCCATCGTGTAGGTCGCGCGGCCCTGCGTGGCCGAGCGCAGCGAGGTGGAGTAGCCGAACATCTCCGACAGCGGCACCTCCGCCTTGATGATCTTGCCGCCGCCGACCATGTCGTCCATGCCCTGCACCATGCCGCGGCGGCTGGACAGGTCGCCCATCACCGTGCCCGCGTAGTCCTCCGGCGTCTCGACCTCCACCGCCATCATCGGCTCCAGGATCACCGGGCTGGCGCGCCGGCAGGCTTCCTTGAAGCCCATCGACGCGGCCATCTTGAACGCGTTCTCGTTCGAGTCCACGTCGTGGTACGAGCCGAAGGTCAGCGTCACCTTCACGTCCACGACCGGGTAGCCCGCCAGCACGCCGTTGGGCAGCGTGTCGATCACGCCCTTCTCCACCGCGGGGATGTACTCGCGCGGCACCACACCCCCCTTGATGGCGTCCACGAACTCGAAGCCCTTGCCCGCCTCCTGCGGCTCGACCGTGAAAACCACGTGCCCGTACTGGCCCTTGCCGCCGGACTGGCGCACGAACTTGCCTTCCACATCGCTCACCGACTTGCGGATCGTCTCGCGGTACGCCACCTGCGGCTTGCCGACGTTGGCCTCGACGCCGAACTCGCGCTTCATCCGGTCGACGATGATCTCCAGGTGCAGCTCGCCCATCCCCGAGATGATGGTCTGCCCCGATTCCTCGTCGGTGCGCACGCGGAAGGATGGATCCTCCGCCGCCAGCCGGCCCAGCGCGATGCCCATCTTCTCCTGGTCGGCCTTGGTCTTGGGCTCGACGGCCTGCGAGATCACCGGCTCCGGGAACACCATCTTCTCGAGCGTGATGATCGCCTCCGGGTCGCACAGCGTCTCGCCCGTGGTCACGTCCTTCAGGCCCACGCAGGCCGCGATGTCCCCGGCCAGGATCTCCTTGATCTCCTCGCGCTGGTTCGCATGCATCTGCAGGATCCGGCCGATGCGCTCCTTCTTGCCGCGCGTCGGGTTGTAGACCGAGTCGCCCGACTTCAGGATGCCGGAGTACACCCGCACGAAGGTCAGCTGGCCCACATACGGATCGGTCATCAGCTTGAAGGCCAGGGCGCTGAACTTCTCGTTGTCATCGGCCTTGCGGGTCGTGTCCCGCTCGTCGTCGTCGGTGCCGTGCACCGGCGGGATGTCGATCGGCGAAGGCATGAAATCGATCACCGCGTCCAGCATGCGCTGCACGCCCTTGTTCTTGAACGCGGTGCCGCACAGCATCGGCTGGATCTCGCCGGCGATGGTGCGCTGGCGGATCGCGCGCTTGATCTCGTCCTCGCTCAGCTCGCCACTCTCAAGGTACTTGTTCATCAGTTCCTCGTCCGCCTCGGCGGCGGCCTCGACCATCTTCTCGCGCCATTCCTCGGCCTTGGCCTTGAGGTCGGCCGGGATCTCCTGGTACTCGAACTTCATGCCCTGCGAGGCCTCGTCCCAGACGATGGCCTTCATCTTGAGCAGGTCGATCACGCCCTTGAACTGGTCCTCGGCGCCGATGGGCAGCACGATGGGCACCGGGTTGGCCTTGAGCCGGTCCACCATCATCTGGCGCACGCGGTAGAAGTCCGCGCCGATGCGGTCCATCTTGTTCACGAAGGCCAGCCGCGGCACCTTGTACTTGTTGGCCTGGCGCCAGACGGTCTCGGACTGCGGCTGCACGCCGCCCACCGAGTCGTACACCATCACCGCGCCGTCCAGCACGCGCATGGACCGCTCCACCTCGATGGTGAAGTCCACGTGGCCCGGGGTGTCGATGATGTTGATGCGATGCTCCGGGTAGGACAGGTCCATGCCCTTCCAGAAGCAGGTCGTCGCGGCCGAGGTGATCGTGATGCCGCGCTCCTGCTCCTGCTCCATCCAGTCCATCGTCGCGGCGCCGTCGTGCACCTCGCCGATCTTGTGATTGACCCCGGTGTAGAACAGGATGCGCTCCGTCGTCGTCGTCTTGCCGGCGTCGATGTGCGCCGAGATGCCGATGTTGCGGTAGTGCTCGATGGGGGTCTTGCGGGACATGGTGGTCTCCAGTGGCGATGAACGACCTGGGGACGCCAGCTTCATGGGAGGCGGCCGTCGGGTCCGAAAGCCGATCAATGTAGCGACAAGCCATGACGGCCGCCATCCGCCGCATGGAAGAGCCCCGGCGCCCTGGGGATGAGTCTTCCGGCCCCCGTCCGGGGGCATGGGGGCGTCACTTTTTCCTCCGGCGCGGCCGGCATCCCCTGAATGAGGGGCATCGGTGCGGGCGAATTCCGGAGTTCCCGGGTGGTTACGTCGCGTCACATCGATACATTCGCTCACTCGAACGAGATATCAGGGAGTTGCGGTGAGATCGAATGTTGTTGTCAGCCTGTTGGCATCAGGCGCCCTGGGCATGAGCGTCATGGCGGGCCCGGTCGTCGCCCGGGCCGCCCCGGTGGTGGAAGTCGGCATGAACTGCACGGTGGCCGATGGCTGGTGGTCGCTGGACCGCGAGCGGCCGTTGCAGCCCGAGCCGGTCAAGGTGGTGGCGATCAAGGCGTTGACCACCGGCGCGCCGGGGGCCTGGGTGCAGCCTTCGCGGGGCAAGCTGACCGAGCACCAGCTGCACATCGCGCTGGACCGCCTCAGCGAGTGCCGCTGAAGGGGGACGGGGAGGGCGCCCCACGGTCGGTCCGGGAGGGCCTCCGAAGGGGCGCGCCGGCCGGGGTAAACCCGGGTCGTCCGGCGGCGCTGGCTAGAATGCCGGGCTTCACCGCCGCGGCGCGCGCGGCGCAACCCCCTGGGATCCCATGGCCAGCACCACCTCCTCCAAGCATCTGATTCACTTCGAGGGGGGCAATGCCCTCTCGTCCTTCCGGGCCGCGGCGCTGCTGGCGCGTCTGCAGGCCGTCAGCGACCGCATCACCGCGGTGCATGCCCGTCATGTCCACTGGGTCTGGACCGACGCGGCGCTGGACGCGCAAGGCCGCGACAAGCTCGCTTCGCTGCTGGACTACGGCGACCGCTACGACGGCGCCACCGAGGGCGCGCTGATCGTCGTCGCCCCGCGCCTGGGCACGCTGAGCCCCTGGGCGTCCAAGGCCACCGACATCGCCCACAACTGCGGCCTGGCCCTGCACCGGGTGGAGCGCGTCACCGAGTTCCGCCTGACGCTCAAGTCCGGGCTGCTGGCCGGGCTGACCGGCGGCGCCAAGCCGCTGACGCAGGAGGAACTGCTGGCCTGCGCCGACCTGCTGCATGACCGCATGACCGAAAGCGTGCTGCTGTCGCGCGAGGACGCCGCCCACCTCTTCGACGACAAGCAGGCCCAGCCGCTCGCGCACGTGCCGGTGCAGGCCCGCGGCCGCGCGGCGCTGGAGGAAGCCAACGGCGCCTGGGGCCTGGCGCTGTCCGACGACGAGATCGACTACCTCGTCGCCGCCTTCCAGAAGCTGGGCCGCGACCCCAGCGACGTCGAGCTGATGATGTTCGCGCAGGCCAACAGCGAGCATTGCCGCCACAAGATCTTCAACGCCCAGTTCACCATCGACGGTGAAGCGCAGCCGCTCTCGCTCTTCGGCATGATCCGCAACACCGAGAAGGTGTCGCCGCAGCACACCGTCATCGCCTACGCCGACAACGCCGCGGTGATGGAAGGCCACGCCATCGAGCGCTGGATGGCGGCCGGCGATCGCCGCGCGCCGAAGTACGAGGCCCGTGCCGAGACCGCGCACGTGCTGATGAAGGTCGAGACCCACAACCACCCGACGGCCATCTCCCCGCATCCGGGCGCCTCCACCGGCGCCGGCGGCGAGATCCGCGACGAGGGCGCCACCGGTCGCGGCGCCAAGCCCAAGGCCGGCCTGACCGGCTTCTCGGTGTCCAACCTGCACCTGCCGGGCCTGAGCGAGCCGTGGGAGAAGGATCCGGTCGGCAAGCCCGCGCACATCGCCAGCGCGCTGCAGATCATGACCGAGGGGCCGCTGGGCGGCGCCGCCTTCAACAACGAGTTCGGCCGGCCCGCGCTGGGCGGCTACTTCCGCGTCTTCGAGCAGGACGTCGACGGCATCCGCCGCGGGTACCACAAGCCGATCATGATCGCCGGCGGCCTGGGCGCGATTCGCGCCGACCTCACCAAGAAGATCCAGTTCCCCGCCGGCTCGCTGCTGATCCAGCTCGGCGGTCCCGGCATGCGCATCGGCATGGGCGGCAGCGCGGCCAGCTCGATGGCCGCGGGCACCAACACCGCCGACCTGGACTTCGACTCGGTCCAGCGCGGCAACCCCGAGATCCAGCGCCGCGCGCAGGAAGTGCTCAACCATTGCTGGGGCCTGGCCGAGCGCAATCCCATCCTGGCGGTCCATGACGTCGGCGCGGGCGGCATCTCCAACGCCTTCCCGGAACTGGTCAACGATGCCGGCCGCGGCGCCATCTTCGACCTGCGCAAGGTCCCGCTCGAGGAAAGCGGCCTGGCGCCCAAGGAGATCTGGTGCAACGAGAGCCAGGAGCGCTACGTCCTGGTGATCGCGCCGGAAAGCCTGCCGCTCTTCACCGCCATGTGCGAGCGCGAACGCTGCCCCTTCGCCGTCGTCGGCGTCACCACCGAGCAGCGCGAGCTGGTGCTGGAGGATGGCCCGCAAGGCGAGCGCGCCATCGACATGCCGATGGATGTCCTGCTGGGCAAGCCGCCCAAGATGCACCGCGACGTGACGCGCGTGGCGCGCTCGGGCGGCGCGCTCTCGCTTGACGGCGTCGACCTGGCCACGGCCGCGCGCACCGTGCTGCGCCACCCGACGGTGGCCAGCAAGCGCTTCCTGGTCACCATCGGCGACCGCACCGTCGGCGGCCTGAACCACCGCGACCAGATGGTCGGCCCCTGGCAGGTGCCGGTGGCGGACTGCGCGGTCACGCTCTCCGACTTCAAGGGCTTCAGCGGCGAGGCGATGAGCATGGGCGAGCGCACCCCGCTGGCCGCCGTCGATGCGCCCGCGTCTGGCCGTGTCGCGGTCGCCGAGGCCATCCTCAACCTGCTGGCCGCGCCGATCGAGCTGCCGCGGGTGAAGCTCTCGGCCAACTGGATGGCGGCCTGCGGCGAGCCCGGCGAGGACGCCGCGCTCTACGACACCGTCAAGGCCGTCGGCATGGACCTGTGCCCGGCGCTGGGCATCTCCATCCCGGTGGGCAAGGACTCCTTGTCGATGCGCACCCGCTGGTCCGAGGACGGCGTCACCAAACAGGTCACCGCGCCGGTCTCGCTCATCGTCACGGCCTTCGCCTCGCTGGCCGACGTGCGGGGCACGCTCACGCCGCAACTGCGGGACGGCGACACTACGCTGGTGCTGGTCGACCTCGGCCAGGGCCGCATGCGCATGGGCGGCTCGATCCTGGCGCAGACCCTGAACCAGTTCGGTCCCGAGGTGCCCGACCTCGACGATCCGGCGCTGCTCAAGGCGCTGGTGGCCGCGGTCAACGACCTGCGCGGCCAGGGCCGCCTGCTGGCCTACCACGACCGCAGCGACGGCGGCCTCTTCGCCGCGGCGCTGGAGATGGGCTTTGCCGGCCAGCGCGGCGTCAGCCTCAATGTCGACATGCTGGTCACCGAGGGCGACGGCATCAGCGACAGCCGCGCCGAGATGGGCGACTCCAAGAACTGGGCCTCGCAGGTCAGCGCGCGCCGCGAGGAACTGACGCTCAAGGCCCTGTTCAACGAGGAACTGGGCGTCCTGCTGCAGGTCCCCACCGCCGACCGCGACGCGGTGCTGCAGACGCTGCGCGCGCACGGCCTGTCGAGGATCTCGCACGTTGTCGGCAAGACCAACGACACGAAGCAGGCCGAGGTCTGGCGCGACGCCAAGAAGGTCTTCGCCGCGCCGCTCAACGAGCTGCAGCAGGAGTGGGACCAGGTGTCCTGGCGCATTGCCCGCGATCGCGACAACCCTGCCTGCGCGGACCAGGAGCATGCGCTGGCCGGCACGCCCGGCAAGGGCCTGCACTGGCTGCCGACCTTCGACGTCAAGGAGGACGTCGCCGCCCCCTTCATCGCCAGCGGCGTGCGCCCCAAGGTCGCGATCCTGCGTGAGCAGGGCGTCAACTCGCATGTCGAGATGGCCTATGCCATGGCGCAGGCCGGCTTCGACGCCTATGACGTGCACATGAGCGACCTGCAGGCCGGCGCGGTCGACCTGAAGGACTTCAAGGGCTTTGTCGCCTGCGGTGGTTTCAGCTACGGCGACACGCTGGGCGCCGGCGAGGGCTGGGCGCGCTCCATCCTCTTCAACCCGGTGCTGAAGGCCGCGTTCGAGGCCTTCTTCGCCCGTCCGGACAGCTTCGCGCTGGGCGTCTGCAATGGCTGCCAGATGCTGGCGGCGCTGTCGCCGATGATCCCGGGCGCCGAGCACTGGCCCAAGTTCGTCCGCAACCGCAGCGAGCAGTTCGAGGCCCGCCTGGCGCAGGTCGAGATCGTCGACTCGCCGAGCATCTTCTTCACCGGCATGGCCGGCAGCCGCCTGCCGATCGCGGTCGCGCACGGCGAAGGTTTCGCGGACTTCTCCCAGCGCGGCAATCCCGACCAGGTGCTGCGCGCGATGCGTTATGTCGATGGCGATGGCCAGCCGACCGAGCAATACCCGCTCAACCCGAACGGCAGTCCGCAAGGCCTGACCGCGGTCACCACGGCGGACGGCCGCTTCACCGCGCTGATGCCGCATCCGGAGCGTGTCTTCCGCAACATCCAGATGAGCTGGACCGGCGGCGACGCTGGCGAGTTCAGCCCCTGGATGCGGATGTTCCGCAACGCGCGCAAGTGGGTGGGCTGACCACGCCCCCTTGACCCCCACGCGCCAAACGACGCATCAATCGACGCGCAAGACAAAGGGCCACGCTCACGCGTGGCCCTTTTTCATTGGCTGCTCCGACCTGCGCGTCACGCCTTCCGGGCTCTCCCGCACGCCCCTACCGCCAAACCGTGGAAGTAGGCTGATGTGTCGGTGTATGGGGGAAGGGTTTTCGCGGCGGAGCCGGGAAAATCTTTCCCCCATGCGGACCCAGAGAGAGGGCAGGCGGAGAGCGCCCTCTCACCCCGCCACCACCCCCGCCAGCAGCTCATACGACCGCCTGCGCGCCGCCGCATCGTGGACTGCGCAAGCGACGATGAACTCGTCCGCCCCGGTGCGTTCGAGCGTCGCCGCGAGTCCTTCACGCACTGTCCGCGGCGACCCGACGATGGATTCCGACAGCATGCGTTCCACCGCCAGTTGCTCGCCCGCGGTCCACAGGTCGGCCATCTGGTCGACTGGCCGCGGCAGTGGCCCGCGCTGCCCGCGCTGCATGCCGAGGAAGCGCTGCTGCAGCGAGGTGAACAGGCGCTGCGCCTGGGCATCGGTATCGGCCACGATGACGTTCAGTCCGACCGCTGCGTAGGGCTGGGGATGCCGGGCGCTGGGCCGGTACTGAGCCCGGTACATCTCGAGCGCCTGCATGAGCATCGCCGGCGCGAAGTGCGACGCGAACGCGAACGGCAGGCCCAGGTAGGCCGCGAGCTGCGCGCCATAAAGGCTCGACCCCAGCAGCCAGATCGGCACCTCGGTGCCCTGGCCCGGGATCGCACGCACGACCTGGCCCTCCTGCTCGGGCGCGAGGTAGGCGGTCAGTTCCAGCACGTCCTCGGGGAAGCGGTCTTCGTGGGCCGTCGACAGGTGACGGCGCAGCGCGCGCATCGTCGGACCATCGGTGCCGGGCGCGCGGCCCAGCCCCAGGTCGATGCGGCCGGGGAACAGCGTCGCCAGCGTGCCGAACTGCTCCGCGATGGTCAGCGGTGCGTGGTTGGGCAGCATGATCCCGCCCGAGCCGACCCGGATCGTCGAGGTCGCCGCCGCGATCTGGCCGATCAGCACCGCGGTGGCCGAAGATGCGACGCCGTCCATGTTGTGGTGTTCGGCGACCCAGTAGCGGGTGTAGCCGAGCCGCTCCGCGTGCTGCGCGAGCGCGATGCTGTCGTGGAGCGCCTGGGCGGCGGTGCCGCCCTCGACGATGGGGGCGAGGTCGAGGATCGAGAGACGGGGATGCATGGCCGCGGAGTCTAGGCGTGGGTCCCGGACCGGGGCGGCGGCAGGGTTATCGCCGGATGCGGTAGGGGCGGTGGCTCGTCAATCGCTGCCGAGCTGCGCCTGCACCTGCCGCGTCTTGCCGCCGTTCCACACCGTCAGCGTGACCTTGTCGCCCACGCGGCGCTCCTCGAGCTCGCTGAGCAGCTCGTCGAGATCGGCCACCGGCTTGCCGTTCACCGCGGTGATGACGTCGCCACCGACGATGCGCCCATCGCGTCCCCGCATGAAGGGCTGCAGGCCCGCCCGCTGCGCGCCACCACCGGCCTGCAGGCCGATCAGCACCACGCCCTTGGGCAGGCGCAGCACCTGGCGCAATTGCTCGGTGCCGGCGGTCAGCCCGAGCGCCGGGCGGATCACGCGGCCATGCTGGATCAGCTGCGGGACGACGCGGTTCACCTCGTCGGCGGGAATCGCGAAGCCGATGCCGTTGCTGCCGCCGCTCGGGCTGAAGATCGACGTGTTCACGCCGATCAACCGGCCCGCCGAATCGAGCAGCGGCCCGCCCGAGTTGCCCGGGTTGATCGCCGCATCGGTCTGGATCGCGCCGCGGATCGTGCGCTGCGTCATCGACTCGATCTCGCGGTTCAGCGCCGAGACGATGCCGCGGGTGAGCGTCTGGTCCAGGCCGAACGGGTTGCCGATCGCGTACACCGTCTGACCCACCTGCAGCTCGCGGCTGCTGCCCATCGGCACCGGCTGCAGCTTCTCCCGCGGCGCGGCGATGCGCAGCACGGCCAAGTCGCGGTCGGGATCGACACCGACCAGCGTCGCGTCATACGCCGTCTGGTCCGACAGCGTGACCTTCGCCGCCGAGGCGCCGCGGATCACATGGAAGTTGGTGACGATGTGACCGCGCTCATCCCACAGGAAGCCCGAGCCGGTGCCGCTGGGTACCTCGGTCACGTTGCGCGAGAAGAAGTCGCGCTGCTGCGCCAGCGTCGTGATGTGCACCACCGACGGCGACACCTTGCGGAACACCGCGATGTTGTTCTGCTCCTGGGCGTCGAGCGGGCCGCGCGGCGTCACCGGGCGCGGTTGTTGGGCGAAGGCCCCGGTGGCGAGGAAGAAGGTGGCAAGCAGGAGGAGGGTCGTGCGGCGCATGGCGCGGGATTATGGAGCGCTGGCGCGTTTGCGGGACGCTCCCGTCCTGCGGAGGCCCGGGCGTTGGCCGCCGATGCATGGGGCACCGGCGGCAAGCGCCGGTACCCCACGCATCACCGTCCCCGATCACCGAGATCCTTCGACGGCAATGCGATGGCGGACTGCGGTGGGGGGTCTGCGGTGGGCGGACTGAGGTGAGAGATGTCGGGTCATTCGGGGGCGGCCATCGTCGATTCGATCCAGTCCCGCTTGCGGCGCAGCGTCTCGTCGTCGTCGGCGAAACGGCGCGCGATGTCCTGGAACTCGTCCTGGATGCGCAGGAAGGCGTCGACGACCTCCGGATCGAAATGGCTGCCGCGGCCCTCGACGATGATCGCTGCCGCGTCGCCATGCGGCATCGCGTCCTTGTAGACGCGGCGGCTGATCAGCGCGTCGTAGACGTCGGCCAGCGCCATCAGCCGCGCCGACAGCGGGATGGCCTCGCCGCGCAGGCCCTCCGGATAACCGGAGCCGTCCCATTTCTCCTGGTGGCCGTAGGCGATGTCCTTGGCCGTGGACAGGAAGGCGACCGGGGTGCCGAGCTGGGCCTCGGCCTGCGCGATCGCGTCGCGGCCCAGCGCGGGGTGGGACTTCATGATCTCGAATTCGTCCGGTGTGAAGCGTCCCGGCTTGAGCAGGATGCGGTCGGGGATGCCCACCTTGCCGATGTCGTGCAGCGGCGCCGACTTGAACAGCGTGGCGATGTACTCCGGCGTGAGCAGCGCCTGCCAGCGTGGATGTCCGCGCAGCGCCTGCGCCAGCGCCTTGACGTAATGCTGGGTGCGCCGGATGTGGTTGCCGGTGTCGCTGTCCCGCGTCTCGGCCAGCGAGGCCATCGCCAGGATGGTCACGTCCTGGATCGCCGCCAGCTCCTCGGTGCGGCGCGCGACCTCGGCCTCCAGGTAGGCCGCCTTGTCGCGCAGGAAGTCCGCGCTGGCCTTGAGCCGCAGGTGCGTGCGCACGCGCGCCATCACGATGGGCGGGCTGATCGGCTTGGTGATGTAGTCGACCGCGCCCAGCGCCAGTCCGCGCGTTTCGTCGGCCACGTCGGAGCGGGCGGTGAGGAAGATGACCGGCACGTCGCGTGTGGCCGGGTCGGCCTTGAGCCGCTCGCAGACTTCGTGGCCGTCCATGCCCGGCATCATCACGTCGAGCAGGATCAGGTCGGGCCGCGGTTCGGCGCCGGCGATGCGCAGCGCCTTCTCGCCGTTGTTGGCGATCTTGACGCGGTAGCGGTCGCGCAGCAGCTCGCTCATCAGCGCGAGGTTGTCGGGCGTGTCGTCGACGACCAGCACGGTGGCGCCGTCGGTCGGGTCGGAGGGCGGCGCGGAGTGCGAGGTCATGCGGGGCTCCCGGACGACGTGGGATCGGTGTCGGCCTGGCTCGCGGGACCGCGGCGGCCGGTGGCATCGGCGCGGACCAGCACGAGCGCGCCGTCGAAGTCGAAGCGTTGCGCGGCGTCGGCCGCGCGGCGCAGCGTCCGCAGCCGCGCGGTCGGCAGCGGCAGGCGGTCCAGCAGGGCGCCGAGTTCCTGCCCCGCGTCGGCGGCGCCGGAATCGCTGTCCTCCAGCAGGGCCTCGAGCCGCGCCAGCAGGGCGTCGAGCCCGGCCAGCGCCGCCGCGTCGAGCACCGCCGGCGCCGTGGCCGAGGGGGCAACCGGTGGGGCGGCCTGCAGCATCGCCTCGCGCGCCAGGTGGCGACCCAGCGAGACCAGCAGCGCGGCCAGCAGCGATTGCGCGCGGATGAGCAGCGGGTCGCGTTCGGCCGCGGGCTGGCGCTGCGCGCAGGCCTGCTCGAGCGCCCCGGCCGCCGCCGCCAGGGGCCGCGCGCCCAGCGTGCCCGCGGCGCCGCGCAGGGAATGCGCCAGTCGCGTCATCGTCGTGTGGTCGCCGGCACTGGCCGCCTCGGCGAAGCGCGCGGCGAAGTCGCTCTGCGAGTCGTGGAAGGTGCGCAGCAGCTTGCGGTAGAGCGTGAGGTGGCCGCCGGCGGTCGCCAGTCCCGCCTGCACGTCGAGTCCGGCGATCTGCGGCAGGCCGTCGGCTCGCCCGGCGACCGTGGCGGCAGCGGCGTTGGGCGAAGCGGCGGTGGCTGCGGCGGAGGTTGAGGCGGTGGACGAGGAGGCCGCGGACGCGGGGGCGGATGGGGCGTCCGCATCGCGGCCCGCCGGACGATCGTTGCCGCGAGGGTCCCGTGAGCCGTCCGGCGCGGCCTGGCCGCCCGGGCCTTCCTCGGCAGTCCCCAGCGTCTGGCTGAGCGCCCGCCGCGTGTCGATGCGCCGGCCCGCGCCGGAGCGGGTGTCCATCGGCAGCTCCGAGGCCGGCATGGCCGGGCGGACCCAGCGTGCCAGCACCTCGAACAGCAGGTCGACATTGAGCGGCTTGGGGATGTGGTCGTTCATGCCGGCGGCCAGCACCTTCTCGCGGTCGCCGCTCATCGCGTTGGCCGTCATCGCGATGACCGGCAGCGTGCGCCAGCGCGGATCGGCCCGCAGCGCACGCGTGGCGGCGTAGCCGTCCAGCACGGGCATCTGGCAGTCCATCAGCACGCCGTCGAAGCCGTCGGGCGTCGCGGCCAGCAGGTCCAGCGCGACGCGTCCGTTGGCGGCCAGCGTGACATGCAGCCCCGCGTCCTCGAGCAGCGCGGCCGCCAGTTCCTGGTTGAGCTCGTTGTCCTCGGCCACCAGCACGCGCGCGCCGGCGAGCCGGCGCATCGCCTCGCGGGCGGTGTCGCGGCGGCGCTGCGCCGCGGGCGCGGGCAGGTCGGCATGGCCCAGGGCCTCGCCGATCGCGCTGAGCATCGACGAGGCGGTGACCGGCTTGGTCAGCAGCACCGGCCGGCGCTGCGTGCCGGCCCCGGCCAGCGCCGCGGTCAGCGAGTCGTCGCGGCCGAAGGAGGTCACCAGCACCACCGCCGGCGGCGCCTGCAGCCGGCCGTCGCCGAGCTGGCGCGTCGCCTCCAGGCCGTCCACCACCGGCATCTGCCAGTCCATCAGCACCAGCGCGAAGGGCTGGCCCTCGGCCTGGGCCTGCTCCGCGTCGCGCACCGCCTCCGCGCCGTCGGCGGCGGTGGTGACGTCCAGCCCGAAGCTCGCGCCCAGCGTGGAGAGGATCTCGCGCGCGGCGCGGTTGTCGTCGACCACCAGGGTGCGCAGCCGCGCCAGTTCGTGCGCCATCAGCGCGCGCCGCGCCGGCAGGTCCGAGCCCTCGGGCTGGAGTGCGAAGCGCGCGGTGAAGTGGAAGGTCGAACCCTGGCCCGGCGCGGACTCGACCCAGATGCGGCCGCCCATCATCTCGACGAGCTGCTTGCAGATCGCCAGCCCCAGGCCGCTGCCGCCGTAGCGGCGGGTGGTGGAGCTGTCGGCCTGGCTGAAGCTCTGGAACAGCCGCGCCTGCTGCTCGGGCGTCATGCCGATGCCGGTGTCGCGGACGCGGAAGTGCAGCTCGACCTCCGGCGTGGCGAGGGCGTCCAGCGCCGCCGCCTCACGCGCGCCGAGCGCGACGGACTCGATGCCGACGATGATCTCGCCGCGGTCGGTGAACTTGGCGGCGTTGTTGCCCAGGTTGACCAGCACCTGGCCCAGCCGCAGCGGATCGCCGATCAGCGCGGTCGGCAGGTCCGGCGGCACGTTCAGCAGCAGCTCCAGCCCCTTGTCCTCGACGCGGAAACCGATCAGGTTGACCAGGTGGTCCAGCACGTCCTCCATGCGGAAGGGCACCTCCTCGAGGCTGAGCTTGCCGGCCTCGATGCGGCTGAAGTCCAGGATGTCGTCGATGACGCCCAGCAGGTTCTCGGCCGAGCGGTGCACCTTCTCGATGTAGTTGCGCTGGCGCGCGTCCAGCCCGGTCTGCAGCGCCAGGTGGGACATGCCGATGATCGCGTTCATCGGCGTGCGGATCTCGTGGCTCATGTTGGCCAGGAAGTCCGACTTGGCCCGGGTGGCCTCCTCGGCATCCTCCTTGGCCTGGCGCAGCGCGTCCTGGGCGCGTTCGCGGTCCTCCAGCAGGGCCTCGAGCTGGCGGTGGTGCGCCTGCAGCTCGAGGTCCTTGCGGTCGCGCGCCGCGCCGTGGGCCAGGCTGCGCAGCGAGGCCGCCAGCAGCCCGAAGGCCAGCAGCGCCACCAGCGCCGCGATGCCGACCCGCGTGGCGGTCGGCTCCAGCGCGTCGAGGTCGCCCAGGAGCACCAGCCGCCAGGGGCCGGCGGGGTCGTTCCAGGCGACCTCGGCCTGGGCGGTGGCGTGGCGGGCGCCGCCGACCGACACCGTCGGCGCGCGCGGCTCGAAGGGCAGGCTGTGCGCGCGCGCCGGATCCTCGAAGAGCTTGCCGTACTGGCCGCTGGCGGTCAGCGTCTTCGAGCGCTCCGCCGTGGCGGCGCCGTCCAGGCTCATGCGCCATTCCGGCCGGCTGGCGGCGAGCACCACGCCCTGCGGCGAGACCAGCAGCGCGCCGGCATAGCTGCGGGTGTCGAGGAAGCGGTCGAGCGTGTCGGCGTACTGGCGGGCGGCGATCACGCCGATGATCTCGCCGCTCTGGCCGGGCTGGCGATAGACCGGCGCGGCCAGCCAGAAGGCGCGCTGGCCGGTGGTGATGCTGATGCCGGCGAAGACGTTGGGCTGGCCGCGCATCGCCTGGCGGTAGTACTGGCGGAAGGCCACGTCCAGGCCGATCGGGGACACGCCCTCGTCGTCCCAGGCCGCGATGATGCGGCCGTGCGTGTTGACGACGTAGGCCAGCTGCGCGCCGACGCTGGTGCCGATGACCTCCAGCGTCTCGAAGGCCGGGCGGGTGCGGCGGGCGGCGTCGGTGTCGGTGAGCGCGGCGGCGTTCTTGAGGTCGGGATTGAGCTGGCCGGCCAGCACGACCGCGCCCATGCCCTTGCCGGTCAGGGTCAGGCCCTGCAGGGCGAGCGCCTCGCGCTGGGCGGCATTGGCCAGGGCGTGCCGGAAGTCGTGCTCGAGAGAGCGCCGGTGCGTCTCGCTCGCGGCGATGCCGAGCGCGAGCGCCACGACGGCCGCCAGCAGCCACGCGGTCCGGCGATGTCCCAGCAGCCAGTCGGACACACGACCCATCCCTTTCCCTCCCTGGAAGGCCCGGTCGGAGGCCGCCGGGCCGTGATGGATGAACGCCGGGGCAGTGTAGGGGAGGCGGCGCGGGGCGCAAGCCCTGAACTGGCGCGGGAAGGCCGGGCTTTCACCGACGTACGGCGCAGGACGCGGCGCCGCGCGCGGATGGCGGGCGGGGGATGGCCGTCGGGCCGGACGCGGGCTCGTCCTACAGCGGCCGGCGCCGGTCCTGGCTAGCATCGGCCGACATGGGCCTGCCATCCAGCATCGAAGCGACCGGCGACGGGTCGGGGCGGGGCGACCTGGTGGTCGCCCGCCCCGAGGGGCTCTACTGCCCGCCCGGGGACTTCTACATCGACCCGTGGCGGCCGGTGGACCGCGCCGTGATCACCCACGGCCACAGCGACCACGCGCGCTGGGGCCATGCCCATTACCTGGCCCACCACGACAGCGCCGCCATCCTGCGGCGCCGGCTCGGCGAGGACATCACCCTGCAGACCCTGGCCTACGGCGAGGCCGTGGTGCACCACGGCGTGCGGCTGTCGCTGCATCCGGCCGGCCATGTGCTGGGCTCGGCGCAGCTGCGGCTGGAACATGGCGGCCGGGTCTGGGTCGCCTCGGGCGACTACAAGCTGGAGGCGGATGGCACCTGCGCGCCGTTCGAGCCGGTGCGCTGCGACACCTTCATCACCGAGTCCACCTTCGGCCTGCCCATCTACCGCTGGCCGTCGCAGGCGGCGCTGTTCGCCGAGATCGACGCCTGGTGGCGGCGCAATGCCGCGGCGGGACGCGCGTCGGTGCTCTACGCCTATGCGCTGGGCAAGGCGCAGCGGCTGCTGCATGGCGTGGATGCCTCGATCGGGCCGATCGTCAGCCATGGCGCGGTCGAGCCGCTGAATGCCGTCTACCGCGCCGCCGGCGTGCCCCTGCCGCCGACCTTCCATGCGGCCGACCCGGCGCTCGACAAGGCGGCGCTGTCGCGCGCGCTGGTGATCGCGCCGCCGTCGGCCGCGCGCTCGCCGTGGATGAAGCGCTTCGGCGCGGATCCGGCGGACGCCTTCGCCAGCGGCTGGATGCAGCTGCGCGGCACACGCCGGCGGCGCGGCGTGGACCGCGGCTTCGTCGTCTCCGACCATGCCGACTGGCCGGGCCTGATGGCGGCCATCCGCGGCACCGGCGCCGAGCGCGTCTTCGTCACCCACGGCAGCGTGCCGGTGCTGGTGCGATGGCTCAACGAGCAGGGCCTGCAGGCGCAGGCCTTCGCGACCGAATACGGCCGGGAGGACGATGCCGTCGCCGACACCGCCGACACCGCCGACACCGCCGAGCCAGCCGAACCCGCCGACGGAGCCCCGCCGTCATGAAGGCCTTCGCCGCGCTGTACCGCGAGCTGGATGCCTCGACGTCCAGCCTGGCCAAGCAGGCCGCGCTGCAGGCCTACCTGCGCGAGGCGCCGCCGGCGGATGCAGCCTGGGCGGTGTACTTCCTGGCCGGTGGCAAGCCGCGGCAGCTGGTGCCGACCCGCTTGCTGCGCGAGCAGGCGCGGCTGGCGGCCGGCCTGCCGGAGTGGCTGTTCGACGAGAGCTACGAGGCCGTCGGCGATCTGGCCGAGACGATCGCGCTGCTGCTGCCCGAGCCGACGGACATCGTCGAGCGCCCGCTGTCCGTGTGGATGACCGAGCATCTGCTGCCGCTGCGCGGCCAGCCGCCCGAGGCGCTCGCGCTGGCGCTGCAGAGCCAGTGGGCCTCGCTGGCGGTCGAGCAGCGCTTCGTCTACTTCAAGCTGATCACCGGCGCCTTCCGCGTCGGCGTGTCGAAGCTGCAGGTGACGCAGGCGCTGGCGGCGGTCGGCGGCGTGGATGCCAAGCTGGTCGCGCAGCGGCTGATGGGCTACACGCATGTCGGCGCGCGGCCGACCGCGGCGGACCATGCCGCGCTGGTCGCGCCGGCGCAGGCCACGGCCGGCGAGGGCGGCGCGCGCGGCCTGCAGCCGTATCCGTTCTTCCTCGCGCATCCGCTGGCCCTGCCGGTCGAGCAGTTCGATGCGGCGATCGGGCCGGCCGCGGACTGGCTGGTCGAGTGGAAGTGGGACGGCATCCGCGCGCAGCTGGTGCGGCGCGGCGGCGAGGTCGCGATCTGGTCGCGCGGCGAGGAGCTGGTCACCGAGCGCTTCCCCGAGCTCGCCGCGATGGGTGCGGCGCTGCCGGACGGCCTGGTGCTCGACGGCGAGATCCTCGTCTGGCGCGACGGCCGCGCCATGCCCTTCGCGGAGCTGCAGCGGCGCATCGGCCGCAAGACGCTGGGCGCGAAGCTGCTGCGCGAGCTGCCGGTGGCGCTGTGCGTGTACGACCTGCTCGAGCAGGACGGCCAGGACCTGCGCGAGCTGCCGCAGCATGAGCGCCGCGCGCGGCTGGAGCGGCTGGTGGCCGAGCATCCGCTGCCGGGGCTCGAGCTCAGTCCGCTCGTGAGCGGCGCGGACTGGGCGGCGCTGGCGCGCGAGCGCGAGCAGGCGAGGGCGCTGGGCGTCGAAGGGATGATGCTCAAGCGGCGCGACGCGCGCTACGGCGTCGGCCGCACCAAGGACGTCGGCGTCTGGTGGAAGTGGAAGATCGATCCGCTGTCGGTGGATGCGGTGCTGATCTATGCGCAGCGCGGCCATGGCCGGCGCGCGAGCCTCTACACCGACTACACCTTCGCCGTCTGGAACGGCCCGCAGGAGGATCCGGCGCGCCAGCTGGTGCCGTTCGCGAAGGCGTATTCGGGCCTCACCGACGCGGAGATCCAGGCGGTCGACGCGGCGATCCGCCGCACCACGATCGAGAGCTTCGGCCCGGTGCGCAGCGTCACGCCGACGATGGTGTTCGAGCTCGGCTTCGAGGGCATCGCCCGCAGCGGCCGGCACAAGAGCGGCATCGCGGTGCGCTTCCCGCGCATGCTGCGCCGGCGCGAGGACAAGCCGGTCGAGGAGGCGGACACCTTGCAGACGCTGCAGGCGCTGCTGCCCGCCGGCGGCGGCGACGCGGCCCTCGTCCGCGCGGCGCCGCGGACGCCGCCGGCAACGGGCGCAGCGCCGGAGCAGGGCTTGCTCGAGGACGCCGACGAGGCCGCACCGTGAGCGCGATGAAAGCAGGCGGCGACGCGGAAGCCGTGAGCAACACGAAGGCCAGACGAAACGCGAAGGTCGCGAGCGACGTGGCCACCGTGAGCAACGCGGACACCGCGAGCGACGCCGGCGTCGTCAGCGAGGGCATGTCGATCGATGCCTGGCTCGCCGCGCAAGGCTGGCGGTCGTTCCCGTTCCAGCGCCAGGTCTGGGCCGAGATCGCGCGAGGCCGCAGCGGGCTGCTGCATTCGAGCACCGGCAGCGGCAAGACACTGGCGATCTGGCTGGGCGCGCTGGCCACGCTGCGCGAGGCCATCGGCGGCGAGGCGCGCCAGCACGGCGGCAAGGCCGTCGCGCCGCCGCTGACGGTGCTGTGGATCACGCCCATGCGCGCCCTCGCCGCCGACACGCTGCGAGCGCTGACGCGCCCGATGGCGGCGTTCTGCCCAGGCTGGACGATCGGGCTGCGCAGCGGCGACACCAGCTCCGCGCAGCGTGCCGCGCAGGACCGGCGCCTGCCCACCGTGCTGGTGACGACGCCGGAGAGCCTGTCGCTGCTGCTGTCGCGGGCCGACGCGCGGGAGCAGCTCGGCCAGGTGCGGCTGGCGGTGGTCGACGAATGGCATGAGCTGATGGGCAACAAGCGCGGCGTGCAGACGCAGCTGGCGCTGGCGCGCCTGCGCCGCTTCAGGTCTGAGCGTGGGGCCGACCGTGGGGCAGAGCGCGGCGCCGGGCGCGACGCGGCCCTGATGACCTGGGGCCTGTCCGCGACGCTGGGCAACCTCGACGAGGCGCTGCGGACGCTGCTCGGCACGGGCGCCGTGGACGCCGCCGCGGATGCCGTGCTGGTCCACGGCGAGACCGACAAGACCCTGGTCATCGACACGCTGCTGCCTGCCACCGCCGAGCGCTTCGCCTGGGCGGGCCACATGGGGCTGCGCATGCTGCCGCAGGTGGTCGAGGCGATCGAGGCCAGCGCCAGCTGCCTGGTCTTCACCAACATGCGCTCGCAGGCCGAGCGCTGGTACCGCGCGCTGCTGGAGGCGCGCCCCGACTGGGCCGGCGTGCTGGCGTTGCACCACGGCTCGCTGGACCGCGAGGTGCGCGAGTGGGTGGAGCTCGGCCTCAAGGAGGGCCGCGTCAAGGCCGCGGTGTGCACCTCCAGCCTGGACCTGGGCGTGGACTTCCTGCCGGTCGACCGCGTGCTGCAGATCGGTTCGGCCAAGGGCGTGGCCCGGCTGGTGCAGCGCGCGGGGCGCTCCGGCCACGCGCCGGGCCGGCCGTCGCGGATCACGCTGGTGCCCACGCACAGCCTCGAGCTGGTCGAGGCCGCTGCCGCGCGCGCGGCGGTGCGCGCCGGTCGCATCGAGGCCCGGCACAGTCCGCGCGAGCCGCTGGACGTGCTGGTGCAGCACCTGGTCACGGTGGCGCTGGGCGGCGGCTTCGAACCGGATGCGCTGCTGGCCGAGGTCCGCGGCACCGTCGCCTACGAGGCACTCGACGACGCGAACTGGCGCTGGGCGCTGGACTTCGTGCGCCAGGGCGGGGCCTCGCTGACCGCCTACCCGGACTACCACCGCGTCGTGCCCGACGAGCACGGCGTCTGGCGCGTGCCGGACGCGCGGCTGGCGCGACGCCACCGCGTCAACATCGGGACCATCGTCAGCGACGCGTCGATCAGCGTGCAGTACCTGGGCGGCGGCAAGCTGGGCAGCGTCGAGGAAAGCTTCATCGCGCGGCTGCGCCCGGGCGATGCCTTCATGTTCAGCGGCCGCCTGCTGGAGCTGGTGCGGGTGGAGCAGATGACGGCGCTGGTGCGGCGCGCCACCGCCGGACGGGCCGCGCTGCCGCGCTGGAACGGCGGCCGCATGCCCTTGTCCAGCACGCTGGCCGACGCGGTGCTGCGCGAGCTGGCCGAGGCCGACGCGGGCCGCTTCGATTCGCCCGAGATGGCCTGCGTGCGCCCGCTGATCGACATCCAGCGGCGCTGGTCCGGCGTGCCCGCGCCCGACGTACTGGTGGCGGAGACGTTGAAGTCGCGCGAGGGCTGGCACCTCTTCCTCTACCCCTTCGCCGGCCGGCAGGTGCACCTGGGCTTGGCCGGCCTGATCGCCTGGCGCGCGGCGCAGCCGGAAACCGGCACCTTCTCGATCGCGCTGAACGATTACGGCATCGAACTGCTCAGCGCCAAGCCCATCGACTGGGCCGAGCGGCTGCCGGGCCTGCTCAGCGTGCCGCCGCTGGAGACGCTGCTGCACGAGGTGCTGGCCAGCCTGAACGCGACCGAGCTGGCGCGCCGCCGCTTCCGCGAGATCGCGCGCATCGCCGGGCTGATCTTCCAGAGCCACCCCGGCGAGCGCCGCAGCAACCGGCAGCTGCAGGCTTCCGCCACGCTGTTCTTCGAGGTCTTCCAGCAGCACGACCCCGGCAACCTGCTGCTGGCGCAGGCCCAGCGCGAGCTGCTGACGCAGGAGCTCGACGTGCGCCGCCTGGCCGAGGCGCTGGGGCGGATGGCGGGGCAGACCCTGCAGGTGCACGCGCTGCGCAAGCCGACGCCGCTGGCGTTTCCGCTGATGGTCGAGCGCTTCCGCGAGAAGCTCAGCAACGAGTCGCTCGGGGATCGCATCGCGCGCATGGTCTCGGAGCTCGAGCGCAGCGCCGGCGGGGAGGCGGTCGGCACCGCGCGCGAGCCGGCCGAGCGCGCGCTGGCGGTGTTCGCGAAGCAGGATTCGCCGCAGTTCGCGATCGCGACGGTGCAGGAGTCGCTCGCGCTGGAAGCCCGTGGGGAAGCGCCGCCGGCGCGTCGGCGGCCGCGCGGCGAGCGGGCGAGGCGAGGGCGATGACACTGGATATCGATGCGCCGGCAGGGGCGCTCGCGACGACGCTGGCCGGCGAGCGCGTCTGGCTGCTGCCCGAGCGCGCGCTCTGGTGGCCGGCGGCGCGCACCGTCTTCGTCGCCGACGTGCATCTAGGCAAGGCCGCGAGCTTTCGCGCGCTCGGCCAGCCGGTGCCCGCGGGCACCACGCGCGACAACCTCGATCGGCTGAGCGCGTTGGTCGACGGCGTGCGGGCCGCGCGGCTGGTGGTGCTGGGCGACTTCCTTCACGCGGCCGCCGCGCGGCAGGCCGGGGTGCTGGATCCGGCGCACCGCTGGCGCGAACGCCATGCGGGGCTCGACTGCCTGCTGATCCGCGGCAACCACGACAGCCATGCGGGGGATCCGCCGGCAACGCTGCGTTTCGAGCTTGCGGATGAGCCGCATCGCCTCGGGCCCTTCGCGGCCTGCCACCACCCGCGGCGGGTCGCGCAGGCCTATGTGCTCGCGGGTCATCTGCATCCCGCGATGACGCTGCATGGCCGCGCGCATGAACGTCAGCGGCTGCCGTGCTTCTGCGAGGTGGAGGGGCTCATGATCCTGCCGGCGTTCGGGGCGTTCACCGGGACCACCGTGGAGGGGCTGCCGCCTGGGGCCAGGTGCCATGCCGTCGGGGGGGGCGCGGTGTGGCCCGACCCTCACCCCTGACCCTCTCCCGCAAGCGGGAGAGGGAGCCTTCAGCAGCGCGGCGCGCGCGAGGCGGGTGACGCGGGGGTCACGAGGGGGTGATGGGGGGATGAGGCGGGCGGCACGGCGCGTCAGGGCTGGAAGCCGCCGACGTCGGTGTGGAAGTCCCCGATCTCGGTCCACTCCTGCAGGTTGGCGGGCACGGCGAAACGCTCGGCCAGCGCTTTCGCGGCTTCTTCCGCCGTCGCGAATGAATCCCCCCACGGCATGCTGTCGTGCTTCACCCGCCAACGCCTTGACAGCCGCGGTTTGATCGTGAACGTCCCCTCCAGACTCTGGAAGACGTATGAGACGGTATCGAAATCCATGCTGAGCTCCGGAGCGTCTCCGACCGGACGACCCTAACCCACCGGGCGGCAACTGTCATTCCCGAGTCGCGGATGAGGGGGACGGTCCGGCACTCGCACGGGCCCAGGGCGGCATGGCGGCGGCGGCATGTCGCTTGCCGCATCCTGCGCACCCATGACACACCCCTGGCGATTCTTCCGGGCGGGCGGCGCCGATCAGGCACGCATCGACACCGCGGACGACCTCCTCCATCTCCGCGACCTCGACCAGAAGCGCTGGGTCGCGCTGGCCTGTCCCACGCGCGGCCTCGAATTCGACGAACGCACCCTCGACCTGATCGACCTCGATCGCGATGGCCGCATCCGCGCGCCGGAACTGATCGCCGCCTGCGAATGGGTCGGCGCGCGGCTCAAGGACTGGCAGCCGCTGCTGCGCGGCGAATCGCGGCTGGCGGCGGCCTCGTTGTCCGACACCGAGGAGGGACGGGCGCTCGCCGAGGAACTACAACGCACGCTGGCGCTGGCGGGACGGGCCGCGCCGGCCGAGCGGTCCGACATCGGCCTGGACGAGATCCGCGAGCGCCAGTCGCACCTCGTCGCGGAGCGGCACAACGGCGACGGCATCGTGCCGGTCGCGGCCTTCGAGGATGCGAGCGACCGCGCGCTGGCGCAGGCCATCGCCGACGCGCTGGGCGCGGTCGCCGATGCCGGCGGCGAGCCCGGGATCGACGAGACGCGCATCCAGGCCTTCTTCGACCAGGCCGGCGCCGTGCGGGCCTGGCATGCCGAGGGCGAGGCCGACTGCGCCGGCCGACGCGCCGCGGCCATGGCGGTGCAGGCGGTCCACGACAAGGTGGAGGACTTCTTCGCCCGCTGCCGGCTGGCGAGCTACGACGCCAGCGTCGCCGCGACGCTCAACGCCACCGAGCCCGAGCAGCTCAAGCAGCATGCGGCCGGCCTGCTGTCGCTGGAGTCGGGGCCGCTGAAGCAGCTGCCGGCGGCGCCGGTCGCGGCGGGCGCGGCGCTGCCGCTCGACGCGCGCGCGAATCCCGCCTGGCGCGCGGCGCTGGCGGCCTTGCGCGAGCAGGCGGTGCGACCCTTGCTCGGACGCGATGCCGACGAACTCGTCGAAGCGGACTGGCGCGCGCTGAAGGACCAGGTCCAGGCCTGCCGCGAGTGGCTCAAGCGCCAGCCCACCGGGCCGGTGGCCGCGCTCGGCGTGGAGGCGCTGACCGCGCTGGCGGGCGCTCAGCCGGAGGCGGCCCGCGCCCGGCTGCTGGCGCAGGTGGCCGAGGACCGCGCGGCCGCGCCCCGGCACGCGGCGCTCAACGACCTCGAGAAGCTGCTGCTGCTCCAGCGCGATCTGCTGCGGCTGGCGCGCAACTTCGTCTCCTTCGAGGACTTCTACGAAGGGCGCGGCGCGGTCTTCCAGGCCGGCACGCTGTTCATCGACGGTCGCGCGTGCGAGCTCGCCGTGGAGGTCGTGGATCCCGCCCGGCACGCGCCCATCGCGGGCCTGGCCAAGGCCTACCTCGCGTACTGCGAGTGCGTGCGGCTCAACCAGAAGCGCACCATCGTCGCGGTGGTCAGCGCGGGCGACGTCGACTTCCTCTTCGTCGGCCGCAACGGGCTGTTCTACGACCGCGAGGGCCACGACTGGGACGCGCGCATCGTCAAGGTGATCGAGAACCCGATCAGCGTCGGCCAGGCCTTCCTGTCGCCCTACAAGAAGCTGGTACGGCTGGTCGAGGAGCAGGTGGTCAAGCGCGCCGCCGCCAGCGATTCGACGCAGCAGGGGCGCCTGGGCCAGTGGGCCGGGCGCATCGCCACGGTGGACCAGCCCGCGGCCGCACCGTCGACGACCGGCGCGGCGGGCGCCCCGCCGGCCGGACTGCCGGTGCCGGGGCGGCGGGTGGACGTCGGCACCGTCGCCGCGATCGGCGTCGCGCTGGGCAGCATCAGCACGGTGATCGTCGGCATCTTCGGCCGCTTCGTCGACCTGGGCTGGTGGATCCCGCTCGCGGTGCTGGGCATCGTGCTGTCGATCTCCGGACCGAGCATGCTGATCGCCTGGCTCAAGCTGCGCCAGCGCAGCCTCGGGCCCATCCTGGATGCCAGCGGCTGGGCCATCAACAACCGCATGAAGCTGAGCACGCGCCTGGGCGGCTCGCTGACGAAGCGGCCGCAGCCGGTGCCGCACGCGGTGAAGCTGCCGGAGATGCGGCGTACCGCGCGCGACGAGGGGGCGCCAGCGGGCGCGCCGTCGGCAGCGGTGTCGGAACCCTCGCTGTAGCGCCAGCCGCCGCGTCCTTGGTCCGCGGCGACGATCAGTCGTCACGCGGCGGCGCTCGCCGGTCGTCGTCGCGCCCGTCCTTGCGACGCCCACCGTCATCGCGCGGATAGGGCCGGGTGAACAGCGGCAGCACGGCCAGGATCAGCAGCGCCAGCAGCATGCTGAACACCGCGGTGGCCTCGCGCCCCAGGCCGCAGGCGATGCCGATGGCGGCCGTCATCCAGATGCTGGCGGCGGTGGTCAGGCCGTGGACCTGTTCCTCGTCCTTGAGCTTGAGGATGGCCCCCGCGCCCAGGAAACCGATGCCCGCGATGACGCCTTGGAGCACGCGGCTCATGTCGGGCATCGGCATGCCGCCCTGTTGCGGCACCAGCACGAACAGCGCCGCGCCCAGCGAGACCAGCATGTGTGTGCGGATGCCCGCGGCCTTGCCGTGGTGCTCGCGCTCGTAGCCGAGGATGCCGCCCAGCAGCGCGGCCAGCAGCAGCCGCACGGCGATGCGGGTGATCTGCGCGGCATCGGGCAGGTCCGAGAACTCGGACCGCAGCGTGTCGACGATCTCGGTCCAGGTGTCGGCGCTCATGGCGGCTCCTTCGCGCACGGCGCCGAGGCGGGCCGCGTCGCGGTCATGGCGTCCGACGCGGGCGCGGCGACCGGGGCCGCGGCCTGGGCGGTCTGCGCGGCCTGGGCGGCCTGGGCGGCTGCGGCCTCGGCCTCGGCTTCAGCGGCATCGAAGTCGTAGCCCTCGGCCGCGTGCAGCTGCCAGGCGCCGCCGCCGGTCAGGCGCAGCACGTGCGTGTGATGCCGCAGCACGCCGTGGCGGTGGGCGATGCTGACCAGCGTGACGCCGTCGCGGCACAGGCGCTCGTAGAGGCGGCGCTCGTTGCCGCTGTCCAGCGCGCTGGTCGCCTCGTCGAGGATCACCATCCGCGGCCGCCGCACCAGCACGCGGGCGAAGGCGAGCCGCTGCTGCTCGCCCATGGATAGCAGCTTGTCCCAGTCCTGCGTGGCGTCCAGGCCGCCGACGCGCTCGGCGAGCTCCGGCAGGCCGACCTCGTCGAGGATCGCGCGCAGCGCCTCGTCGTCGAGCTCGGTCGCCGTGTCGGGATAGATCATCTGGCTGCGCAGCGTGCCCGGCTGCAGGTAGGGGCGCTGCGGCAGGAAGAAGACCTCCTCCAGCGGCGGATGCTCGATCGTGCCCTCGCCGCAGCGCCACAGGCCGGCTATCGCGCGCAGCAGCGAGCTCTTGCCGCAGCCGCTGACGCCGGTGATCAGCAGGCTCTCGCCCGGCTGCAGCGCGACGTTGAGCTTCTCGACCAGCAGCCGGTCGAACTGCGGCGTGTACAGCGTCAGGTCGCGCAGCGCGAGCTGGTCCGCGTGGCTCGTCACGATGCGTTCGCGCTGGCGCTCCGCGCGCGGCTTGCGCTGGTGCATCACGTCCGACAGCGCATGCAGCCGGTCGATGCCGGCGACGAAGCGGCTCAGGCTCTCGAAGTTGTCGACGATCAGGGACACCGCCGTCAGCACCGCCGCGAAGGCACCGGCCGCCTGGACGGCGGCGCCGACCTCCAGGTCGCCCGACAGCACGCGCTCGGCCAGGATCACGCTGGGCACGACCAGCGTCAGCTGGCTGAAGCCGCGCTGGAAGAGGTTGAGCGAGCGCTGCTTGCGGATCAGCTTCCAGTAGTTCTGGTAGACGGACTCGAAGCGGCCTTCGATGTGGGCGCGCTCCTGCGGCTCGCCGCGGTAGAAGGCGATGGATTCGGCGTTCTCGCGCAGCCGCATCAGGCCGAAGCGGAAGTCGGCCTCGCGGCGCAGCTGCCAGAAGTTCAGCTGGATCAGCGGCGAGCCGAAGACATACAGCGCCAGGAAGGTGCCCACCGTCGCATACACCGCGAGGAAGGCCACCAGTACCTTGGACAGCGACCACAGCACCGCGCAGAAGGCCACCAGCTGCATCGCCGATCCCAGCATCAGCAGCAGGAAGTGGGTGGAGCGGCCGGTGAAGGTGTTGATGTCCTCGGAGATGCGCTGGTCGGGGTTGTCGATGTCGCCGGCGGCGCCGGTGCCGATCTCGTAGTACTTGCGGCCATCGAGGTAGCCGTCGAGGAAGCGGCCGGTGAGCCAGCGGCGCCAGTGGTTGGAGAAGGCGTCCCGCATGTAGTAGTAGAAGGCGTATACCGGCACGGCGAAGGCCAGGACGATGAGGCTGTCGCGCACCGCGGTCCAGAAGCGGGTGTGGTTGCGTTCGGCCAGGGCCGAAGTCAGCTCGCCGGTCTTGGCGTTGAGCAGCACCGCGAGCTGGGTCTCGCACAGCATCAGCACGATCAGGAGCAGCAGCAGTCCCCAGGCGGCCTTGCGCTGGTCGCCGAGCCAGTAGGGCTTGGCGATCTGCAGGAACTGGCGCCAGGCGGCCGCGGAGAGACGCGGTGGCCGACGGCGCCGGCGCTTGGGCGCCGCGGTGGTGGAAGGCGCGGGAGCGGTCGTCGCGGAGGCGTTCGCCGCGGAAGGCGAACGGGCGCTCGAAGCACCCGGAGGGCCGGACGGCGGCAGGTCCGTCGCGGGAGTGGAGGGAGACACCATGAGGTCGGAACCCGGTCTGCCGAGATGGCTAGACGGTAGCTCCGACGGGTCATGGGGCGGGTAGGACGAAGCCTACTGGCGGTGACGGAGGAGGGCGCGTGGCGTCGGGCCGCGGGCGGGCTCACGAGAGCATCCGGGAGACGATGATCGCCAAGCCCGAGGAGCTGGCCGCCGAGCCGGCGAACCACTTCAGCAGGCGCGCGTCCGACGCGAGCCCGGCGTTGTTGACGCGCTCGTTCAGCGTGTTGAAGCGCTCGCAGAGCGGAGCCACCGCAGCGGTCACGCAGGAGTGGACCGTGCTGGCGATCTCGGCACGCAGCTCCTGAAGGTGCTGCTGTGTTTCCCTGCGGAAGGCGTCGAGTTGCTGCTGCGACTCCCTGCGGAAGGTGTCGAACTGCTGCTGCGAATCCTTGCGGAACGTGTCGAGTTGCTGCTGCGATTCCTTGCGGAAGGTCTCGAGTTGCTGCTGCGAATCCTTGCGAAAGGTCTCGAGTTGCTGCTGCGAGTCCTTGCGCAGCGCATCCACCTGGTCGCGCGATTCGATGCGCACGGCGTCGATCGAGGTCTTGAGCTCACGGACGTCGCCGCGCAGTTCGTGGATGTGGACGGAGTGCTCATCCAGACGATGCATGAGCAGCGGGAAATCAGGATGCCAAGAGGGCTGTGGCTTGGCGGTCGGATAGGGAGAGCGGTGATGCATGCGCGGGTTCCTGTTGAGAGGGGAGGAACCAGCGATGCTAGGTCGGCGTCGGCATGGCCCGGTGTGGCGGCGAGGTCAAAGGTCCGAGGTCCTTGATCGACCTCAACGCATCGCGTCACGAGCGCGTTTCGTGGGAACGCCCGCGGCGCGGCTCAGGCGAACAGAGCAGCCAGGCGCGCGACGGCGGCCTCGCTCATCGCGCGATCGATGCTGCGGTCCGGGTTGTTGAAGTCGTGCTCGCCCTGGGCCTGGACCAGCAGGCCGTCGCGCCGCGGCACGACCATCAGGTTGTGCCCGCGCCAGGCGACCATGTAGTCCACCTCCGGTTGCGGCACGAGCCGCGCGATCTGGCCGCGCACCGGGATCAGCGTGTCGTCGCGGAACAGCGCCCGCGCGCCGTAGCCGGTGCAGTTGACGATCGTGCGCTCGGGCAGGCCGGCCAGTTCGCGCGCATCGTTGAAGTCGCGGGTGACGATCTCGCCGCCTTCGCGGAAGAAGTCTTCCATCAGCAGCCGCTGGTAGGGGCGGATGTTGAAGGTCATCTGGGTGAAGCGGCGCGCATGGGGCACCGGGAACGGGTGCTGCGCCGGGCTCAGCGGCGCGGAGCGCGGGTGCAGGTCGGGGATGAGGTCCAGCAGCTCGGGATAGTCGGGTTCGGCCGGGCCGCCGTGCCCCCCCTGTCCGGCGGGCAGCGGCTGGTCGAAGGGCAGGTCGGACAGCACATAACCGTCGCGCCATTCGACCGGCGCGCCGGGCAGCCCCAGTTGGTCCTGCCAGGCCCGGAAACTGTGGCGGGCCATGCGTTCCCACATCGCGTTGAAGGCCGGCGTCGCATGCTCGGCCGTGACCACGCGCGAGTCGGGCGACCACATGCCGGTGGCGAAGGTGGAGGCCACCTCGGGCGGGCGCTCGCGGCAGTAGATGCGCACCTGCAGCCCGGCGCGCTGCGCGACGCGCGCGGTGGTCAGACCCACCGCGCCGCAGCCGATCACGGCGATGCGCCGCTCCCGAGTGCGGCGGATCAGCGGCAGCGCGCCCAGCGTCGCCGAGCCCCAGGAGAGCGACCAGCCCGCGCCGCCGTGGCCGTAATGGTGGATGACGGTCTTGCCGTGCAGTCGCTGCGCCTCGATGCGCGGCCCCTGGGCCCGGAACGGGCGGGTGCAGACGGTGATGTCGACGATGCGGTCCGCCGACACCCGCATGCGCGCGGGCCTTGGCGGCTCGGCGAAGGGCAGGCGATCGGCGGGCAGCGGCGCGTCCGCTTGCGCGGCGAGCGGCCATGCGGCGGCCCAGGCGCTGGCGGCGCCGAGCCAGTGGCGGCGATTCATGGGAACTCCTTGTATCGCCGGTCCCAGCCGGCGGAGGCGATCGATTGCGGCGGTGATCGACTGGCCCGCGTCCGCAGGGACGCGGCCTCGTCAGACCGCGGCGATCTTGGCGAGCGACTTGCGGATAGCGGCGGCGTCGCGCAGGCGCTGCGCGGAGCCGTCCGCGTCGAGCAGCACGACGGTGATGGTCTGGCCGCCGCTCTTCATGCGCATCGCCAGGCAGCGGCCGGCTTCTTCGGTGTAGCCGGTCTTGGACAGGCGGATGTCCCAGCCCTTGGCGCCGACCAGGTGGTTGGTGTTGCGCAGCTCGCGCGGCCGGCCGTTGACCTCGACCTCGCTGGACTTGTCGCTGCTGATGCGCGCGATCACCGGATAGCGGGCCGCGGCGGCGGCGATGCGGGCGACCTCGGCGGCCGTCGAGGTGTTGTGGGGCGACAGGCCGGTCGGATCGGCCAGCGCCGTGTGCGACAGGCCCAGCGCCTGGATCTTGGCGGCGACCGCCGCCTCGTAGGCCGGCAGCCCGCCGGGGAAGTGGCGGGCCAACGCCGAAGCCGCGCGGTTCTCGGACGAGATCAGCGCCAGCTCCAGCGCCGCCTCCCGGCTCATGGTCGCGCCCACGCGCACCCGCGAGCGGCTGTGCTTGAGGCGGTCGACGTCGGCATCGTCGATGCGGATCTCCTCGTTCATGTCCTGCTTGGCGTCCAGCACCACCATGGCCGTCATCAGCTTGGTCAGCGAGGCGATGGGCACGACGGTGTCGGCATCCTTGGCCATCAGCACGCGGCCGCTGTCGTCGATCACCAGCATGTGGCGGGCGTTGACCGGCAGCTTCATCAGCGGTTCGTCGACCGGCGTGGCGGGCGACACCGGAGCCGCGACGGCCGGCGGCGCCTGGACGACCGCCGGCGCCGAGGCTGTCGGTGCCGGCACCGCGGGCGTCACGACGCCGGTCGGTCCGATCGCGGCCGAGGTGGGCGCGGTCGTGGGGACGACGACCTCGGGGTCGTCGCTGGCGGCCTGCACGATCAGACTGCCGCAGGTCAGGGCCAGGGCCGGCAGCGCGAGGCGCCAGTTGGTGTGGGCGAGGGTGCGGAGGACGGTGTGGCGGATCGACACGGCGGTGGACGGCAGGCGTGACAGGCGGGCGGGGCCGGGGAGGGCGTCGGGGTCAGGCATTGACCGGCGGGAAGTTTAAGTGCTGCGCGCCGGGCGTCCATCGGCGCGTGCCGTAACGTGCGTTACGCGTGCGCCGCGCTTTTCGTCCTGCGACGCACCAGCCGCTCGCGGGCGCCCAGGGCGAACTCAGTCCCAGACCTTGCGCAGCCTCGCCGCGACGTCCATCGCGGGCTTGACCAGCTCCGGCAGCGCCGCCTGCGTCTGGTTGGCCGGTCCCAGCTTGTCGAAGTGGCGCACCACCTTGCCGGGCAGGAAGCGCGACACGCTCGCGTAGAGGTGGCGGTCGCCGTGCCGCGTCTGCTGCGTGACGTAGAAGCGCTGCGGCACCATCACCGCCAGGTGCTCCTTCGCCCGCGTCATCGCGACGTACAGCAGCCGCCGTTCCTCCTCGATCTGCGCCTGCGCGCCGGTGCTCAGGTCCGACGGCAGGCAGCCGTCCACGCAGTTCAGCAGATAGACCGCGTTCCACTCCTGCCCCTTGGCCGAGTGGATGGTCGACAGGATCAGGTAGTCCTCGTCCTTCAGCGGGACGCCGGATTCGTCGCTGCTCGCCTCGGGCGGGTCCAGCGTCAGCTCGGTCAGGAAGCGCTCCCGCGAGCCGTAGCCCTGCGCGATGCGCGTGACCTGCTCCAGGTCGGCCAGGCGCACCGGCGCGTCGTCGTGCAGCCGCTCCAGGTGGGGCGCGTACCACTCCACCACCGACTCCAGGTCCATCGGCCACTGCGGATCGCCGATGAGCCCGGCCAGCAGATCGCGCAGCGCCGACCATGACGCGGCCGCGGCGCGGGGCGGCTCGAACGCGCGCAGCGCCTGGACCGGGTCCACCGCGGGCGACATCGCGTCGATCAGCCGACGCGCGCTCGCCGGCCCGAAGCCGGGCAGCAGCTGCGCGACGCGGAATCCCGCCAGCCGCCCGCGCGGGTTCTCGGCCCAGCGCAGCACGCTCAGCACGTCCTTCACATGCGTGCTCTCCAGGAATTTCAGGCCGCCGAACTTGACGAACGGGATGTTGCGTCGCGTCAGCTCCAGCTCCAGCGGCGCGGCGTGGCTCGAGGTCCGGAACAGCACCGCCTGGCGCTTCAGCCGCAGGCCCTGCTCGCGCCGCTCGAGCACCTTGTCGGCGACCCATTGGGCCTGGCGCGCCTCGTCGTCGACCGTCACCAGTTGCGGCCGCTCGGTCGAGGCCTTGTCGGTCCACAGCCGCTTCTCGTGCCGCTCGCGGGCCATGCCGATGACCGCGTTGGACGCGTCCAGGATCGGCTGCGTGGAGCGGTAGTTGCGCTCCAGCGCGATCACCCGCGCGGGCGGGTCGAACTGGACCGGGAACTCGAGGATGTTGCGCACCTCGGCCGCGCGGAACGAGTAGATCGCCTGCGCGTCGTCGCCCACCACGGTCAGGTGGTCGCCGCGTGGCTTGAGCCGGCGCAGGATCGTCGCCTGCAACCGGTTGGTGTCCTGGTACTCGTCGACCAGCACGTGCTGGAAGCGCTCCCCGAGCTCGGCGGCCAGGCCGTCGTCGCTCATCAGCTCGGCCCAGTAGAGCAGCAGGTCGTCGTAGTCCAGCAGCTGCTGGCGCTGCTTGTCCTCGACGTAGGCCTTGAACAGGCGCTTGAGCCCGTCATGCACCGGGAAGCACCAGGGGAAGTGGTCCTGCAGCACCTGGTCCAGCCGCGCCTCGCTGTTGACGACGCGCGAATAGATCGTCAGGCAGGTGGCCTTGAGCGGGAAACGCTCGGTGGTCTCGGCCAGGCCCAGGGCCTGCCGCTGCAGGCCCATCAGGTCCTCGGCGTCGGCGCGGTCGAGGATGGTGAAGTTGGGCGCGAGGCCGATGCGATGGGCGTATTCGCGCAGCAGGCGCGCGCCCACGCTGTGGAAGGTGCCGGCCCAGGGGAAGCGCGGCGGCGCCTGCGTGGCGCCCAGGCCGAGCGCGCGATGCAGCACGCGGCCGGCGCGGCGTTCCATCTCGCCGGCGGCGCGGCGGGAGAAGGTCAGCAGCAGCAGGCGCTGCGGGTCCGCGCCCGACTGGATCAGGCGCGCGACGCGCGCCGCCAGGGTCTTGGTCTTGCCCGAGCCGGCGCCGGCGATCACCAGCAGCGGGCCGTGCCCGGGAACGCCGTGTTCATCGAGGCCGTGCTCGACCGCCGAGCGCTGCTCGGGATTCAGGTCGGCGAAGACGTCGGCCGCGCGGGGCGGGGCGTCGGCGAGGGCGGAACACATGGGGCGGCATCATAGCTGTATGCAAAAACAGTGGATGGGCCGGGGCCACGTAGTCCCGGGGGTACGCGCATTGCCCGAGCGGAGCAAACTCCCCGCCTACTGCCATGCATCAAGTGCTTGTCCTCCTCGCCGCCCTGGCCATGCCCCTCGTGGCCTGGGCCTCGCAGCGCCGCGTCTTCGGCCCCGACAACGGCACGATCTCGGATCGTTACCCGACCCTGCTCGTCGCCGACGGCTACGCCTTCTCCATCTGGGGCGTGATCTTCCTGCTCGACCTCGTCGCCGCGGCCTGGCTGCTGCGCGGCCAGCCAGTGCCCGACCGGGAAGGGCACCGCGATTCCCATCGCTGCCACTGGCTGGTGGTCGCCGGCTTCGCGCTCACCGCGAGCTGGATGATCGTGTTCTCCCAGCAATGGTTCTGGCTGGCGCTGGCCATCATCTGGCTGGCGCTGATCAGCCTGCTGTGGGCGCTGATGCTGCTGGCGCGGGCGGTGCCGCGCGGCGCGCCCTCATGGCTCGCGGTGCTGCCGCTGGCGCTGCACGCCGGATGGCTGTCGCTGGCGGCGTTCCTGAACACCGCGCAGGTGATCGTCGCGCAGCAGCTGCTGCCCACCGTCGATCAGCTGCCGTGGACGCTGGTGCTGTGGGCGCTCGCCGCCTTGCTGCTGCTGGTGGCGAATGCGCGGTTGCATGCGCCCGGCACCGGACCGGCGGCGCTGGCCTTCGCCGCGGCGGCGGTCTGGGGCCTGGTCGGGGTCTACCTGAAGCAGCGGGCCTCGCCGATGGCGGGTGCGGGTACTTCCGCCTGGGTCGCGCTGGGGCTCGCCGCGGCGCTGGTGGCGCAGACGGTCTGGCTGCGCCTGCGGCCGTCGGGTCCGAACAGCCCGAGCCGCTCCGGCGGCACTAACGATCCGAACGCCCGGACGACCCGAGCGGCCTGAACGACCCGAGCGGCGTGAACGACCGGCCGGACGGTCCGATCACACCAGGCGGCGCTCGTCCTTCGCGTCGAACAGGTGCGCCGACTCCGCCGCCCATTGCAGCCGCACCGCATCACCGACATTGAGGTGGGGATTGCCCGCCACGCGGGCGGTCATCGGGCCGGTCGGGGTGTCGACCAGCAGGTAGGTCTCCGGCCCGGTGGGCTCGCTCATCTTCAGCACGCCGGGCAGACCACCGTCGTTGCCGTCGGCAAGCCGGATGTGTTCCGGGCGCACGCCGTAGAGCACCTCGCCGGTGGCGCCGATCGCCGCCTGCTGCGCCGCGTTCACCGGCATGGCCTGGCCGCTGGCCGCCAGCCCGGCGGCGCCGCGCTGGGCGCTGACGAAGTTCATCGTCGGCGAGCCGATGAACTCGGCCACGAAGCGGTTGGCCGGCCGCGTGTAGATCTCCTCCGGCGTGCCGAACTGCTGCACCAGGCCGTCGCGCATCACCGCGATCCGGTCGCCCAGCGTCATCGCCTCGACCTGGTCGTGGGTGACGTAGACGGTGGTGGTCTTCGTGCGCTGGTGCAGCAGCTTGATCTCGGCCCGCATCTCGATGCGCAGCTTCGCGTCCAGGTTGGACAGCGGTTCGTCGAACAGGAAGAGCTTGGGATCGCGCGCCAGCGCCCGACCCATCGCCACGCGCTGGCGCTGGCCGCCGGAGAGCTGCCCCGGCTTGCGGTCCAGCAGGTGGCCGATCTGCAGCATCTTGGCCACGCGCTGCACCGTCTCGTCGCGCTGCGCCTTGGGCACCTTGCGCATCTCCAGGCCGAAGGCGATGTTCTGCGCGACGTTCATGTTGGGATAGAGCGCATAGCTCTGGAACACCATCGCGATGTCGCGGTCCTTGCTCGGCGCATAGGTGACGTCGCGGTCGCCGATGTGGATCGAGCCCGAGGTCGGATGCTCCAGCCCGGCGATCATCGCCAGCAGCGTGGACTTGCCGCAGCCCGAGGGGCCGACCAGGATCAGGAATTCGCCGGCCTCGATCGACAGATCGATGCCCTTGAGGATGTCGGCCGAGCCGTAGCTCTTGCGGACCTGAGAAATGGCGAGCGCGCCCATGCTTGACTCCTCTTAACCCTTGACGGCGCCGGCGGTGAGCCCGCGCACGAAATACTTGCCCGCGACGATGTAGACCACGAGCGTCGGCAGCGCGGCGATCAGCGCCGCGGCCATGTCCACGTTGTATTCCTTGACCGAGCTGGACGTGTTGGCCAGGTTGTTCAGCCCGACCGTGATCGGCTTGCTGTCCGCGCCGGAGAACACCACCCCGTACAGGAAGTCGTTCCAGATCGAGGTGAACTGCCAGATCAGCGTCACGACCAGGATGGGCGTGGACAGCGGCACGACGATGCGCCAGAAGATCTGCCAGAACGAAGCGCCGTCCAGCGTCGCGGCCTTGATCAGCTCGTCGGGCAGGCCGGCGTAGTAGTTGCGGAAGAACAGCGTGGTCGAGGGCATGCCGGCCAGGATGTGGACCAGGATCAGGCCCCACACCGAGCTGGCGATGCCCAGCGTGCCCAGCACCTGGCTCATGGGCAGCAGCACGACCTGCATCGGCATGAAGACGCCGAACAGCAGCAGCCCGAACAGCAGCTCGCTGCCGCGGAAGCGCCACTTGGTCAGCACGTAGCCGTTGAGCGCGCCCAGCGCCGTCGAGATCAGCACCGCCGGCACCACCATCAGCACCGAGTTCATGAAGAAGGGCTTGAGGCCGCCGCAGTCGGTGCCGGTGCAGGCGCTGTGCCAGGCCTTGGACCAGGCGTCCAGCGAGGGGCTCAGCGGCACCGACAGCAGCGTGCCGGTGCGCACCTCGTCCATGCTCTTGAGCGAGGTGCTGACCATCACGTACAGCGGCAGCAGGAAGAAGAAGGCGAAGACCAGCAGCACGGCCCACAGCAGCAGGCGCTGCGCGGTCAGGTGCCGGGATCCGGCCGGGGAGGGGGAAAGGGTGTGGCTCATGTCGCGTCGCTCGTCCCGCACGGGATCACTGCTTCGAGCGGAGCTCGGAATAGAGGTAGGGAACGACGATGGCCGCGATCGTGGCCAGCATCACCGTGGCGCTGGCCGCGCCCAGGCCGATCTGGCCGCGCGAGAAGGCCATCGTGTACATGAAGGTCGCCGGCAGGTCGGTGGCGTAGCCGGGACCGCCCGCGGTCAGCGCCATCACCAGGTCGAAGCTCTTGATCGCGATGTGCGCCACGACCATCAGCGTCGAGAAGAACACCGGGCGCAGCGTCGGGATGATGATGCGCCAGTAGATCCGCGGCAGCGACGCGCCGTCGACCTGCGCGGCCTTGATGATCGAGTCGTCGATGCCGCGCAGCCCCGCCAGGAACAGCGCCATCACGAAGCCCGCCGACTGCCACACGCCCGCGATGACCACGCAGTAGATGGCCATGTCGGGGTCGACCAGCCAGCCGAAGCTGAAGGACTCGAAGCCCCACTGCTGCATCAGGTGCTCGATGCCCAGGCCCGGGTTGAGGATCCACTTCCACGCGGTGCCGGTGACGATGAAGGACAGCGCCATCGGGTACAGGTAGACCGTGCGCAGCACGCCTTCGCCGCGGATCTTCTGGTCCAGCAGGATGGCCAGCAGCAGGCCCACGGCCATCGCGCCGCCGATGAACAGCGCGCCGAACAGGCCCAGGTTGGTCAACGCGAGCCACCAGCGCTCGTTGTCGAAGAGCGCGCGGTACTGGTCCAGGCCGACGAACTCGTAGTTCGGCAGCAGCCGCGACGCGGACAACGACAGGTAGCCGTTCCACGCCATCAGGCCGTAGATGAAGAGGAAGGAGATCAGGAAGGTCGGCGCGACCACCAGCTTGGGAAGCCAGGGACTGCGGGGGGCTCGGGAGGCGGACATGCGGTGCGGACCTGCAGGGCGCCGGCGTGGCGCGTGGGAAGGATGGAAGGCAAACGGCCAAAGATCAAGGACCTGGGCCCAAGGCCCGAGGCCCGAGGCCCGAGGACCAAGGACCAAGGACCAAGGACCAAGGACCGACGAGCGGAGCCGGAAGACTCCCTCTCCCGCTTGCGGGAGAGGGCAGGGGTGAGGGTCTTCGCGCCCCCCGCCTTACTTGGTCTTCGCCGCCGCGGCCAGGCGCGCCTGCGCGTCCTTGGCCGTCATCTTGTCGCTGTTCCAGAACTGGCTGACCACGTCCTTCATCGCGCCCTCGGCGGCCGCGGGGACCGCCATGCCGTGCGCGATCGACGGCACCAGGGTGCCGGACTTGGCATCGGCGGCGAAGTCCGTGGCCGACTGCTTGGCGCAGTCGTCGAACTTGTCCATCTTCATGCCGGTGCGCACCGGGATCGAGCCCTTGTTCAGGTTGAACAGCTCCTGGAACTCCGGCGACATGATCGCGGTGGCCAGGTCCTGCTGGGCCTTCTCGTTGGCGGCGTTCTTCAGCTTGAACAGCGCGAAGGAGTCGATGTTGAAGGTGAAGGCCTTCTGCGTGCCGGGGGCGGCGGTGCAGGTGAAGTCCTTGCCCGGCGCCTTGCCCGCGGCGATGAACTCGCCCTTGGCCCAGTCGCCCATCAGCTGCATGCCGGCCTCGCCCTTGATCACCATCGCGGTGGCCAGGTTCCAGTCACGCCCGGGGGCGTTCTTGTCGGTGTAGTCCTTGATGCGCTTGAAAGTGGTCAGCACCTTCTCCATCTGCGGGCCGGCCAGCGTGGCCGGATCGAGCTGCACCAGCGCCTTCTTGTAAAAGTCCACGCCGCCGACGCCCAGCGCCACCGATTCGAAGACGGTGAAGTCCTGCCAGTTCTGGCCGCCATGCGCCACCGGGATGATGCCGGCCTTCTTCAGCGCCTCGGCGGTGACGAAGAACTCGTCCCAGGTGGTGGGCAGCTTGGCGCCGGCCTTCTTCAGCGCCTCGGGGTTGGCCCACAGCCAGTTCACGCGGTGCACGTTGACCGGCGCGGCGATGTAGTGGCCCTTGTACTTCATGATGTTGGCGACCACCGGCGGGATCACCTCGTCCCACTTGCCGGCCGCGGCGACGGCGTCGACGTTGGTCAGCACGCCTTCGGCCGCCCATTCCTGCAGCGACGGGCCCTTGATCTGCGCAGCCGCCGGCGCGTTGCCGGACACCACGCGCGACTTCAGCACCGTCATGGCCGAGTCGCCGCCGCCGCCGGCGACTGCGAAGTCCTTCCAGGTGTGGCCCTGCTTCTGCAGCGTGGCCTTGAGCGCGGTGGCGGCCTTGGCCTCGCCGCCGCTGGTCCACCAGTGCAGGACCTCGACCTCGCCGGCATGCGCCGCGCCGGCGGCCATCAGCGCGCACAGCGCCGCGGCCTGGGAAAGTTGCTTGAGCTGGGTCATTCCGTTGTCTCCGTGTCGTCGGGAAGTTGGAGCGAATGTTGTCATGCGAGGCCGCGGGAGCGGGCTGCCGCCCCCGGGCGCGTCATCGGTGGGGCGTCAGAACCAGACTTCGACCTGCGCGCCGAAGCTGGTGCCGGAGGTCTCGCCGTCGTAGCCGGCCACGCCGGTCACGTTGCCGGCGGCCTTGTTCCACTTGGCGTGGGTGACATAGAGGCGGAACTCGGGGCGATCCATCAGCGCCGGGCCGGTGGACAGCGTCGGCGCGAAGGTCACCTTGGTCAGGCGCGCGCGCTGGCCGCCGTCGGGCTTGTACTGCGACACGCCGGCTTCGGTGAGCAGCTTGAAGTTGCGGGTGACCCCGTAAGACACGCGGCCGCCGATGGAGGTGGACACCGTCGCCTTGCCGGCGTTGTCCTTCTCGTTGGCCCACAGCAGCATGCCCATGCCGCCCCAGGCGCCCTGCTGGAAGTTGACCGACTCGACGACGCGGAACTTCTTCGCGGCGGAGGTGTCGGTCTGGTTGCCGAAGTTGGAGTTCAGCCCGGTCGAGCCCTGCGCGTACTGCACCCACAGCACGTTGTTCAGCGAGGTGCCGAACAGCTTGCTCTGCACATGCTTGGCAGCCAGGCCCCAGCCGTTGGTGCCGCCGGCGAACTGCGACTTGGTGGCCGTGCCGAAGAAGGCCAGCGTGCCGTCGGTGTTGGTCGGGATGTCGACGTACTCGACGTTGCCGCGATGGCCGGGGCGCTGGTTGGTGTCCTTGTCGTTGGTGTAGTAGGCGACGCCGAGCTTGCCCGGGCCGACCGGGATGCCCTTCATGCCGGCGCCGATGCCGGCCATCTCGGTGAAGTAGGTGTCGACGATGTGGACGTCGCCGCGGCGGCCGCGTTCCTTGCCGGCCCAGACGGTGGCCTCGGGCAGGAAGTCGAAGCCCTTGGCCTCGACATACATCTGCGCCAGGCGCAGGTGCTTGGCGTCGTCGGCATCGGAATGCGGGTTCCAGTAGTCGGTCATCAGCACGACCTTGTAGTCGATGCCGTCCTTCTTGAAGCCTTGCGCGAGCTGGAACTCGCCGTAGATGTCGCACTCGTTGCCCAGGCGGTACTTCATGCCGCTGGTGCCGCCATTGAGGGCGTAGCAGGCGCGGCTGGCGCCGCCGTCGGTGGTGCCGCCCGGGCCGGCGCGCAGGTAGCCGGTGTAGTCCAGGGCCTGGGCGGAGCCCGCGGCCAGCAGCAGGCCGGCGGCGGTGGAGAGCGTGGCGCGAACGCCAGGGATGCGCGCGGCGCGCGGGGGGCAGGTCATGTTCAGTCTCCGGTGTGGGTCCGAGGAACGGCGCTCCGGGCGTGCTCCGTTAATCGGACGTTTATCTTTCTTGCATGCGGGCTGAACTTTAATTTTCCATTAATGAAACTATATTGGTGCTTACCACTAGCGCTGTGGTGCGTGAAATCCGTGTAGGCGGGCGAACAGCGCTCGGCGGGGCCGGGCTGGTGCGTGGGGGCGGATGGCGTGCGGCCGAAAGGCCACTGCGGCTACCGCGGCTACCGCGGCTACCGCGGCTACCGCGGCCGTCAGGCCGCGATGGGCAGCTGGATCGAGACGCGCAGTCCGCGCGGTCGGGCGGTGGACAGCCCGATGCGGCCGCCGTGGCGCTCGACGATCTCCTTGACGATAGCCAGGCCCAGGCCGCAGCCATTGCCCTCGTGGGTGGCGCGGAAGAAGCGCTCGAAGACCTGCTCGCGCAGGGCCTCGGGGACGCCTGGGCCGTTGTCGGTGACGACGAGTTCCGCGTGATCGCCCGCCTCGTGCACCTGCACCGTCACCCGCGCGCCGCGGCCGGCGTAGCGCAGCGCGTTGTCGATCAGGTTGACCAGCGCCTCGCGCAGCAGCAGCGGGATGCCGACGACCGCCACCGGCCGCCCGGGCGCGCCGTCGGCGTCATCGGTCTCCGGCCCCGCGCCATGCCGATCATCGAGCTGCGACGGAGAGGTGCACTCCGGATCGCTGTCCGGCCCGTCGTAGCCCAGGTCGACGTTCTGCTGCAGCGCGCGCGGCACCAGCTCGGCGGTGACCTCGCGGGCCAGACGGCCCAGGTCGAAGCGCACCGGCGTCTGGCGCTGCAGCGACTCCGGCTCGGTGCGCGCGAGCGCGAGCAGTTGGTTCACCAGATGCGCGCTGCGGGAGGCGCCTTCATGCACGCGCGCCAGCCGCATCGTCAGCGGACCGGGCGGCGCCTCGGCGAGCGCGAGTTCGCTCTGGCTCTTGAGGCCCGCCAGCGGCGTGCGCAGCTGATGGGCGGCGTCGCTGATGAAGCGGCGCTGGGCCTCGACGTTGTGGCTGACCGCCTCGAGCAGGTCGTTGATCGCCTGCGCGAGCGAGCGCAGCTCCTGCGGCGCGGCATCGAGCTCGATGGGCCGCAGGTCATTGGGCTTGCGGCCCTCGACCAGCCGGCGCAGCCGCGCGATCGGCGCCAGGCCCGCGCCGACGCCGGCCCACACGATCATGCTCATCAGCACGATCAGGACCGACAGCGGCAGCATCGTGTCGATCAGCAGCCGACGCGCGAGCAGCTCGCGGTTGGCGCTGGACCGCGCCACCTGCACCAGCATGGTCTGCTGGGCGCGGGGGTTCTCGCCAAACTGCAGGTACAGCGCGGCCACTCGCACCGGCGAGACGGCGCGGGCGCCGTCGGACTCGATCTCGCCGTCGTAGAACTGGGCCTGGCCCAGCGGCGGGCTGGCCGGCATCGCCGGCGGACTGGGCAGGTTGCGGTTGCCCAGGATGAACTGGCCCGGCGGCGAGCTGACGGTGTAGAGCAGCTTGTCGCTCGGGTCGGCCTCGAGCACGTCCTGCGCCGCGCGTGGGAAGTCGATCAGCAGCCCGTTGCCCATCGGCTTGACCTGGCGCGCGAGCGAGCGCGTGGCCTGCAGCAGCGTCGCGTCGACGGCCTCGTTGGCGTAGCGGCCGGCGAGCCGGTAGCTGAAGACCGCGCCGGCCAGCCACAGCACCACCTGCGGCAGCAGCAGCCACAGCAGCAGCTGGCGCTTGAGCGAGAACCGCGAGGGGCTCATGGCGCGCGGGTCGTGGCGGACCGAAGGCGAGGCACGGGTCAGGGCAGGGTGGGGCGGGAGCTCAGGCCCGCTCCAGCTCCAGCAGGTAGCCGAGCCCGCGCACGGTGCGGATCGCCACCTGCGCGCCCTCGAGCTTGCGACGCAGGCGATGGATGTAGACCTCCACCGCGTTGGTCGCGGCGCCGTCGCTCGTGCTGGGCGCGGCGCGGTCGCCCGACCAGGCCTGGTTGATCTGCTCCTTCGTGATCACGCGGCCCTGGTGGGTCAGCAGCAGGTCCAGCAGGTCGAACTCGCGCGGGCTCAGTTCCAGCATCTCGCCGCGCACCTGGGCGCTGCGGGTCTCGCGCTGCATGCTGAGCTGGCCCAGCTCGGTGCTGGCCTTGAGCGCGCGGCTGCGGCGCAGCAGCGCGCGCAGCCGGGCTTCCAGCTCGGGGAAGTCGAAGGGCTTGGTCAGGTAGTCGTCGGCGCCGGCGTTGAGGCCGGCGACCCGGTCCTCCAGGCTGTCCAGCGCCGTCAGGATCAGCACCGGCAGCGACGCGTCGGTCTGGCGCAGCTGGCGCAGCACGTCGATGCCGCTGACCATCGGCAGGCCCAGGTCCAGCACCACCACGTCGAACTGCTGCTTGGCCAGCAGGTATTGGGCGACGGCGCCATTGGGCGCGTGCTCCACGGTGAAGCCGCTGGCGCGCATCTGTTCGCACAGGGCGTCGGCCAGGATCGCATCGTCTTCGGCGAGCAGCAGGTTCATGAATGGCAGATTAACAGCCCGCGCGGACGCACTGCCCTGGGGCAAGCCCGGGGCGCCACTTCCGCACGCCACGCCCCGTTGTCGGGCGATTGTCGGGCGATTGCCGACAGGCGCTGGCGGCGATGGCCTCTGCCGCGGCGGCGGACGGTGCCGGAATACTGCGCGCCATGAATGCCAGTGACCTCAAGCAGACGCTCTGGCGCGTCGTCTACACGAAGAACGCGAACCTGCAGAGCAGCGGGAGCGCGGCGGGGCCCTGGCATCCGGACCGCCGCCACATCGAGCGCTGCGCCCAGGCCATGCGGGCGATGGCGCAGGAGGTCGGCATCCAGAGCAACGCGGAGGCGGCGAAGACGGCCTGCACCTGGTTGAGCGGCGCGGCCTGAGCGCCGCATAAGCACAGACGAATTTCTCGCTTCGGTCCGCACGGCTGGACGGGAACACTCGGCGCCATCGCGCTAGCCGCGCCCCGAGTGCCCCCGATGACCGCTCCCGTGCTCCGTCGTCCCGACGACCTTCCTCCGACCGCCGCCACCGCCACGACCGTCCCCGCCGCGGCCTCGCTCGCCCAGGTGCTGGGTCCGGGCCTGGATCAAGTGGTGCAGCAGCTCGCCGCCACGGCGGTGCGACGCGACCGCGAAGGCGGCCACGCCGCCGAGCAGCGCGAGCTGATCCGCGCCAGCGGCCTGCTCGCGCTGACCATCCCCGAGGCGCACGGCGGCCTGGGCGGCGGCCTTCCCGAGTTCTACGAGGTCGTGCGGCGGCTGGCCCGCGTCGACAGCGCGCTCGCCCATGTGCTGGCCTTCCACCACCTCCAGCTCTATGGCGTGTCGCTGTACGGCGGGCCGGCCGCGACGGCCCACGGCGCGCGCCACCTGCGCGAGACCGCCGAGCAGCGCCTGTTCTGGGGCAACGCGCTGAACCCGGCCGACACGCGGCTGACCGCCGTGCGCGAGGGCGGCGGCTGGCGCCTCCAGGGCGCGAAGGGCTTCTGCTCCGGCGCGCTCGGCTCCGACCGCCTGACCGTGTCGGCGACCACCGCCGCCGGCGGCTTCCTGATCGGCATCGTGCCGACGCGGCGCGAGGGCGTGCGGGTCGAGCAGGACTGGGATGCCTTCGGCCAGCGCCAGACCGACAGCGGCACGGTGCGCTTCGACGCGGTGCGCCTGGACGACGAGGAACTGCTGCAGGTCCCCGGCCAGGGACCGACGCCGCGCGCCACGCTGCGCTCCCAGATCGCGCAGCTGATCATGGCGCAGCTCTACCTGGGCCTGGCGGAAGGCGCCTTCGACGAGGCGCGCCGCTACACCGCGACGCGCGCCCGGCCGTGGTCCGCCTCCGGCGTGGCCCGCGCGGTCGACGATCCGCTGGTGCAGCACCGCTACGGCGACCTGTGGTTGAAGGTCCGCGCGGCGCAGGCCGTCGCGGCCGATGCGGTCGACCTGCTGCGCCGTGCCCTGGAGCGCGGCGAGGCGCTGACGGCGCAGGAGCGGGGCGAGGTCGCGCTCGCCGTCGCCGAGGCCAAGGTGCTGGCGCATCGCGCCAGCGTCGAGGTGGGCAGCCAACTGTTCGAGTTGACCGGCGCGCGCAGCACCGCCGCCGAGTTCGGCCTCGACCGCTTCTGGCGCAACGCGCGGGTGCACACGCTGCACGACCCGGTCGACTACAAGCTGCGCGACCTCGGCCGCTTCTTCCTCGACGGCCGGATCCCCGATCCGACGGCCTACTCCTGATCGAGATGCCCATGAGCGAGCCGCTGATCCGCCTCGACGGCGTGTCCAAGTCCTTCGCGTTGCCGGACGGCCGGCGCTTCGAGGCCGTGCGCGAGGCCAGCCTGTCGGTGCGCGCCGGCGAGGTCCTCGGCCTGATCGGCCGCAGCGGTGCCGGCAAGTCGACGCTGCTGCGCCTGATCAACCTGCTCGAGCGTCCCGACACCGGGCGGGTGCATCTGGGCGGCCGCGAGCTGACGGCCCTGAAGCCGGCGGAGCTGCGGCGCGAGCGCCAGCGGCTGGGGATGATCTTCCAGCACTTCAACCTGCTGCAGAACGCGACCGCGGCGGAGAACGTCGCCTTCCCGCTGCGGCTGCACGCGGGGCACTCGCGCCGCGAGATCGATGCGCGCGTGGCCGAGAGCCTCGCGCTGGTCGGGCTGGCCGACAAGGCCGACCACTACCCGGCGCAGCTGAGCGGCGGGCAGAAGCAGCGGGTCGCGATCGCGCGGGCGCTGGCGCCCCGACCCGACGTGCTGCTGTGCGACGAGCCGACGTCGGCGCTCGACGCGGCGACGACCGGCGAGCTGCTTGCCACGCTGCGCGACATCAACACGCGGCTGGGCGTGACGATCGTGATCGTCACCCACGAGCTGGAGGTGGTGCAGGCGCTGTGCCAGCGCGCCGCGGTGATCGCGGACGGGCGCCTGGTCGAGCAGTTCGACGTGGCCGACGCGTCGCGCCACGCGACATCGCCGCTCGGGCTCGAGCTGGTGCGGCTGCAGCGGCGCGAGACCAGGCCGGCCGCGCTGGACCAGTCGGCGCTCGAGACCTCCGCGGTGATCGCCGCCCTCGGACGCCGGGAGGTCCGCCATGCTTGAGAACCTCGTCGGCCTGCTGCCGGAGATCGGGATCGCGCTCGGCCAGACCGCGCTGATGCTGGCGATCGGCCTGAGCGCGGCGGTGCTGCTCGGCGGGCCGCTGGGCGTGCTGCTCTTCCTGCTGAGCCCGGGCCAGTCGCTGTCCGGCCATCGCGGCGCGGCGCTCGTGCACCGGATCGTCAACGCGCTGGTGAACACCGTGCGCAGCTTCCCGTTCATCATCCTGCTGGTCGCGCTGGTGCCGATCACGCGCGTCATCGCCGGCACCTCGATCGGACCGCTGGCGGCAGCGGTGCCGCTGTCCTTCGCCGCGATCCCGTACTTCGCGCGCCTGGTCGAGCAGTGCCTGCGCGAGGTGCCGCGCGGCGTCATCGAGGCGGCCCAGGCGATGGGCGCCTCGGAGAGCCAGATCGTGCTGCGCGTGCTGGTGCGCGAGGCCCGCGCCGGCCTTGTGGGTGCGCTGACGGTGCTGGCGATCAGCTTCCTGTCCTACTCGGCGGTGGCCGGCGTGGTCGGCGGCGGCGGCATCGGCGACCTCGCGATCCGCTACGGCTACTACCGCTTCCAGACCGACGTCATGGTGCTGACCGTGGCCATCCTCGTCGCGCTCGTGCAACTGATCCAGTTCGCCGGCCACCGCGTCGCGCGGCGGCTCGACAAGCGCTGAGCCCGCCGGCACCTGGGCGAGGCCGTCTCCGTCGCCATCCCCATTCACATCACGTCCACTTCCAAGGATTCCCGATGACCGTTGCCCGCCGCACGCTGCTGGCCCTCGCGCTGAGCGCCTCCGCGCTGTCCACGCCCCTCGTCCAGGCGCAGGACAAGAAGGAACTGACGATCGGCGCCACCGCCGGCTCCAACATCGAGGTGCTGCGCCAGGGCATCAAGCCGCTGCTGGAGAAGCGCGGCTACACCGTCAAGCTGGTCGAGTTCAACGACTACGTGCAGCCCAACATCGCGCTGGCCCAGGGCGCGCTGGACGCCAACTTCTTCCAGCACATCACCTACCTCAACCGCTTCCGCGAAGACCGCGGGCTGGACATCGTGGACGTGGTGCAGGGGCCGATGGCGCCGTTCGGGATCTATTCGAAGAAGCGCAAGAGCCTGGCCGAGGTGAAGCCGGGCGACCGCATCACGCTGGCCAACGACCCGGCCAACCTGGCGCACGGCCTGGCACTGCTGGCCGAGCAGAAGCTGCTGACGCTGAAGCCGGGCGCCGACCCGATCCGGGTGACCGAGAAGGACATCGCCTCCAACCCGCTGCAGCTGAAGCTTCAGCCCATCGAGGCCGCGCAGATCCCGCGCACGCTGGACGATGCGGAGTACGCGATCGTCAACGGCAACTTCGCGATCTCCAGCGGGCTCAAGCTGAGCGACGCGCTGCTGCTGGAGAAGACACCCGACCACTACATGCTGGTCGTCGCGGTGAAGGGCAAGGACAAGGGCCAGCCCTGGGCGAAGGCGCTGAACGACGCGTTCCGCGCACCGGAGTTCAAGACGGTGCTGCTGCAGAAGTTCCCGGGTTACGCGCGGCCCGCGTTCCTGCAATGAGCGCGCACGCGAAGGGCGCCGCGCCGGACCCTGGCGCGCCCAAGCCGGTGCGCTTCAACGCCTTTGCGATGAACACGGTCGGGCACCAGTCCCCGGGCCTGTGGACGCATCCGCGCGACGAGTCCCATCGCTACACCGATCCGGACTACTGGATCGAATTGGCGCGCCTGCTCGAGCGCGGCGGCTTCGACAGCGTCTTCCTGGCCGATGTGCTGGGCGTCTACGACGTCCATGGCGGCACGCCGGACGCGGCGCTGCGCCATGCGGTGCAGGTGCCGCTGAACGATCCGCTGGCGCTGGTGCCACTGATGGCCTCGGTGACGCGGCGGCTCGGTTTCGGCGTCACGGTCGCGCTCAGCTACGAGCCGCCGTACAGCTTCGCGCGGCGCATGTCGACGCTGGACCACCTGACCCGGGGGCGCATCGGCTGGAACATCGTCACCGGCTATCTCGACAGCGCGGCGCGCAACCTCGGGCAGGACGGCCAGCGCGCACATGACGAGCGCTACGACCTGGCCGACGAGTACCTGGACGTCGTCTACAAGCTCTGGGAACTGAGCTGGGCGGACGACGCGGTGCGGCGCGACAAGTCGGGGCGCGTGTACACCGATCCGTCCAAGGTGCGCGCGATCCACCACCGCGGCCCGCACTACCGCGTGCCCGGCGTGCATCTGTGCGAGCCGTCGCCGCAGCGCACGCCGGTGCTGTTCCAGGCCGGCACCTCGAGCCGCGGCCGCGCCTTCGCCGGCCGGCATGCGGAGTGCATCTTCGTCAGCGGCCCCAGCCAGGCGGTGGTGAAGGGCTACGTGGACGGCCTGCGCGAGGCCGTCGTGGCCGCCGGCCGTGCGCCGGGCGACGTGCTGATCTACGGACAGGCGCTGATCGTCACCGCGCCGACGGCCGAGCAGGCGCAGGCGAAGCTCGAGGACCTGGAGCGCCATGTCGACCTCGAAGCCGCACTGGCCCTGCTGTCGGGCTGGACCGGCGTCGACTTCAGCCGCTATCCGCTGGACGCGACCATCGACTACCTCGACACGCAGGCGGGTCGCACGGCGCTGGCCTCGTTCAGCAGCGCGGACCCGACGCGGCGCTGGACCGTCGGCGAGGCCGCCGCGTTCATCGGGCTGGGCGGGCGGGGACCGGTGTTCGTCGGCGATCCGGCGCAGGTCGCCGATCAACTGCTCGACTGGCAGGCGGCCACCGGCCTCGACGGCTTCAACCTGGCCTATGCGCTGGCGCATGAAACCTTCCGCGATGTCGTCGAGCTGGTGGTGCCCGAGCTGCGCCGGCGCGGGCGCTACCCACCCGAGCACGGGCCCGGTGCCGACGACGCCGACGCGACGGCGCCGACGCTGCGAGCCCGGCTCTTCGATCGCGGAGACCGGCTGCCGGCGAATCACGCGGGGCGGCAGGTCCGGATCGGTACGCCGCAGGACGCGCGCTCGACCGCGGGCCACGACGCCGCCCGCCACGCCGCTGCCCCCGCTGTCGATGCGGCCACCGATCTGTCCCTCACTTCCCTGACCATTCCCTTGACGGAGCCTGCCGCATGAGCCGAAGGAACGATTCGAATCAACCGCTGCCGCCGACACGGCGCGACGCCCTGGCGCTGGGCGCGGGTCTGGCCGCCGGCCTCGCCACGTTCACCAGCGTCGGTGCGCGCGCGCAGGGCACCGCGGCGCCGAAGGAGTTGCGGCTCGACTACGCCTACTACTCGCCCACCAGCCTGGTGCTGCGCCGCTTCGGCTGGCTGGAGGAGGACCTGGCCAAGGACGGCACAGCAGTGCGCTGGGTGCTGAGCGCCGGCAGCAACCGCGCGCTCGAGTACCTGAACGCGGGCAGTCTGGACATCGGCTCCACCGCCGGCCTGGCCGCGCTACTGGCGCGCGCGAACGGCAATCCGATCCGCACGCCCTATATCTTTTCGCGGCCGGAATGGACGGCGCTGGTGGTGCGCGGCGACTCCGGCATCCGATCGCTCGCCGACCTGAAGGGACGCCGGATCGCGGCGACCAAGGGCACCGATCCCTATCTGTTCCTGCTGCGCGCGCTGCACACCGTCGGCCTCAAGCGCGGCGACATCGAGCATGTCGCCCTCCAGCATGCCGACGGCCGCGCGGCGTTGGAGCAGGGCCGCGTCGACGCCTGGGCCGGACTGGATCCGCTGATGGCGGCGAGCGAGCTCGATGCCGGCTCGAAGCTGCTGTACCGCAACGTCGGTTTCAACACCTATGGCTTCCTCAACGTGCGCGAGGAGTTCCTGGCCCGGCAGCCGCAGACGGTGCGCCGCGTGATCGCCGCGTACGAGCGCGCGCGGGCCTGGACGCTGGCGAATCCGTCGGATGCCGCGAAGATCCTGTCGGAGGAGGCCAAGGTCAGCCTGCCGGTGGCATTGCTGCAGGTGAAGCTGCGCAGCGATTTCTCGCGTCCCCAGCCGTCGGACGAGCATCTGAAGGCGCTGCAGGCGGCGGCGCCGATCCTGACGGCGGAGCAGCTGGTCAAGCCGGGCGTGGACCTGAATCGCACGATCGCCGAGCTGGTCGACACGCGCTTCGCCACCGGGCTGGTGAAGGCGTGAGCGGGCGCGAGCGGGCCGCGATGGGTGCCGATCCCGACCTGATCGAGCGGGCCGTGGCCTCGCTCGGACCGGTGTTGCTGGAGCAGCCGGCGGCTGCGGCAGTTGCGGCGAACGCGGCGAATGCTGCGAATGCGGCGGGCGGGACGGATGCGGCCGCCGGCCGGTGGCCGGCCTGGCTGCTCGGCGCCTTGCCGCCCGTGGCGCTGCTGGTGCTGGCCGAGGCCGCGGTGCGGCTCGGCTGGATCGCGCCGCACCTGCTGCCCGCGCCGAGCGATGTCGGCGCCGCGCTGGCGCAGATGGCGCGCGATGGCCAGCTCGTCCCGCATGTGGTCGCCAGCAGCCTGCGCGTGGCTGGTGGTTTCGCACTGGGCGCGGTCCTCGCGGTGCTGCTGGGCGCGCTGGTGGGCCTGTCGGCCACGGCGGCGGCGGTGCTGACGCCGAGCTTCCAGGCCCTGCGCGCGATCCCGTCGCTGGCCTGGGTGCCGCTGCTGCTGCTCTGGCTGGGCATCGACGAGGCGTCCAAGCTCGCGCTGATCGCGATCGGCGCGTTCTTCCCCGTCTACATGGGCGTGTCCGCGGGCTTCCGCGACGTGGACCGCAAGCTGGTCGAGGTCGCCCGCCTGCGCGGGTTCGGCCGCGCGGCGCTGGCGCGGCGCGTGCTGCTGCCCGCGGCGTTGCCGGCGCTGCTGACCGGCCTGCGCAACGGGCTCAGCCTGGCGTGGATGTTCATGGTCGCGGCCGAGCTGATCGCGGCGAGCCGCGGCCTGGGCTACCTGCTGACCGATGGTCGCGAGACGGGGCGGGCCGACCTGGTGCTGGCGGCGATCGTGCTGCTGGCCCTGCTGGGCAAGTTCACGGACAGCCTGATGGCGACGGTGGAACAACGCGCGCTGCACTGGCGCGACAGCTTTGGAGGCCCGGCATGAGCGTGCTCGAGGTGCAGGTGAGGGCGAAGCGATTCGCCGGTGCGGCCAGTGCTGCCAGCGCGGCGGGCCCGGCCGGCGCGGTCGGCTCGGTTCGCGGGAATGGCCAAGGTGGCGGGGCACAGGCCTCGCCGCGCGAAACGCCGGTGCTGTCCGACGTCCGCTTCGCGTTGGCGGCGGGGGAGGTGCTCGCGCTGGTCGGCGCGAGCGGCTGCGGTAAGAGCACGCTGCTGCGCATCGTGGCGGGCCTGGATCCCGACTTCAGCGGCGAGGTCCGGCTCGGCGGGCGGGCGCGGCAGGGGCCGGATCGGGACATCGGGGTTGTCTTCCAGGAACCACGGCTGTTCCCGTGGCTGACCGTGGCGGAGAACGTCGGGTTCGATCTCGGGCAAGGGCATGACGAGGCCTGGGTGAGGCGGCTGCTCGAGGAGGTCGGCCTGGCTGGACTGGAGGACGCGCTGCCGCGTCAGCTGTCCGGCGGTCAGGCACAGCGGGCGGCGATCGCGCGGGCGCTCTACACGCGGCCGCGGGTGCTACTGCTGGATGAGCCGTTCTCGGCGCTGGATGCGTTCACGCGGATGAAGCTGCAGGACCTGGTGCGGGAGGTGGCGCGGGCGCATGGCACCAGCCTGCTGCTGGTGACGCATGACATCGAGGAGGCGGTGCTGCTCGCCGATCGGGTGCTGGTGCTTGGGGCAGTGCCGGGGCGCATCGTGCGGGAGATTCCCGTCGGGGTGCCGCACCCCCGGGGGCGTGGGAGCGCTGAACTGGGGGCGCTGCGGGGGCAGGTGTTGTCGGCGTTGGCACCACCGGGGTGATCGGCCCTCACCCCCACCCCTCTCCCGCAAGCGGGCGAGGGGAGCATACCGGCCAGCGCCGCTCTTACCCCCTCTCCCGCTTGCGGGCGAGGGGGGTATGCCGACCAGCGCCTCTCTTACACCCTCTCCCGCGAAGTGGGAGAGGGAGGGGTGAGGGCCAGCGGCGGTGGCAGCGCAGGAGCGCTGGACACGGTTGCTCTCCTCAAAGCGGGCGAGGGGCTTCGGTGCGCCGTGCCTGGGCGTTTGGCGATAGCCGTTTTGCGCCTATCCATCGGCGTTCTGCTTCGTTCAGGGAATGACGGCCGATTCGCAGAATGACCCGGTCCCTGCTTCATCCCCCGACCGCCATGTCCGTCCTGCTCATCGCCGCCAGCCCCAGTGTCCACTCGCGCTCCGGCGCCTTGCTGGGCGCCGCGGCGCAGCGCCTGCATCACCACGGGCTTCCGACCCGCACCCTCAAGCTGCGCGATCTGCCCGCGCAGGCGCTGCTTCATGCGGACGTCGGGGACGCGACCCTGCGCCAGGCGCTCGCGTCCGTCGCAGAGGCCCGCACCGTCGTCATCGCGACCCCCATCTACAAGGCGGCCTATAGCGGCCTGCTGAAAGTCTTCCTCGATCTGCTGCCGCAGGACGGCCTGGCCGGCAAGACGGTCTGGACGCTCGCGACGGGCGGCAGCCTCGCGCATCTGCTGGCGCTCGATTACGGCCTGCTGCCGGTGCTGTCCGCGCTTGGGGCGCGCTCGCACATCGATGGCGTCTATGCCAGCGACGCGCAGATCGCCAAGGATGCCGCCGGCGAGTACCGCGTCGGCGACGACATCGCCCGCCGCCTGCTGGTGGGCGCCTCGCAGGTGATCGATCGCGTGCCCGCGCCCGAGCGCGCGGCGCCGGTCGCCCGTCCCGCGCTGGTCCTCTGAACGTCGGCTCTGCCCGGCGCTCTCCAACAACCTCCCACTCCGCGACCTCCTCATGAAGCTCTTCCTCGATCGCCGCGCGGCGCTGGTCCGCGCCGTCACCTTCTCCGCCGCGCTCGCCGCGACGCTCGGCCTGCATGCCGGCGCCGCGCACGCGCAGGCGCCGGCCAATCCCACCGAGCTCCGCATCGGCTTCCAGAAGTACGGCACGCTGACCGTGCTGAAGGCCAAGGGCGACCTGGAGAAGCGCCTGGCGCCGCTGGGCATCACGGTGAAGTGGACCGAGTTCCCCGCCGGCCCGCAGCTGCTCGAGGGGCTGAACGTCGGTTCCATCGACTTCGGCACCGTCGGCGAAGCGCCGCCGATCTTCGCGCAGGCCGCCGGCGCGGACCTGGTCTATGTCGCCAACCAGCCGCCCGCGCCGGCGGCCGAGGCGCTGGTCGTGCCCAAGGACTCGCCGGTGCGCACGCTGGCCGATCTCAAGGGCCGCAAGGTGGTGCTGAACAAGGGCTCCAACGTCCACTACCTGCTGGTCAAGCTGCTGGAGAAGCAGGGCCTGAAGTACAGCGACATCCAGGTCGTCTACCTGCCGCCGGCCGACGCGCGCGCCGCCTTCGAACGCGGCGCCGTCGACGCCTGGGTGATCTGGGATCCCTTCCTTGCCGCGGCCGAGCGGCAGCTCGGCGCGCGCGTGATCGCCGACGGCAAGGGCGTGGTCGCGAACCACCAGTTCTACCTGGCCGCGCGCGGCTACGCGGAGAAGCATCCGCAGGTCGTGCAGGCGATCGTCGACGAACTGGCCCGGCTGGACCGCTGGTCCGAGGCCAACACCGCCGCCGTGGCGGCCCTGCTCGCGCCGCAGATCGGCCTGGACGTCGCGACCACCGAGCTCGCGGCCGCGCGCTTCGCCTATGGCATCCAGCCGATCACGCCGGCGATCGCCGCCGAGCAGCAGAAGATCGCCGACGCCTTCCATGCGCTGAAGCTGATCCCCAAGCCCATCCGCATCGCCGACGCGCTGCCGAAGTCGGTCCGCACCGCCGCCAAGTGAGCGGCACGACGAGAGAAGGTCCCCCATGAAGATCCTCTGGTTCATCCCCACGCACGGCGACTCGCGCTACCTCGGCACCTCCAGGGGCGCCCGCGTCGCGGACTTCGACTACTACCGCCAGGTCGCGATCGCGGCCGACAGCCTCGGCTACGAGGGCGTGCTGCTGCCCACCGGCCGCAGCTGCGAGGACAGCTGGATCGTCGCGGCCAGTCTGATCGAGGCGACGCGGCGCCTGAAGTTCCTCGTCGCGCTGCGGCCGGGGCTGGTGCAGCCGGTGCAGTCCGCGCGCATGGCCGCCACCTTGGACCGGCTCTCCGGTGGGCGACTGCTGGTCAACCTGGTCACCGGCGGCGATCCGGACGAACTGGCCGGCGACGGCCTGTTCCTGCCGCATGAAGAGCGCTACGCGCTGTCCACCGAGTTCCTGACCGTGTGGCGCGAGGTGCTGCGCGCCAGTCACGAGGGCGAGGCCGTCGACTTCGACGGCGACCAGCTGCGGGTGAAGGGCGGCAAGCTGCTGTACCCGCCGGTGAGCCGGCCCTATCCGCCGGTGTTCTTCGGGGGCTCCTCGGGACCGGCGATCGAGCTGGCGGCCGAGCAGGTCGACACCTACCTGACCTGGGGCGAGCCGCCCGCGGCCGTCGCCGAGAAGCTGGGCGAAGTGCGCCAGCGCGCGCAGGCCAAGGGGCGCCGCCTCGAGTACGGCATCCGCCTGCATGTCATCGTCCGCGAGACCGAGGAAGAGGCCTGGGCCGCCGCCGGCGACCTGGTGAAGCACCTCGACGAGGACGTGATCGCGGCGGCGCAGGCCAAGTTCGCCGCGATGGATTCGGTGGGGCAGCGCCGCATGGCCGAGCTGCACAAGGGTCGGTTCAACAAGGACGACATCCGCAGCGGGCTGGAGATCTCGCCCAACCTGTGGGCCGGCGTCGGCCTGGTGCGTGGCGGTGCGGGCACGGCGCTGGTCGGCAATCCGCAGCAGGTGGCCGACCGGCTCCAGGAATACGCCGCGCTGGGCCTGGAGTACTTCGTGCTCAGCGGCTATCCGCATCTGGAGGAGGCCTACCGCTTCGCCGAGCTGGTGTTCCCGCTGCTGCCGCTGGCGCTGCGCGAGAAGCTCAGCGCGCCCAAGCTGACGGGCCCCTTCGGCGAGATCGTCGCCAACAGCTACGTCCCCGGTCCGGCCAAGCTGGCCGCCGCGAGTTGAGATGGGAACGGCCGTGATCGAGGCGCCACGCGCGCCGCGCATCGTGGGGGCTGCGACCGGAGATACCGCGGGCGGGCGGGCAGCGCCACGCCAACCGCAGGCGTGGCGGGCCGCGTCCGCCGCGGCGCTCAGGCGATTGGCCCCATGGCTGGTGCCGCTGGCGGTGCTGGCGCTCTGGCAACTGAGCGCGCAGGCGGGCTGGCTGTCGACGCGGGTGCTGCCGGCGCCTTCGGCGGTGGCGCGGGCGGCGTGGGAGCTGGCGCTGTCGGGCGAGCTCTGGCGGCACCTGGTGGTGAGCACCGGCCGGGCCTTCCTCGGCTTCGCGATCGGGGGCGGCCTGGGGCTGCTGCTGGGCCTGCTGACCGGCTCGCAGCGCTGGGCCGAGACGGCGCTGGACACGACGCTGCAGATGCTGCGCAACATCCCGCCGCTGGCGCTGATCCCGCTGGTGATCCTGTGGTTCGGCATCGACGAGACGGCCAAGCTGTTCCTGGTGGCGCTGGGCGTGTTCTTCCCGGTCTACCTGAACACCTTCCACGGCATCCGCGGCGTGGACCGCGACCTGATCGAGATGGCGCGCTCCTACGGCCTGCGCGGCGGGGCGCTGTACCGGCGGGTGATCCTGCCGGGGGCGACGGCCTCCATCCTCGTGGGGCTGCGCTTCTCGCTGGGGCTGATGTGGGTGCTGCTGATCGTGGCCGAGACCATCTCGGCGCAGAGCGGCATCGGCTACATGACGATGAACGCGCGCGAGTTCCTGCAGACGGACGTGGTGCTGGTGGGCATCCTGATCTACGCGCTGCTGGGCAAGCTGGCCGACGTCGCGGCGCAGGCGCTGGAGCGCGCCTGGCTGCGCTGGCATCCGGGCTATCAGACATGACGGGCAAGACATGATGAGCGTCACCGAGATCGACATCCTGGCCGATGCGCAGGACTCCCAGCCCGCGGCGCTGCCGGCCGAGGCGGACGCGCCGCTGCCGCCGCTTGCGCGCCGCGACCTGGCCGGGCCGCGCGACGCCGCGGCCGGTGGCGAGGCGGTGACGCTGGCGGGCCTGGGCAAGTCCTTCGGCGAGCGCCAGGTCTTGCGCGGCGTGGACCTGCGGGTCGAGGCCGGCGAGTTCGTCGCGGTCATCGGCCGCAGCGGCTGCGGCAAGAGCACGCTGCTGCGGCTGCTCGCCGGACTCGATCAGCCGAGCGCGGGGACGCTCGCGGCCGGCGAGGCGTCGGCCACGCGCTTCATGTTCCAGGAGGCGCGGCTGCTGCCGTGGGCCAAGGTGGTCGACAACGTCGCCCTCGGCCTGGAAGGCGAGGACGCCCGCGAGCGCGCGCTGAAGGCGCTCGCGCAGGTGGGTCTGGCCGACCGCGCCGGCGAATGGCCGGCCCGGCTGTCCGGCGGCCAACGCCAGCGCGTGGCGCTGGCCCGGGCGCTGGTGCACGCGCCGAAGCTGCTGCTGCTGGACGAGCCGCTGGGCGCGCTGGACGCGCTGACCCGCATCGACATGCAGCGGCTGATCGAGTCGCTGTGGACGCGGCACGGCTTCACCGCGCTGCTGGTGACGCATGACGTGGCCGAGGCGGTCGCGCTGGCGGACCGGGTGCTGCTGATCGAGGACGGCCGGCTGGCGCTGGACCTGCGCATCGACCTGCCGCGACCGCGCCGTCGCGACGCGGCCTTCGCGGCGCTGGAGCAGCGGCTGCTCGATCGCGTGCTGAGCGCGCCGGACCGCGAGCCCGAGACACCGCCCGACCACGCGGCGGTGCCGGTGCCCGCGCCGATGTTGCGCTGGGCGGTGTAGGGCGAGGGCGGGGCAGGGCGAGGCGGTCCCTACGCTGGCGGCTTGAGGCGCATCCGGCGCTTGGGGTACCCTGGCCCGATGACACTGCCGCTGCCCATCGCCACGCCACTGCCCAATGCGGAGTGGCCCTACCTCGAGATCCTCCTGCGCCTGGCGCTGGCCCTGTCGCTGGGCCTGCTGCTGGGCCTGGAGCGGGAGCGGCGCGGCAAGGAGGCCGGGCTGCGGACCTTCGGCTTCATCGCCTTGCTCGGCGCGCTGGGCGGCTCGCTGGGCGAGCATTACGCGCTGCTGAGCCTGATCCTGGCCGCCGGCCTGGCGATCCCGCTGAACGTGCACACGATGCGCGGCGGCCACGGGCCGGAGCTGACGACCTCCGCCGCGATGCTGGTGACCTGCATGGCGGGCGTGCTGTGCGGGCTCGGCCACACGGTGACGCCGGCGGCGGTGATGGTGAGCACGACCGCGCTGCTGGCCTGGAAGGAGCGGCTCTCGGGCCTGTCGATGGGCCTGACCGAAGGCGAGGTGCGCTCGGCGCTGCTGCTCGCGATCCTGGCCATCGTCATCTACCCGGCGCTGCCGACCGGCGCGGTCGGCCCGTGGCGGCTGATCGAGCCGCGCGCGGCCTGGGTCACCGTGATCCTGATCGCCAGCATCGGCTTCGTGAACTACATCCTGTGGAAGATGTATGGCTCCAAGGGCGCGGAGCTGTCGGCCTTCTTCGGCGGCCTGGTCAACAGCAACTTCACCGTCGTCGAGATGGCCACGCGGGTCCGCGAGACCGCCGGCCGCTTCGCCGAAGGCGCTTACCGCGCGGTGCTGGTGGCGGTGGCCGCGATGGTGCTGCGCAACGCGGTGCTGCTGCTGATCCTCACGCCGCTGGCCTTCGTCAACGCGGCGGCGGCCTTCGGGATGATGGTGCTGTCGGCGGCGGGCTTCGTGGTGCTGAGCCTGCTGCAGCGCAACGGCACGCCGACCGAGGATGTCTCGGACATCAAGCTGGAGCTGCCGTTCTCGCTGCCGGTGGCGCTGCGCTACGGGCTGCTGTTCCTGGCGCTGCACATCGTGGGCCGGCTGATGCAGCGCGAGTTCGGCGAGGCCGGCTTCTATGCGGTCACCGTCATCGGCGGGCTGCTGTCCAGCGCCAGCGCGGTGGCCGCCGCGGCGAGCATGGCGGCGCAGGGCGCGATCGGCTTCGACGTCGCGGCCAACGGCGCGGTGCTGGCATCGCTCACCAGCCTGGTGTTCAGCCTGTCCTTCATCGTGCGCACCGGGCACCGGCCCCTGATCGCGCGCCTGGCGATCGCGATGGTGGGCATCGCGCTGGCGGGCGGACTGGGCCTGCTGCTGCGCGAGCTGGTCAAGCCGCTGGTCGAGGCCTTGCTGCCCTACGCCAACGGCAACGGACCCTGAGCAGGGCGGGCATTATCGGCCGCGTCTTCCGTGGACCGGGCCCGCCCGGTCTTCAATTCCCGAAAGCCCGGCGCAGGCGCTCGCCGGCAAAGGCCTGCGCGTTGCGCGCCTTCTCCACGACCGCGGCGGCGCCGAAGAACTCGTGGGTCACGCCTTCATAGTCGCGGCGCTCGACCAGGACATCGGCCCGCTTGAGCGCGTCCTCCATCTTCGCGCTGTCGGATCGCAGTGGATCCACCCGGGCGCTGATCAGCGTCACCGGCGGCAGGCCAGCGAGCCGGGCGTCGATCAGGTTCAGGCGCCAGTCCTTGAGCTGCGCCTTGTCCTCCAGGAGCTGGTCCAGGAACCACTGGACCATCGCCCGGTTGAGCGGCTGCGCGAGCGCGTTCTCCAGGTAGGACTCGGTGTTGAGGCTGCTCTGCATCAGCGGATAGATGGCCAGCACATGAGCGGGCTTTTGCAGGCCGGCGTCGCGCGCGGCGATCGCGGTGGCGAGCGCGAGGTTGCCGCCGGCGCTCTCGCCGGCCAGCGCGACGCGGCTGGTGTCGCCCTTGCGATTGGCTGCGTTGGCCAGCGTCCAGCGGTAGGCGGCCAGCGCGTCGTCCCAGGCGGCGGGGAACCGGGCCTCCGGCGCGCGGCGGTAATCGACGGAGATGACCAGCGCCTGGGCCTGCTGCGCGATGGCGCGCGCGCTGGCGTCGTAGACCTGCTTGTCGGCGAGGACCCAGCCACCGCCGTGGAAATAGACGACGACCGGGAAGGGCCCGGGCCCGGCCGGCGTGTAGAAGCGCGCCGGCAGCGGACCGGCCGCGCCCTGCACGGTGGCGTCGACGCTGGTGATGCCGGGCGCCAGCTGCGCGGGATCGGTGCTGCGCTGGTTCTGGCGCAGCAGCGCCTGGACCGCATCCGCCACGGTCGGATTCGCGCGGGCGGCGCGGACGTCGAGCTTCTCGATCGCCTTGGGCTTCAGCCCTTCATGCGCCTTCAGCAGCGCCAGCATGTCGCCATCCAGCCGGATCTTGCCCAGGCCCTTGGCGATGGCGGTGCTGACCTTGCCGGGCCGCTCATTGCCAGTGCCCTTGCCGGCGTCGTCATCGGCGCGGGCGGGGGACAGCGCCGTCAGCAGCAGCGCAATCGCGCCGATGGCCCCGACCCTGACGGTGAAGTGCGAGGTGGCAGACATGACAGGCTCCTGGTCGATGAGGCGGCATCCGCTCGGATGCCTGGACAGAGGCGGCATCGTTCCGGCGGCGGTTCAGCGCCGCGCCTTCGCCTCCAGCACGAAATACGCGATCGCCGCGACCGCCAGCGGCGCGAGGTAATACAGGGCGCGGTAGGCGATCAGCGCCGCCAGCACCTGGCCGTCGCCGAGCGTGGGTCCGAGGAAGGCGACGAACACGCCTTCCAGCACGCCCAGCCCGGCCGGCACATGGGTGATGACGCCGGCCACCGCCGCGACCAGCAGCACCGCCAGCGTGTGGCCGTAGTCCACGTCCTGCTGCAACAGCACCCACAGCACCGCGCCGATGGTCAGCCAGTTGGCCGAGGCGATCAGCAGCTGCATCAGCGCGATGCGCAGGCTGGGGACGAAGAAGTCGTGGCCGCGCCAGCGGAACTCGCGGCGCGGCGAGAAGGCGCACAAGGCCAGGTAGCCCAGCACGACGACCCACATCAGCGCGCCCAGCCCGCGCAGCGCCGCCGCGCCGATGCGCCAGTCCGACGGCGGGGCCAGCCAGCCGAAGAGGAACAGGCCGCCCGCCAGCAGGCCATAACCGAGCCAGTTGGAGGCCATGCTGAGCGCCAGGACCTTGGCCGGGACGGGATGCCTCAACCCCTCGCGGGCATAGAGCCGCAGCCGCATCGCCACGCCGCCGACCAGCGAGCCCAGGTTGAGATTGAACGCATAGCTGATGAAGGTGATCAGCATGACGCGCCGCGCCGGCACCGGGTGCCGCGTCCAGCGCTTGCCGATCAGGTCGTAGCCGCTGTAGATCAGGTGGCTGAGCACGCACAGCGCGCCGCCCGCGACCAGCACGCCCACTGGCAACTGCCGCAGCGCCTCGCCGACCTCGTGCCAGTCGACCTGGCGCGCCGCCCAGGCCAGCAGCGCGACGACGGCGATGGCGAAGGCGGCGCTGAGCCAGCGGCCCCAGCCGCGCCAGCCGCCCAGGCCGCGCCAGCGACGGCGCGCCGGCGCCGCGTCGCCGCGGCCATTCCGGCTCACTCCGCGGTTTCCTTGCTCAACTGCTTCGTGGCGTGCCATTGCCAGGCCTCGATCGCCGGTGTCTGCGGCGCGCTGACCACCACCGGCGTTTCCGCCACCGGCAACAGCGGCTGCGTCTGTCGCGGCAGTCGCGCCAGCCAGCGCGGGAAATGCCGCATCACGTGGAAGACCAGCGCGCCCATGCCCAGTCGCCACCACCAGCGGTGCGCGTTGGTCTCCTCCAGCTTCAGCAGCCGGCAGTGGCTGCGCATCAGCGGCTGCAGCTTGTCGCGCAGCGCGCGGTTGAACTCGCGGTCCTCGACGATGAGGTTGGCCTCCAGGTTCAGCGACAGGCTCAGCGGGTCCAGGTTGCTGGAGCCCACCGTCGCCCAGGCGCCGTCCACCAGCGCGACCTTGCCATGCATCGGCCGCTCGCAGTATTCGTGGATGTGGACGCCGGCGCGCATCAGCTGGTCGTAGACCATGCGCGCGGCCCAGCGCGCCCAGGGGATGTCGGGCTGTCCCTGCAGGACCAGGTGGACCGCCACGCCGCGCCGCGCCGCGCGCTGCATGCTCCGCAGCAGCAGGAAGCCGGGGAAGAAATAGGCATTGGCGATGATCACCTCGTGCCGCGCCGCATGCAGGGCCATGCGGTACATGCGCTCGATGTCGTCGCGATGGCGATGGTTGTCGCGGGTGACGACGACCGCCTTGGCCGAGCCCGCGCGCAAGGCCTGCTCCCCGGGCGCGGCCGACGCCGTCGCGCGCGACTCGCGGGCCCGGCCGGGCCACCAGCGTCGCTGCGCGGCGGGGCCGGCCGACGGTGCCGTCGTCGTCGTCTCCGTTGTTGCAGTCTTCGTCGTCGTCGTGCCGAGGATCTCGAGCGTCGCGCGGCGCAGCTGCGTCACCACCGGGCCGTGGACGCGCACCGCGTAGTCCTGCTTGGCCTCGGGACCGAAATCGATCAGGTGGTCGGCCGAGAAATTGATGCCGCCGATGAAGCCGGTCGTCCCGTCGACGACGACGATCTTGCGATGCAGCCGCCGGAACGGCTTCAGGCGGCGCGACAAGCGCGGCGGCGGATCGAAGACGTGCAGCCGCACGCCGGCCTCGGTGAGGCCGCGGACGAAACCTTCGGACAGTTCCGGCGAGCCGAAGCCGTCCACCGTCATGTCCACGCGCACGCCGCGCCGGGCGGCGGCGATCAGCACCTCGCGCAAGGCCAGGCCGACCTTGTCCTCGAACAGGATGAAGGTCTCGATCAGCACTTCCTCGCGGGCCGACTCGATCGCGGCGAAGACGGCGGGGAAGTACTCCTCGCCGTTCTCGAGCAGCTCGATGCGGTTGCCTTCGGTCCAGTCCGGACGCTTCATAGGCGGATCTCCGCGGCCAGCGGCGCATGGTCCGACAGGTGCGACCACGGCCGGCGCGGCAGCACGATCGGATGCTGCACCGAGGCGCCGCGCACGTAGATGCGGTCCAGCGGCAGCAGCGGGAAGCGCGCCGGGAAGGTGCGCGCGGCCGCGCCGTAGGACTTCACGAAGACCTCGGCCAGTCCCGCGCAGCGGCTCAGCATGCGGTGGGCGCGCTGGCGCCAGTCGTTGAAGTCGCCGGCCACGACCACCGGGTCTTCCGGCGGCAGGCTGTCGATCAGCTGGCACAGGCGCTCGACCTGGCGCTGGCGATGCGACTCTCGCAGGCCCAGGTGCACGCAGATCGCATGCAGCTGGCGGCCGCCTTCCAGCTTGAGCACGCTGTGCAGCAGGCCCCGGCGCTCCGGTCCCTCCACCGACACGTCATGGTTGGTGTGATGGGTGATGGCGAACTTCGACAGCAGGGCATTGCCGTGATGCCCCTGCGGATAGACCGCGTTGCGGCCGTAGGCGAAGTCGCTCCAGAGGCTGTCGGCCAGGAACTCGTAGTGGGGCGCCTGGGGCCAGGTCGGGACACGGGCCGCGTGCAGCTCATGCTCGCCGAGCACTTCCTGCAGGAAGACGACGTCGGCAGACACGGCCCGCACCGCTTCCCGCAACTCGTGCAGGATGAAGCGGCGGTTGAAGAAACCGAAACCCTTGTGGAGATTGACGGTGAGGACGGTGAACTTCATGGCCTGCCCAGCGGCAAGCCCTGTGCCCGTCAGGGATTACTGGTCGTCAGACTGCAGCACCATGGGGCCCACGCACAGGACCCCGAAGGTGAGCGCGAAGGCGCCCACCAGAATCGCGCCGATCAGTTCAAGCATGGGGTGCTCCTGTTGGCGGTTGGCCGCAGCTCGCGGCGGGCTCCCGGCTCGGAGCGCGAGGCTCGCGGACGCCGGGTGGGAGCGGCCAATACTAGACCCCTCCCGGTCGTCGTCGCAATCGCGCGGCGCGGAGTCCCACCGCTGATTCAGGGGATTCCCCGGGCCCGGTTGCGCAACGCTGCACGCCGTGCTCAGGAACGCGCGGCGCCGATGACGACGCTCGTGCCGGCGAAGTGCCGCTTCAAGTCTTTCGTTCAAGTCATTGAACAGGCATGGCTTTTGCCACGCGCCCGGGCGGGTGTCGAAGCGCCGATGGGCGCGGCGACGCTGTGGTGCGGACGCGCAGGGCGGCGGTGCGACGTCCGCCGGCTCACTCGTCCCAAGTCCGCGATGACGTCGGGGTCATCGCACGACGGCCGACGGCTCGCGGCGCAAGACCCGGCCTAAACTCGTCGGGCGTTCGGCGACAGGTCACATCAGGGAGACGACAGATGACCGAAGAGACCGCACAGCCCGCCGTCCTGTTCGTGGACGACGAGCCGTCGATCCTCAGCGCATTGCGCCGGCTGGTCCGGCCCCAGGGCTATCGCGTGCTGCTCGCGTCCGGCGGGGCGGCCGGGCTGGAGATCCTCGCCCAGGAACCCGTCGATGTCGTGGTGTCGGACATGCGCATGCCGGAGATGGACGGCGCGATGTTCCTCGAGCAGGTGCGGGAGCGCTGGCCCTCCGTGGGCCGCATCCTGCTGACCGGTTATGCCGACATCCAGGCCACGGTCGCCGCCGTCAACCGCGGCCAGATCCAGCGCCACATCGCCAAGCCCTGGGACGACCGCGAGCTGCTCCTGGCGATCGACGACGCGTTGGCGCGCCGCCGGCTCGAACTCGAGAATCGCGCGCTGCTGCAGCTGACCAAGACCCAGAACGCCGAGCTGCAGTCGCTCAATGCCGACCTCTCGCAGCGGGTGCGCGCCCGCACGCAGGAGATCGAGCAGGTCAACGCGATGCTGGAGAAATCCTTCGAGCAGGTGAAGGAGAACTTCCTGCTCTCCATCCAGGTGTTCTCGGGCCTGCTGGAGCTGCGCGAGGGCGGGCTGGCGGGCTACTCGCGCCAGGTCGCCGACCTGGCGCGGCGCACGGCGCGCCGCATGGGCCTCGGGCCGCGGGTGGAGGAAGACGTCCACAGCGCCGGCCTGCTGCACGAGATCGGCAAGATCGGCTTCCCCGACGCGCTGCTGCGCAAGCCGGTGTCGACGATGAACGCCGAGGAGATCGCGCGCTACCGCCGCCACACGCTCAACGGCGAGGCCGCGCTGCTGCCGCTGGGCCAGCTGCAGCATGTGGCGCGACTGGTGCGCTCGCAGCATGAGCGCGTCGACGGCAAGGGCTTCCCCGACGGCCTGTCGGGCAACGCGGTGGGCCTGGCCTCGCAGGCGCTGAGCGCGGCCAGCGACTACTGCGCGGCGCTGTCGGGCCGCATGGCCGAGCAGCACTTCTCCCCGGCGCAGGCGCTGCAGCTGATCCGCGGCGGCGCGGGCACGCGCTACGAGCCGGAGATCGTCGAGGCCTTCGAGCTCGCCCTGACCGACGAGCCCGAGGACAAGCCGCGCGACCGCCAGGTCAGCCCGCAGGACGTGGAGCCCGGCATGGTGCTCGCGCGCGATCTGCTGACGCCCAAGGGCACGCTGCTGCTGGCGGCGGGGCATGTCTTCGACGCGCGCCTGGTGCGCCAGATCCGCGAGTTCGCCGGCCGCGAGGGCGTGCGGCTCGCGCTCTACATCCGGCTGCCGGATGAGGACGCCGGGCCGGCGCGCGCGCGGCCGGCCGCCGCGCCGAGCGCGCCGAATGCGCCTACAGCGCCTACAGCGCCGACCGCCCCGACCGTCCCGCAAGGAGCCTCCCATGGCTGAACGCATCCTGATCGTGGACGACGAGCCCGGCATCCTCCATGCGCTGCAGCGGCTGCTGCGCCATGGCCTGAGCGCGCCGGACGGCAGCCGCTACCAGGTCGACGAATGCGCCAACGGCGCGCTGGCGCTGGAGCAGGCGCGGCGCCAGGTCTACGCGCTGGCGATCTCCGACTACCGCATGCCCGAGATGAACGGCGTGGACTTCCTGACGGCGCTGCGCACGCTGCAGCCCGAGTGCGAGCGCATCATCCTGTCGGGCTACGCCGACCTGAACGCGCTGGTGCGGGCCGTCAACGAGGCCGCCATCGCGCGCTTCATCGCCAAGCCCTGGGCCGACTTCGAACTGCTCAGCGCGGTGCGGCAGGTGCTGCAGGTCCGCGACCTGGTCATCGAGAACCGCCGCCTGGCCGACCTGGTCCGCACCCAGCAGGGCCAGATCAGCGCGCAGGAGGAGGAGCTGCGCCGGCTCGAGCGCCTGGAGCCCGGCATCACCCATGTCAACTGGGCCGACGACGGATCCTTCATCCTGGAGGATCCGGGCGACGTGAAGCTATGAGCGCCGCCATCCCCGCGCCGATTCCCGCGCCGATGGCAGCGCCGCTCGCCGAGCCGGCGGTGGCCGGCGAGCTGCCGGCCGACCTCTCTGCCGAGCTGGCCGCCGCCTGGGAGGCGGTGACCACGCCGGTGCTCGTGCATGACCTGGCGGGCATCGTCCACGCCAACGCGGCGATGCTGCGGCTGCTGGGCTACGACGCGGCCGCGATGGCGGCGATGCCGTTCGAGGGCTGGGCCGCGCCCGAGCAGCGCGAGGCGCTGCGCCACTACGGGCTGCAGGCCATCGCGCAGGACGATCCGCCGCCGGCCATCGAGATCGAGGCGCTGACGGCGAGCGGATCGACGCGGTCGCTGGAGCTGACCGCGCGACCGGTCAGCCTGCGCGGACGCCGGCTCAACGTGATGACGGTGCAGGACCTGAGCGACATGCGCCATGTGCAGACCAGCCTGCTCGACGTGGGACGCGTGCTGCACCAGATCATCGAGAACAGTCCGGTCGCGAGCTTCGTGCTCGACGCCGAGCACCGGGTCACGCACTGGAACGCCGCCTGCGCCAAGCTCACCGGCCGCGACCGCTTCGACATGCTGGGGCGGCAGGACGCCTGGTCGGCCTTCTATCCGGACGAGCGCCCGCTGCTGGCCGACCTGATCATCGCCGGCACCATCGAGGCCGAGGGCGTCCCGCTGTACGAGGGCCGCTGCCGCCGTTCGGAGACCGTGGACGACGCCTATGAGGTCGAGTCCTTCTTCCCGCAGATGGACGGCGGCGGGCGCTGGCTGTTCTTCACCGCCGCGCCGCTGCGGGATGCGCATGGCAACGTCATCGGCGCGATCGAGACGCTGCAGGACGTCACCCAGCGGCGCCGCGCCGAGGAGGAACTGCGCCGCCATCGCGCCGAGCTCGAGGAGCTGGTCAGCGAGCGCACCGCCGAGCTGCTGCTCACGCACCATGAGCTGGAGGCCTTCCTGGAGAACGCGTCGGTGGGCATCGTCACCACGCTCAACCAGCGCATCGTGCGCGGCAACCGCAAGTTCAACGAGATGTTCGAGCTCGACGGCGCGTCGCCCAGCGGCATCCCGACGCGTTCCTTCTTCGCCAGCGACGAGGACTTCCAGTCGCTGGCGTCGATCGCCTATCCGGTGCTCACCCGTGGCGAGTCGCTGCAGCACGAGATGCCCATGGTCTCCGCGCGCGGCCGGCCGCTGTGGATCCAGATGATTGCCTACGTGGCCAATCCGCATGACCGCCTGGCCCAGACCTGGTGGCTGCTGCAGGACCGCAGCGAGGTGCGGCGCGTGCAGCGCGAGCTCGAGGAAAACTACCAGCGCATCAAGTCGACCAACACCCGCCTGGAGGAGGCGCAGAACCAGCTGCTGCAGTCCGAGAAGATGGCGTCCATCGGCCAGCTCGCGGCCGGCGTGGCGCATGAGATCAACAACCCCATCGGCTTCGTCAGCTCCAACATGAGCACGCTGCGCGGCTACGTGGAGCCGCTGTTCGAGCTGCTCGACACGATGCAGGCGCAGGCGCCCGGCACGCTGCCCGAGGCGGTCGACCGCGCGCTGCGCGAGCTGGACCGGCGCATCGACCTGGCCTTCGTCAAGGAGGACCTGCCGCAGCTGCTCGACGAGAGCGACGACGGCCTGGTGCGGGTCAAGAAGATCGTGCACGACCTCAAGGACTTCTCGCGTGTGGACCATGCCGAGTGGCAGGACGCCGACCTCAACGCCGGCCTCGAGTCGACACTCAACGTCGTGATGAACGAGGTCAAGTACAAGGCCGACGTGAAGAAGGACTACGGCCAGTTGCCGCCGGTGCGCTGCATCGCGGCGCAGCTGAACCAGGTCTTCATGAACCTGATCGTCAACGCGGCCCATGCCATCCCGCAGCGCGGCGAGATCCGCCTGCGCACGCGGGCCGAGGGCGACTGGGTCCGCGTCGAGGTCCAGGACACCGGCACCGGCATGAGCGAGGAGGTGCGGCGCCGCATCTTCGAGCCCTTCTTCACGACCAAGCCGGTGGGCAAGGGCACCGGGCTGGGGCTGTCGCTGTCCTACTCCATCGTGCAGAAGCATGCGGGGCGGATCGAGGTGCGCAGCGTTCCCGGCGAAGGCACGACCTTCGAGGTCTGGATTCCCGTCAAGCCACCGGAAGACGGGTCCGCGCCAGGCTGACCGGCGCGCGGACGGTCCCTGGACATCGCGCAGGCTTGGGCCTCTAATCGTCGCTGTCCGAGAGGGGCGTCGATCCCCCGGGACCTTCGAGACGCAGGGGGGCTGCGATGTCCGATGCAAACAGGATGACCGCGACGGCGGCGCCTTGGCGCCTGGCCGTCGTGGGCCGCTTGGTTGGCCGCGTGGTTGGCCGCATGAGGCGGCTCGCCGCGTGCGTCGCGTGCGTCGCGCTTGCCGCGGCGCTGGCCGGCTGTGATCGCGCCGCGGCACCACCGGCTGACGCGCCGGCCGAGGCGCCGGCCGCGCGCCAGGCCGTGGTGCTCGCGGTGACGCCGTATGCCGGCGCGGCGCCCGCCTTCGTGGCCCATGCGCGGGGCTACTTCGAACGCCAGGGGCTGGCCGTGACCGTGCAGCCGCACGGCTCGGGCAAGGAGGCGCTGGACGCGGTCCTCGACGGCCGGGCCGACGTGGCCACCGTCGCCGAGTTGCCGGTCGCTCTGGCGGTGGTCAAGGGCCACCCGGTCACCATCCTGGCCACCCTCTCCACCCAGAGCGACCATGCCATCGTCGCCCGCACCGATCGGGGCATCTGGTCCGCCGACGCGCTGCGCGGCAAGCGCATCGGCGTCAGCGCCGGCACCAGCGGCGATTTCGTCCTGGATGTGCTGCTGGTGCGCGAGCGCCTGTCGCGGGCCGATGTCCAGGTGGTCGACCGCAAGCCGCGGGAGCTGGCCGACGCGCTCGCCAGCGGCGAGGTCGATGCGATCGCGACCTGGGAGCCCTACGTCGCCGACGCGCGCCGGCGCCTGGGGGACCGCGCGTCGGTCTTTCCGAGCGAGGGCGTCTACGACTCCAGCTTCAACCTGGCCTCGCTGCGCGGTTTCGTGCTCCAGCGCGGCGAGACGGCGCGCCGCCTGCTCGCCGCGCTGCTGCAGGCCGAGGAGCTGCTCAAGCGCGACCGCGCCGCCTGCGAGCCCATCGTCGCGCAGGCGCTGCGCAAGCCGCCGGAGGAGATCCGCGAGCTGCTCGCGCGCAGCCGCTTCTCGATGTCGCTGGAGCAGCACCTGCTGGTGGTGCTGGAGGACGAGGGGCGCTGGGCGATGAAGCACCGCATGGTGGACGCCGGGCGGGCGCCCAACTTCCTCGATGCCGTCTACCTGGACGGCCTGGCCGCGGTCAAGCCGCGCGCGGTCACGATCATCCACTAGGCCATGAAGATCTCGACCCGCCTCGCGATCGTCGGCTCGACCTGCGTGCTGGTCGCGCTGGCCATCGCGGTGTCGCTGGGGCTGTCCGGCCAGCAGGTCGCCGAGGGCGTGCGCAAGAACCGCGCCGCCGCCGACCTGGTCGAGTCGGTGGCCGGCCTGCGCCACCTGACGCTGGAATACGCGCGCCAGCCCGAGGCGCGTGTCGAGGTCCAGTGGCACAGCGCCTACCGCACGCTGGGCGCCGCGCTGCAGCGCGCCCATGGCTTCGACGCGCGCGACGAGCAGGAGGGCATCGCGCAGATCCGCGCCGCCTACGACAAGTCGCCGGCCGTCTTCGCGGAACTGGTGCGGGCCCAGCGGGCGCGGCAGGCCGGCGACGGCGACCGGCAGGTGCTGGACGAGTGGGCCGGGCGACTGGCCGCCGCCATGGCGCGCAAGACGCTGCTCATGATGAGCGAAGCCTTCCGGCTGCAGGACCTCAGCCGCGAGGAGGTCGCCGCGGCGCAGCGGCGCGCGTTCGCCATCGTGCTGGCGCTGTCGGCGACGCTGGCCGTGGTGGTGGCGGGCAGCATGGTGCTGGTCTTCCGCGACATCGCCCGGCCGCTGGCCCGGCTGCGCGAGGGCATGCTGCGCGTCGGCGCGGGCGACCTGGAGCACGCCGTCGGCGGCACCGGATCGGACGAGATCGCCGAGCTGGCGCGCGAGTTCGACGGCATGAGCGCGCTGCTGCGGACCACGACCGTCTCGCGCGACCGGCTCGCGGAGAGCGAGGCCCGCACGCGGCTCATCCTCGACGCGGCGCTGGACGCGGTCGTCGGCATCGATGGCGACGGACGCATCACGCATTGGAATCCGCAGGCGGAAGCGGTGTTCGGCTGGCCCGCGGCCGAGGCGACCGGCCAGTCGCTGGCCGACCTGATCGTGCCCGAGCGCTTCCGGGAAGCGCACCTCGCGGGCCTGCGGCGCTACCTCGACACCGGCGTGGCGACGGTGCTGGACCGGCGCGTGGAACTGCGCGCGGTGCGCCGCGATGGCGGGGAGTTCCCGATCGAGCTGGCGATCACCGCGATCCGCGCCAACGGCGTGGTGAGCTTCAGCGCCTTCCTGCGCGACATCACCAGCCGCAAGCTCGGCGAGATGCGGCTCAAGGAACAGCTGGCGCGGCTGAACCTGCTCCACCAGATCACGCGGGCGGTCGGCGAGCGGCAGGACCTGCGCAGCATCTTCCAGGCGGTGATCCGCGGCCTGGAGGACGACGCGCCGGTCGACTTCAGCTGCATCTGCCTGCGCGACGCCGCCAGCGACACGCTGCGGGTGACCGGCGTCGGCGTGAAGAGCGCGCCGCTGGCGCTGTCGCTCGCGCTGTCCGAGCAGGCCGACCTGTCGATCGACGGCAACGGCCTGTCGCAGTGCCTGGCCGGCCGGCTGGTCTACGAGCCCGATGCGGCGCAGGTGCCGTTTCCCTTCCCGCAGCGGCTGGCGCGGGCCGGGCTGCGCTCGCTGGTGATCGCGCCGCTGCAGTCGGAGAACCGCGTGTTCGGCGTCCTCGTGGCGGCGCGGCGGGCGCCGCAGGCCTTCAGCAGCAGCGATTGCGAGTTCCTGCAGCAGCTCAGCGAGCACGTCAGCCTGGCCAGCCACCAGGCGCAGCTCCATGGCGCGCTGCAGCAGGCCTACGAGGACCTGCGCCAGACGCAGCAGGCGATCCTGCAGCAGGAGCGGCTGCAGGTGCCGGGGCAGGGCGCCTGCGTGTCGCTGCGCTTCGCGGCGCTGGCGCCGGAGGAGGGCCTCGCCGCGCCGCAGGCCGATCCGGACGAGAAGCCGCCGCCGCTGCGGATCCTGCTGGTCGACGACGACCCGCTGCTGCTGCGCTCGCTGCAGGAGACGCTCGAGGCGGAGGGTCACGCGGTGACGGCGGCCCATGCGGGGCGGGATGGCATCGAGGCGTTCGAGGCGGCGTTCCACGCGGAGCGGGCGATGGCGCAGGACGATGCGGTCGATGCCGACGAGGCGGGGGAAGGCGGTCCCTCGGGCCGCGGCTTCCAGGTCGTCGTGACCGACCTGGGCATGCCGCATGTCGACGGTCGCCAGGTCGCGGCGGCGGTGAAGGCCTTGTCGCCGGACACGCCGGTGATCCTGCTCACCGGCTGGGGTCAGCGGCTGGTGGACGACGGCGAGAAGCCGCGGCATGTCGACCAGGTGCTCGGCAAGCCGCCGAAGCTGCGCGAGGTTCGGGCCGCGCTGGCGAGGCTGGTCGAGCGCCCCTCCGGTGTTTCAACTGGTAATACCGAAACTTCCTATTGAAGTGTTGGTTAGACCAATTCAGACTTGCCGACTGACGCGAGCCAAGGTCGTTCCACTTCGTTCCGCGTCGAGCGGGCGCGCCGGTCCGGGCGCTCATCCGTGCAGAAATCCAAGAGGGGACAACATGGCAACTGGAAAGGGACTGCTGCTGGCAGCGGTCATCGTCGGCGCGCCCGCCTGGGCGCAGAACTGTCAACCCAGCGCGGTCACGCCGTATCTCAACGTCAACGGCACGACGTCCTGGGTGGCGAAGGCCTCCGCCTCGCTGAACGCGGGGGCGAAGGTGGTGCTCGGACCTCAACCGGTGTCCGGCAACTGGTCGTGGAGCGGCTGCGGCGCCTCGGGCACGGCCCGCGAGCAGACACTCAAGCTCACCGCGACCTGCACCGCCACGGCGACCTACACCAACAGCTGCGGGGCCAAGACCACGCAGGCCTTCAACTTCACGGTGTGGCCAGCCATGGCCGCCAATGCCGGCAAGTTCATCATGGTCGACCAGTTCGGCTATCTGCCCGGCATGAAGAAGGTGGCCGTGCTGCGCCTGCCCAAGGTCGGCTTCGACAGCAACCAGAGCTACTGGCCCCAGCAGCTGCAGGTGGTCGACGCGGCGACCGGCGCCGTCGTGTACACCGCGTGGCCGCAGGACTGGAACGGGCTCAAGACCGACGACTCCTCGGGCGACCAGGTGTGGCACTTCGACTTCAGCCAGGTCACCGCGCCCGGCACCTATGAGATCGTCGATCCCACCGCCAACCAGCGCTCGGCGCGTTTCGAGATCGGCGACAACGTCTACCGCAACGTGCTGATCCAGGCGGTGCGGATGTTCTATTACCAACGCGCCGGTCAGGAGAAGACCGTGGCCAACGCCGGCGTGGGCTGGGCCGACGGGGCCAGCCATCTCAAGGGCGGACAGGATCCGCAGGCGCGGCGCTTCCTCGATCCCAACAACGCCGGCACGGCGCGCGACCTGCGCGGCGGCTGGTTCGATGCGGGCGATCCCAACAAGTACACCAGCTGGGCGGCCGCGTACATCCAGGACCTGCTGGACGCCTACATCCAGAATCCAACGGTCTGGACCGACGACTTCAATCTGCCCGAGTCCTACAACGGCATTCCCGACCTGCTCGACGAGGTGAAGTGGGGCACGGACTGGCTGGCGCGCATGCAGAACAGCGATGGCTCGGTGCTGTCGATCGTGGGGCTGGCCGATGGCAGCCCGCCGTCGGCGTCCACCGGTCCCAGCTACTACGGCGACGCCAGCACGACCGCCACGCTCGCGGCGGCCGCGGCCTACGCGGAGGCGGCCAAGGTCTTCGGCGGCCTCAACAACACGGCGATGAAGACGTACGCCGCGGATCTGCTCTCGCGCGCCAAGCGGGCCTGGGCCTGGGCGCAGGCGAATCCCAACGTCCTCTTCTACAACAACGATGCCACCCGCGGCACCGGCGGCCTGGGCGCGGGCCAGCAGGAGACCGACGACGCGGGCCGCGCGGAGCTGCGCCTGTTCGCGGCCATCAAGCTGTTCGCCGCCACCGGCGACGCCACCTACCGCAGCTACGTCGACACGCATTACACCGAGGCGCCGATGTTCTCGCAGTGGTACGTGTCGGCCTTCAATGCCGGCAACGCGCGCAACCTGCTGTACTACGCCTCGCTGCCCGGCGCGACGGCGGACGTCGCCACGGCGATCCGCACCCGCTTCCTCGACCTGTGGGGCCGCAGCGACTACGGCGGCTGGGGCGCCATCGACGCGAAGACCGATCCCTACCGCGCGTACATCTCGTCGTACACCTGGGGCAGCAACGGGGTGAAGGCCAACGCCGGCACGTTGTTCACGGAGGAGGGCTACTACGGCATCAGCCGCCACACGCCCGAGCAGGTGGCCACCGCCGCGGCCGACTACCTGCATTACCTGCATGGCGTGAACCCGCTGGGCAAGGCCTACCTGACCAACATGACCAGCTTTGGCGCCGAGAACTCGGTGAACCAGATCTTCCACATGTGGTTCGCCGACGGCAGCGCGAAGTGGGATGACGCCAGGACCTCGACCTATGGGCCGGCGCCCGGCTACCTCGTGGGCGGGCCCAACTACAACCAGTGGGACTGGGATTCGCGCTGCCCCGGGATCTCGTCGGCCTGCGGGTCGAGCCGGCCGACGCCGCCCTACGGTCAACCGCCGCAGAAGTCCTACCTGGACTTCAATGCCGGCTGGCCGTTGAACTCCTGGCCCATCAGCGAGCCTTCCAACGGCTACCAGACGGCCTACATCCGGCTGCTGGCCCGCTTCGTGAAGTAAGGCGCCCGAGCGCCTCTCGCGGNGTGGCCGCGTGCCTCGTCATCGCGAGGCGCTCGAGCGCCCCGGGCGCTCAGGGCTTCTGTTTCCAGAGCTGGTTGCTGGCGCCCTGGTAGCGGCTGGTCTTGAGCGCGCTGCCCGCCGTGCCAGCGCCATCCACCGCCTGGTCGGGCGCGGTGCGCAGCGTGAAGCGGCCACTCGCGGCATCGAAGCTGAAGCGCTGGTTGGCGCTGCCGGTGCACTGCGCCACCACGAGGGCAGCGCCATCGGCATAGCCGCCGCCGTTGTCCAGGCAGAAGTGCGGGTCGAGCATGCTGCGCACCAGGCCCGTGGTGGCGTCGTAGTTCCAGGTCTGGCTGACGCTGCCGCTGCAGCTGGACTGCAGCACGGCGTTGCCGTCCGCGGCCCGCGACTGGTTCAGGTCCATGCACAGGCCCGACTGGACGTTCACCAGGCGCGTGGCCGCGGCCTTGGCGCCGGTGTTCGAGGCCACCGGCGCGTATACCGCGCCCAGCTTGTCCACCTCATCGCCATCGCGGCCATGGAAGCCGACGATGGCCCAGCCCGACGGCGCGGTGAAGGTGGTGCAGCTGCCACTCGTGCTGCCGCCGGCCAGCGTGCGGTGCGCGCTGGTGGCGATTTACGCTCGACGTTCTTGCGGCGCGCGGCCAGGTCCGCGGTCTCCACCTGGGCCTGCGCGTGCAGGTTGTAGATGTCGACATTGACGCCTTCGGCCAGGCGCGTGCGCGCCATCGTGCAGCCATTGGGCGTGAGGTAGTCGACGCCGTTGCAGGCGCTCCAGCGCACGCGCGCCAGATCGTCGAACGGGAAACGGCTCATCGTGTGCCCGCCGCGTCGCTCCCCAGGGTCCGAGGGTCAGCGCGGTGGCTGCGCGTCGGCCGTCCTGCCGATCACGACCGCCTCGCCGCGTTGCCGGGCGATCTCCTGCACGCGCGCGGCGAACGCCGGAGCGCGCCGCAAGGCCTCGTACCTCGCACGGGCGGCCGCCTCGTCGGGGCCGCCGAAGCGGGAACCGTCCTGCATGTCCAGGTCGCGCAGGCCGGACTGGACGTAGATCTCCAGATCGGCGATCACTTCCGCGCGGGTCAGCGGCCGTCCGCCGGCGCCGTCGTCGATGTCGTGGGCGACCGCGGCGCCCGCGGCCAGGCCCGTGGTGAGGAGGGCGATGATGAGCTTGGTGTTCATGGCAGTCCTTGAGGTGGTCAAAGTGGTGGGGCCCCGGCTCATCGGTCCAGGCGCGAGGCCTTGGCGATGCCCGCCAGGGCGCATTGCTCGTCCAGTTGGCCGCCGGGGGCGCCCCCCACGCCCACGGCGCCGATGACCTCGTCGCCCACCTTCACGGGCACGCCGCCGCCCAGCAGCAGGAAGCCGGGAATGTGCGCGAGGTTCGCGGCCGCGGGGACCCGTTGCGCGCGCTCCATCATCGTCAGCGTGTTTTCCCGGGCCGACGCCGCGGTGTAGGCCTTCAGGCGGCTGGAATCGATCGTGTGAGGGCCGCTGCCGTCGGCGCGCTGGACGGCGCGCACCGTGCCCGCGCGGTCCACGACCGTGGCGCTCACGGCATAGCCGTTGGCGCTGCAGGTGGCCACGGCCTGCGCCGCGATCTGCGTCGCGAGCTCCAGCGACATGTCCTTGCGATCGCGCAGGCCTTCGGCATGGGCGGCGCCGACGGCGATCAGCGACAGGGTGACGGCGACTTTGACGAGGGAATGCTGCATATGTTTTCCGGTAACGACCTTCTGCGGTGGGGGCCGGCACCACCCGTTGTGGCGCCGTGAGCGGACTGTAGGAAGGCCGCCTCTTCCCGCCCATTCGGTCGGCCACGCGCGCGCCTCCGTACAACTACGCAGTGCGCGACGGCGGCCGCCGCCGGCCCCAGAATGCCGGCCATGATCGGAACTGGACGCGGTGGTCCCGCAAGGCTTGGTGCAGCAGCCCTGCTCGTGTGGGTGGTGGTGGCGTGCGTGGGCGCGGCCTTCCTCGCCCATGCGCGCCTGCAGGAACTGCGGGCCGATTTCGAGACCGACGGGCGGATCGCACACCGCCGGATCAGCCAGCGGGTGGTCCAGTACGACGCGGTGATGGCCACGCTGACCCTGTTGCAGCCCACGGCCGTCGAAGGCGGGGCGCCGGTCACGCGCCTCGCGTCGGTGTATCCGCAGATCCTGACCGTCCTGCAGCGGACCGCCGCCGGTGCCTGGCCCACCCTGCTGGCAGCTCCGCTGGCGGCCGCGGAGGCGGCGTCGCGCGCGTCGGGCCGGCCCGAGATGGCCTTGGCCGATCTGCGCGCGGGCCGTTATTACCTGGTGATGGCGGGGTCCCCGGCGAGCTACGCGCTGCAGATCGACCTGAAGGCCACGGTGCCCTATGACGAGTGGCCCATGGATGTCGCCTCCAGCCCGGTCCGCGTCACGCTGGAACTGGGGGACGCGGCCTTCGTGGTGCAGCCGGGCCGCCCTCGGCAGGCCAGCGTGGGATGGACCTACGACTTCCACAAGCGCCTCATGGTGCGGAGCCAGCCCCTGGACGTCGTGGCCCACCGCACCGTTGAACTGCGCGAGCTGCCCTGGCTGGCCATCCTGGCCTGGTGCGCGCTGACGGCGGGCGTGGGGGCCGGCGGCCTGGCCGCGTGGCGCCAGCGCGCATCGCGCCGGCGGATGGAGGAACTGCTGCGCCTGGGCCAGGTCGCCCGCCTCAATGCGCTGGGCGAGCTGGCGGCGGGGATGGCGCATGAGCTGAACCAGCCGCTGACGGCGCTGCTGTCCAGCACGCAGGCGGCGAAACGGCTGCTGGTCGAAGATCCGCCCGAACTCGACGCCGCCCGGACCGCCATGGTCCGCGCCGTGGAGCAGGCCCATCGCGCCTCGGCGGTGGTGGGGCGCCTGCGCCGGCTGGTGGAACGCCCGGACCTGGCGGCCGACGTGCAGCCCTTGTCGCTGGCCGCCGCCACGCAGGACGTGCTGCGCCTGCTCGAGCCCGACCTGGCGGAGCGCCGGATCGCGACCACGGTCTCCACCGACCCCGGGCTGCCTTCGGTGCTCGCGGAGCCGATCTCGCTGCAGCAGATCATCCACAACCTGCTGATGAACGCGCTGCAGGCGCTGGAGCAGGTGCCGCCCGGCGAGCGTCGCCTGAGCATCGCCATGACGGCGGCGGAGCACGGACAGGCCACGCTGTCGGTGCGCGATCAAGGTCCCGGCATCGCGCCGGAGGCGCGTCGGCGCCTGTTCGAGCCGTTCTACTCCACGCGTCCGGGCGGCCTCGGGCTGGGCCTGACGCTGTGCGAAAGCCTGGCGCAGGCCATGGGCGCGCGCCTGACCCTGGCGCCCCAGGCGCCGTCGGCACCGCGCGGGGCCGAGTTCATCCTGACCCTGTCCAGCGCCGCGGCTAGCCATGACCGATAACGCCTCGTCCCTCTCTCCACTGATCCACCTGGTGGACGACGACGCCGCGGTGCGCGACGGCCTGAGCCAGCTCATCGGCACGGTGGGACTGCGCGTGCGGGCCTGGGCGGATCCGCAGGTGTTCCTGGCGGAGTTCGATCGCGCGGGCATCGGCGCCATCATCCTGGACCTGCGCATGCCGGTGATCGGCGGGATGACCGTGCTGGAGCGGTTGCTGGCGGGCGGCGTGGACCATCCGGTGATCCTGCTGACCGGCCACGGCACCGTGGAGATGTGCCGGCGTGCCTTCAAGGCCGGCGCCGCCGAGTTCCTGGAGAAACCCGTCGACGACGAGGTGCTGATCGAGGCCTTGCAGAGTGCCGTCCGGCAGCACGTGCGCTCGCGCGAGCGGCACCGGGCCGATCGGCAGGCGCGCGAGTGCTACGCCCAGTTGTCGCCGCGCGAGCGCGAGGTGCTCGGGTTCATCGTCGAAGGCCTGACCAACAAGGAGATCGGGCGCGCGTTGACCCTGTCGCCGCGCACGGTGGAGACCCACCGGGCCAACCTGTTCGCCAAGCTCGGGATGGACTCGCTGGCGCAACTGATACGGCGGTTCGCGTCCATCGCGCAAGCCTGATCCGCGCCGGATCCTGACGACACCTTGTCCAAAGCATCACCAATGAATCACGCACGATCGGCCGTCGCTGAATGGCCGACAACGATGCCAAGTTCAGGCGCAGGATTGAAGGTTTTCGCGCTTCTTCGTCCATGCGACCCCCGGATTCCCGCAGCCGTTCCGTCAGCCCGGACCCGTCCAAGGCCCCCGNGCAGGCGCATCGCGGGGTGGGCCCTTGCCGCCCTGGCCGCGGGGCTCGTGCTGGCCGGCGAGGGCGCGCGGGCCGAGCGCATCGTGCTCGAGTCCTACCAGGAAGACCAGGGCCTGACCAACCTCACCTCGCAGTGCCTGGTGCAGGACCCGCGGGCGAGGCTGTGGATCTGCACCGCCAACGGGCTGTTCAGGTTCGACGGTTTCCGCATCCATGCGGAACCGCTGCCGAAGGAGGCGGGAGGGTATTCATACGGGGCTCGCGTGGACGTCAGCGGCCGCCTCTGGCTCCTGACGGAAGGGGGCGTGTTCGTGCGCGACGACGGGCGCAAGGACGGGCAGGACGGCCCCGCCTGGACGGAGCTGCTCAAGCCCGACGGCAAGCACTTGCACGTCACCTCCGGCCAGCAGCTGGAGCTGGACCGGCAGGGCAGGGTCTACGCCATCGATGAAGACCGGCTCCTCTGGACCGCCACCGCCGCGGGGGCGCTGGGCAGCTCGCTGGTGGTTCAGCGGATGGCCATTCCCCAGCTGCAGTCCCGCCCCGAGCAACTGCTCCCGATGCGGCAACGCGGCGAGGCGCTCTGGTTCGGCTGCGGCTCGCAGCTGTGCGAGTGGCGCGATGGCCGCGTCCAGCATTGGGGGCCGGCGCAGGGCCTGCCGGAAGACGTGTGGGGCCAGTTCCTCGTGTCGCGCGATGGCAGTCTCTGGACGCGCAGCAGCCGGCGCCTGGCCCGGCTGGCACCGGGCTCGGCCCGCTTCGCCGTCGTGGCGGCGCCGGCGCGGCAGTGGGTGTATGGCGACAACGGCCTGGCGGAGGACGAGCACGGCCTCATCCTCGTCCTGACGACCCGCGGCCTTGCCGCCTGGAACGGTGAACGCTGGCGCGAGTGGACCCAGGACGACGGCCTGCCGGAGACCCCGCTGCGCGGGCTGATGTTCGACGCGGAAGGGTCGTTGTGGCTGGGCACCAATGCGCGCGGTGTCCATCGCTGGATCGGCTACGGCCGGGCGGAGCATTGGACCGGCGCCTCGGGCCTGCCCGCGCCGGCCGTGCTCGACCTGGCGCGCGACGGAAAGGGCCGGCTCTGGGCGGCGACCGCGAACGGCGTGGCCTGGTTCGACGCCGCGGCCCGCAGGTTCCGCAAGGTGAAGCTGCCGACGACACGGCCGTCCGGCCTGGTCCATCGCCTGGCGGTGGACCAGGCGGGGGACCTGTGGTGGGTGGACGCCGGCCAGGTGATCCGCGTGAAGGCCGGAGAGGACCAGGGGCGCGTCGTTGCCGGCGATACCGGACTGCAGACGATCTCGCAGGGGGCCGGCCGGGTCTACGCGTCCGGCAGCGACGGCCTCGAGCTGATCGAGCTGTCCGAGGGGCGCCTGCGCCGCCACAAGATCGGCGCCGGGCGCTTCGATCCGCGTTATGACATCCGCGTCCTGTCGGACGGCGTGCGGGAGGACTTCGTCGTCAGTGGACGGGACCTCTGGCGGCACCAACCGGAGGGCTGGACCCCCGTGGCGGACGCGCAGGGCGATTGGATCGACGCGCTGCAGGCGATGGTGCTGGACCACACGGTGTGGGCGGGAGGCACGTTGGGACTGGGCATCCACGCGCTGTCGGGGACCACGGCGCGCCAGTTGCAGTTCCTGCCCAAGTCCGCCTTCGGGGGCGCGGCCGCGGCCAGCCTCCACGCCGACCTCGACGGGCGGCTGTGGATGGGCACCGACCAGGGGGTCTTCATCCGCTCAACCGGGGGCGACTGGTCGCGCCTGGATCGCCGCACCGGGCTGGTCTGGAACGATGTGACGCCGGCCTTCCTGGCCGACGCCGACGGCAGCATCTGGATCGGCACCGGCGCCGGGTTGACGCACCTGCTGCCGGGGAACACGCAAGCGCCATTGCCCGCGCTGCGGCTGGAGGACATGGTGTTCGGCAGCACGAGCACCCGGGTGCCGCCTTTGGAGCCGGTGCCGTGGCGGGACCGCACGCTGCGCATCGCGGTGGGGACGGCCGGCTTCTCCCGGGCGCGTTCGCTGCGGATCGAATACCGCCTTGGCGCGGAGTCGCCCTGGCGGACCTCGCAGAGCGCCGTGATCGACCTGGGCGCGCTCGAGTCCGGCGAGCACACGCTGGAGGTGCGCGCCGGCGGGCTGACGAGCGTGGAAGCACCGGGGCCGGTGATGCGCCTTGCGTTCGACGTGCTTCCTCCCTGGTGGAACTCGCGCGAGGCACGCGCCGCGGCCGCCGTGTCGCTGATGCTGCTGTGGTGGCTGTCCATCCGGTNACCGCGAGCGGCAACGGCAGCTGGAAGCCGCCGTCGCGGAACGCACCGCGGCCCTGGCGGACTCGGAGGCGGCGCTGCTCCGTCTGGGCGAGTACAACGCGCATGCCCTGGAGGAGGAGCGATTGCGCGTCTCCCGCGAGCTGCATGACGAGCTGGGCCAGCAGCTGGCCGCGCTGAAGATGGAAGTGTCCGTGGCGAAGATGCGGCAGAACGCCGGCGGTTCGGCGCATTCCCTGGATCCGGACCTGTTGCTGGGTCGTGTCGACCGGCTGGTGAGCACGGTGCGCGGTCTGGTGTCGCAGTTGCGGCCTTCGGCGCTGGATGGCGGCCTCGAAGCGGCGCTGCAATGGCTGGCGGCTGAGTTCACGTCCAACACCGCATTGCCTTGCAGCCTGCAGGTGGATCCGGACACGCGCGAGATCCCGTTGCCGATGGCCACGATGGTGTTCCGCATCGCCCAGGAGTCGCTCACCAACGTGCGACGCCATGCCCAGGCCAGCCGCGCCTCCCTGCGCTTGGCGCGCGAAGGCGCCGGCTGGCTGTTGAGCATCGGCGACGACGGCATCGGCTTCGATCCGCTCGCCCGCCGGGACGGCTTCGGAGTGCTGGGCATGCAGGAGCGCGCCCGGCTGCTCGGTGGCAGCCTTCAGGTGCAGAGCGAGCCGGGGGCGGGGACGCGGGTGATGCTGGGCTTTGCGGCGGTGCCGGCAGTGGGTTGAGCGCGGCGGGGGCGAGCGTCGCCGCGGCGATTCAGACGATGCGCTTGCGCGGCTGAGGCTCGTCGCCATCGAACTTCGCGCGCGCCGCCTCGACCGCGGGACGGTGTTCCTGCGCCCAGATGGCCAGCGCCTTCAGCGGCTCGATGAGGGAACTGCCGAGCTGCGTCAGTTCGTACTCGACCTTGGGCGGGACCGTCGGAAAGACGGTGCGCTTGACCAGCCCGTCGCGCTCCAGTCCACGCAGCGTCAAGGTCAGCATGCGGTGCGAGACGCCGCCGATCGTGCGCATCATCGCGTTGAAGCGCATCGGACCCTTGGACAGGGTGCCGACCGCCATCACGCTCCACTTGTCCCCGACGCGATCGAGGATCTGACCCACCGCGCGGCAGGTCGCATGGTCGTGGTCCGCCGGCTCCTCGGGCGTTGGCGGGACTGCTCGAAGCTTGCTCATTTCCGTTTCCTGATCTGCCGGCACGCACACCGATGTTCGTAGCGCACGTCGCCGTGCGTTCTTGCGGAGAGAGGCCCCTTGCCGCAAAGTTCCACACACATTTTGTTCGTAACTGCAGAGGATCTGTGACATGAAGATGGGTATCAGCGGCGCGAGTGGCCAACTGGGACAGGCGGTCCTGAAGGAACTGGCCGAACGAGGTGGCGGCCATGAGATCGTCGGGATTTCGCGCTCGCCCGACAAGGTGCGGAGCCCGGCCAAGGGCCGGTTGGGCGACTTCGACGCGCCGCAGACGCTGCCGGCGGCTTTCGCGGGCCTTGATCGCCTGCTGCTGATCCCCAGCGCCGACCTCGAGCCGGGTGTGCGCGGCCGGCAGTTGCGGGGTGCCATCGACGCCGCGGTGGCGGCGGGCGTCCAACATCTCTTCCTGGTGTCGGTCGCCGGCACGCGCAAGGCGGAGGCACCGGCCCTCGCCGAAACCTTCTGGACGGCCGAGCAGCACCTCATCCGCACCGCGCCGCGGTGGACCATCCTGCGGATGAACTACTTCGCGGAGTCGATGGCGCAGGAGATCCAGATGTCCGCGGCCATGGGCGTGCTGACCGGCCTGGGCGAGGAGCGCGTGGCCTATGTCTCGCGCGACGACCTGGCCGCCGCGGCGGCCGGCGCGCTGCTCGGCGAGGGGCATGCGGGCGCCATCTACAACGGCACGGGGCCGGCCGTCGTGAGCGGAGAGGAGCGCGCGCGGACGGCATCGCAGGTGCTCGGTAAGCCGCTCGGGTACGTCGTCATCGACGAGGCGCAGCTGCGGGGCGGGCTGACGCAGGCGGGCCTGCCCGAGATCGTTGTCGACGTCATGGCCGACATCAAGAAGAACTTCGTGAGAGGCGACTTCGACGTGCTCACGACTGACATCGAGCGCTTGTCGGGGCGGTCGCCGAAGTCGTTGCGGGAGATCCTCGCGGCTGCGGTCGCCTGACGGAGGGGCTGGCCAAGGCCAGTCCCGGCATCCGGAGCCCCGCAGCTTCCGTCAGAAAAACAAAAAGCTGCCCTATAGGCAGCTTGATGAAGCGAGGCCCCAGAGTGTGCCTTGATGCAAATCCTTGCCGAAGCGCGGTCAGATTGCGTTGTTCCGATCGTCGAGCCCGATGTGACGGGGCATTTGATTGAGGAGGCCGCCGGCCGGTCAGACCCGCGACGGTGCTACTGCCATATGCCTGCCTTGGCGTAGCCGCCACGGAACTTCGGGAGCGGTCGATGGGCAAGGTTATGCAGGCCATACCGAGGGGCGGCAAGGTTTCGTGATCTTGATCTTCTCTGTGGCTAACCCTGCTTGTTGCACAGTGGCAGGCGAGGTGGAGACGACCAGGGCCATAGCAGTTCGCGAGGCACTGCGCGTTGAAGCTTTACGATGCGAGCCTCCGGTGCAGGAGGTACGTCTGGAGCCAAAGCATGAAGACGATGCGTTCTCGCGAACGGCCGATCACGTATGGCTGCCACATTGGCGCCAACGGCCGTGTGGTATTTCCGCCCTCGTTGTCGAATGGATTTCGTCTTGGACAGCGGGTGTACTTTCATGCCGAAGCAAGCGAGGTGATGTTCCTGGCAAGACCAAAACGCACGATCAACGGGCGATTGTTGTCGAGCCGGATACGTCGCGGGCCCGTGCTCTGGCGCCATCGACAGCTAGACAGCTTGCGCATGTCCTGATGACGCCCCGGCGGTTTAGCCGAGTCAGATGACTGCCCAGCCGTCGTCGTTGCTTGGCGCCCCGAACGAGACCCGCTCTCGTTGAAACGGTGTGGTCCTTGCGGAGACCGTCGAGAGTCGCGCGCTAGCCGCTTTCATCTGGCCGGACTGCTTCGCCGGCGGGGGAGCCACAACACTGCTGCACGGCTCGCTCGCCTCGATCTTAAAGACCCCAACAGACTCAACCATCCGACGGGCTTGTTGCTTCAGGCTGTCCGCCGCTGCCGCACTCTCTTCAACCAGCGCGGCGTTCTGCTGCGTCGCCTGGTCCATCTGAGCGACGGCCTGTCCGACCTGCGAGACGCCGGTACTCTGCTCGGCGCTTGCGGCGCTGATCTCGCACATGATGTCGGTGACGCGCCGGATGGCGCCAACGACCTCTCCCATGGTCGCACCGGCCTGATCTACGAGCGTCGTGCCTTCCTCGACGCGAACAGCGCTATCTTCGATGAGCTGCTTGATCTCCTTTGCCGCAGCGGCAGAACGCGTGGCCAGGCTGCGCACCTCGGACGCGACAACTGCGAAGCCTCGACCTTGTTCGCCGGCACGTGCGGCCTCCACTGCCGCATTGAGCGCCAGGATGTTCGTCTGGAACGCAATCCCGTCGATCGTTCCGATGATGTCGCCGATGCGCTTGCTGCCGTCCTGAATGGCCCGCATCTTGCCGATCACCTGATCGACCACCTCGCCGCCCTTGGCCGCCACCGCGCTGGCACCCTGAGCAAACTGGTTGCCTTGTTGAGCGTTGTCGGCGTTCAACCTGACGGTGGCGCTGAGCTGTTCCATGGAGGAAGCGGTCTGCTCCAACGCGGACGCCTGTTCTTCGGTCCGGCTCGACAAGTTGCTGTTGCCGTGCGCGATCTCAGCGCTGGCATTGGCAATCGAATGGGCGGCTTCTCGGACCTGACCGATCAGTGCGACAAGCTGCTGCTGCATCTGCCCCATGGACGCGAGGACGCTACCAGCGGGCGCCGAGGACGCACCGTCAACCGCGCGAAGGTCCCCCTGCGCCACGCGTTGAGCCAGGTCGGCGAGCGTAGGCGGCTCCGTACCGAGCGCGCGCAGCATTCTGCGAGTGATAAAGAGTCCAAGTGCGATTGCAACCGCAACGGCAATGACGCTCGCTGTTCCAAACCACCACCGTTGCCCCTCGTAATCCGCTCTTGCTAAGCGCACGTCCTCGTCAGCTTGCGCGCGGATCACTTCCACGTACTCGCGGGCGGCTGCGAGCAGTGCCGCAAGGAGTGGCTGGCAGTCTCGGCTGATCGCCTGCACTGCCTCTTCGCGCTTTCCGGCGTCGGCCGTCGCCACAATTCCCGCGGCTACAGGGCCGTACTTGGCTTCGGCGTCGACGATCTGCGCCAGGATCTCACGCTCCCGATCGCCGGCGGCCGAGCGCTGGACGGCGGCCTTCAGCTTCTCGAGGCTTCTGCCAAGCTCGGCATGCGCGGCGAGTGCCATCTCCTTACCCGCTCGCTGTTGGTTGGGCGATTGGGCGATCACCATGTCCCGCACACCGATCGCCCGGCGGTTCGCTTCAATGCTGAGATCGACAGCGAGACTTTCCCGCTCCGCGATGCCGCTGACATACCCAGCGAAGCGGTCGTTCGTCGCCCCGAGATGGTGAAGGGCGAGCAAGCTGACCGCGGCGACACACGCCGCCAGCAGGCCAAACCCAAGCAGGAGGAGCTGTTTAATGGACAAGCGCGACATTGAAAGCATCCAGTTGACTATCGAAGGGCCTGCGGCTGATGCAGGCTTGGATGCTTGCAGTGTGTGGCGTACGGCAGCGCGTCAGAAGACAGCATTGACGCTATCGCATGAGGGGGTTTTGCCTACCCACTCGTGGGCTCGTGCCCCGGACATCTGCCATCGGGCGATTTGTCTCTATGCGAGCCGATGACGGTGGTCACAAGTCGGGGAGACCAAAGTCATGCCTGATCGACGCCACCCGCGCCTAGGATCCCGCAGGGATCGTTCCCGCGACACGCAGCATCTCCACCACCCATGGCGTCCTCGACCAAACCCGGCCCGCTGAGCGCCCATGACAGTTGGTTGCCATCGCGCACGCCGGGCACCCTGGGCATCCTCGACCAGGGGGACCCCGACCTTTGCACGCTGCTGGGGGACACCCCCGGCCCGCTCGGCTTCCTGGACCATGCCGACGTCAGCCTGCCGTGGGCGCTGTTCACCGGGTTGCGGGTGGAGACGACGGGCTGGACCAAAGAAGGCGTGCCAGTGACGGCCGGCGCCCTCCCGGCGAAGTCCCAGGGCAAGGACAAGGTCACCGCCGAGCAGCTCAAGCAAATCTTCAGGAATGCCAGCGCGGAGTTCCTGAAGAAGGTGGCCGACGAGCTCAACACCGACCTGGCCAAATATGGTCTCGACACGCGGCTGCGCCGCTCTCACTTCTTTGCGCAGGTTCGCGAGGAGTCGGGCGCGGAGATGAAGGCCGCGGTCGAGAGCTTGGCCTACGGCGAAGCGGGACTGAAAACGACCTTCAAGTACTACCGCGATCATCCTAAGGAAGCGGCGATCGACAGCTACGAGCGCGACGCCAAGACGCGCAAGGTCACGCGCGCCGCCAGCCAGGAGACGATCGCCAACAACGTTTACGCCTCGCGCAACGGTAACGGCGACGCCAAGAGCGGCGACGGCTGGTCCTACCGGGGGCGTGGCTTCATCCAGGTCACGGGGCGGGCCAACTACAAGGCGGCGACCGCGAAGTACCAGGAGGTCTACGGCGACAAGACCGTGGACTTCGAGAAGTCGCCCGAACTGATGGCACAGTTCCCGTACACGGTTCGTTCGGCGGTCTGTTACTGGCTGCAGCACGGTCTGCAGAAGAAGGCCGACGCCGGTGACAAGGATGCCGACGTGGACAGCATCACCAAGGTCATCAATCTCCACACCGAGAGCTATGCACAACGGCGTACCCATTTCAAGACGGCCTACAAGGCCTTCGAATGACGATCACGGCTGCGGCCTGCGGCGCGGAGGATCTCGGGGCCACGTACTGGCGGCGTTGTTGAGCGTTGCGCTCTGCGCTTGCGCGCACGCAGCCGGTACGGCAACGGTCACCGGCCCGGCCGGAGCGACCGTTACCACCGATCCGGCCGGCGCGACACTGTGCCGGCCCGACGAGGTGGTGGCCTTCTCCTGCCCGACCGCAACCAAGATTGTCTCGTTGTGTGCGAAACCGGAGGCCGGTCCAGCCGCGAAAACGCTGACCTACCGCTACGGTACCGCCAAGAAGGTGGAACTCGAGTACGCGGCCACAGCCGACAACGGCAAGAGCTTTGGCGCGACCACCTCGCCTGCAGCGCCTGGCGCATCGGTGCGCCAGCTGTGGTTCAACCGCGGCGACATCCGCTATCTACTCACTGAATGCGTCGGCGGCAATTGCCCGTACGGCGCCGGCGTGGCGGTACTCAATCCCGAGAAGGTGCTGATGAGCGCGCGCTGCGTGGCCGGCGAAACGCCAAGCCAGGCCTTCTTCGCGCGCTCTCTGATCGAGTTTGGCAACGACGCCAGCGACACGCGCTCGCAGACGAAATTGATCAAGCCTGAGGACTCGGACAACAGCCTGGATCAGATCTACAAGTCCGGGCGCCCGCCGCAGTAGCTTCGGGCATGGGCCACTGCGCCTGCTCAGCAGTGTCCAGCGAGTGGAGCGACCACGGCAGCAGGCCGGACCTCGAAAAGCGTTCTGAAGAAGCCGGCGCGGTCAAGGACGTTCATGTGGGCTCCTGCGATCGCCCATGGGTAGGTGGCCCAGCTTACGCGTGGCGCGCTTACTTCCGCGCGCCCCGCGTCTTCTGCCCGCCTTGCAGGAGCACGGCCGCCACGACCGTGCCGTCGGCATCCCGCTCGAACTCGACGGTCGCCCCAACCTCCTCGATCTCGATGCGGTCTTTGCCCGCCACCTTTGCGGTAATCGCCGGCTGGCCGCTGCCCTGCACCATCAGCCGACCGTCGCGCTCGAACACCTTCAGGCTGAACTGCGGCGCGAGCTGGAATTCGCCGGCCCAGTCCTTCCAGGCCAGGTTGATGATGGTCGGCGGCGCGTTGACGAGGCCGATGCGACGACCTTCCATCACGCCGCCGCCCTGGTGCCACGAAAACCGCGCGACCGGCTGGCCGCTGGAGGGCGGTGCCGGCCGCAGCAGCGCCGAGAAGCCGAGCGGGTAGAACTCGCCGCGACTGTCGTAGCCCAGCTCAAACGCGACCTGGCCGGTGGCCTGGGCCAGCAACCGGTCGTTGGCTTCCCAGATCTTCAGCCGCAGAGAGCCCATCTCGTACTCGCCGGCAAGCGCCTGGCGCAGCGCGGGCGGCGCGTCCACGCTGCGGCGCGGCTGCAGCGGCGGCGATTCAAGGCCTAGCAGCGCAAGGCCGAGGTCGCCCAGGCCGCCGAGGTCGGTCAGTGAGGTGTCCGCCAGCACGACGACCGCTCGCTTCGCCGCGGGCTCCAGCATCACCAGCGACGAGAAGCCGCCCGTGCCGCCTTCGTGCATGGCCAGGTCACGGCCCTGCAGTTTGCGCAACATCCAGTTCATGCCAAAGCCATGGGCCAGCGGTTGCTGTGTGCGGCGCAACTGCGCGACCAGCGAGGCCGGACCGTCGCCCAGCTGGGCGCGGGCGTAGGCCACCATGTCGTCCATCGTGGCCTTGACCATGCCGACGCCGGCCAGGTTGTTGGCAATGGTCCAAGCCGCCGTGGGGGTGCCGTCGGCCGCGTGGCCCTGTGCGGGTTCGGCGCCGAGCGGCCGGACGACGTAGGCCGTCTTCATGCCCAGGGGCTGGAACAGCTGCCCGCGCAACGCGACCTCCAGGTCGCCGCCCAAGCTGCGCGCTACCGCGAGGGAGAGCAGCAGCATCCCGAAGTTGGAGTACTCGGGATGCTCCCCGATGGGGCGCACGAGCTGCACCTGCTTCAGCGATGCGAGCAGCGCGGCGTCGGTGAGCGAGGCATAGGGGCCGGCCGGGTTGGTGGGATGCAAGCCGGGCGGCAGCGCGGGCAGGCCGCTGCTGTGCGTGAGCAGGTCGCGCACGAGGATCTGGCGCTCGCCCTGGCGCGGCACGGCGGTGCCTTGGGGTAGGTGCCGGGCGATGGGGTCGTCCAGCGACCAGCGGCCGGCATCAACCAGGCTGGCCACAAGGGCGGCGGTCATGGTCTTGGTGACTGAGCCGATCTCGAAAGCCGCGCCCGCAGTGGGTGGGCCGCCTTTGCGCGTGCCGGCGCAGCGCGCCGCGCGCCAGACCTTGCCTGAATCGATGACGGCGGCCTGCACGCAGGCGCCGCTGCGGTCGCCGTCGAAACGTGCGTTCAGCAGTTTCTCGACGGCGACGTCACTGGCGGGAATCCCTGCGGCCCAAGCGGGCAGGCACAGCAGGGCGCTGGCGATTCTGCAGTTCATGCGTTGTCCTTCCGGGTCAGCTCGTCGAGCTTGTCGATCTCGCGCTGCAGCCCGCGCGCGGCGTAGCGGTTGAGTCCCACCACGCCGGCCATCAGCAGCGCGGCGATGACGAAAGGCCAGGGCTGCCATTGGCCGTTCTCGATCTGCCGGCCGCAGATGAACAGCATGATGCCGGGCGCCATGGGGCCGACATACCAGAGCCAGACCGAGCGCAACGCGTCGCGCTGGCGCACTAGTTCACTGCGATGAAAGGCCAGCAGACTGCCGGCCCAGTCCTCAGGCAGCAGGCGTACCGAGGCGCGGCGGCCCAACTGCCACACCACCACGCCTATGCCCACCACAGTCAGCAGCGCACCAAGCTGGCTGAGCCAGTGCGGGAAGAACCAGGCGTAGAACAGGAACACAGGGGCGATGGCGATGGCCGCGATCACCTCGCGCCGGTTGCGCCGCCAGACGGTGCCTTGCAGCTTCGCCGCCTGCTCGGCCAGTTGCTGCTGCGCCAGCGGCTGTAGCGCCGGCACGTCCTGCGCCTTCCACAGACCGCGGGCCTGGTCTTCAGCCGAATCGGTGTTGCTCATCGCGGGCTCCTCGGGGCGTTCAGCTGGCTGGCCAGTAGCGCCTTGATGCGGTGAATCTTGGTGGCGACGTTGCGGACTGACAGGCCGGTGATGTCGGCGATGCTGGCGGCGTCGAGTTCCTCCAGGTAGAGCAACATCAACTCGCGGTCCAGCGGGGCCAGGCGATGCACAAGGGCGAGCACGCGCTGCAGGTCCAGGCGCCGCTCGGTGTGGCCCGGGTCATGGCGGTCGTCGGGCAGATGCTCGATTTCCTCCAGTTCCAGCATCTTTCCCTTGGCCGCATGCTGCTGCACATGGCGCGCGCCGACGTTGTGAGCCACGCGGTAGACCCAGGTGCGCAGCGAGCAGTCGCCACGGAAGGTGGACAGGCTCTGCCACAGAGCGAGGTGGAGTTCCTGCTGCAGCTCCTGGCGCAAGGCAGCGTCGCGCTCGTAGCCGTGGCAGCAGCGGGCCAGCTCCGCGCCATGGACCGCGATGGCCTGGCGGTAGAGCTGGTCTTGCGGAGTTGTCTCGGTCATGCAGCAGGTAGTGACGGCGCCGCGGGACTTCTTACAGCCGGTGCGGCCACCCCCAACCCGGGTAGCGACCGACGGGGGCGAACATCCCTACGCCTGCTCGGTGAAAGCTGAGCGAAGCTTCTCCCCGAGGTCGCTGACGAGTACTGCGCATTTCAGCGAACCTGAACGCCGTGTTCGGCGAGCTGAACGGGTTCCGCAGCCACTTGCGGCCCGGTCCGGCTTGCAGCGATCTCGGTCGGTCGATGCGGAGCGCCATGCGTCCGGTGATGTGCCCACTGCGGACAAGGGGAGAAGCGAGGAACCGGTCTGTGGGATGATGAAGAAGCGCTCAACGACATGGCGATCTCGACGCTATCAGCCTGGCGAGCGCTGGGGCTGGGAACCAGCCCGGCGTCACCGCTGCGCAACCTGCTCACGGCGCAGCGTGCCGTCGATCGGCTCGAGAGAGAGCGGCTGGAACTGCACGCAGCCCAAAGCGAACTGCGCAGTTCTATCCGTTTCGCTGATGGGACGAAGCACTCGCCTACCGCTCGACGCTCCCGAGCAGGAACTCACCATCGTCTGGCTCACGCTTCACTCGCCGCGGACTGCCCGTGACGGCAGGGACCCCGGCTAACTCGCCAGCAGACGGGGTTTGAGTGGGTGGGGCGCGGCCTACGAACGGGATCCGGACTGCAGGGGGGCGGCTGGATGGGATCCGGGCAGACGGGGGTTGGGCGGAGGGGATTTGCAGGGGTGGAAACGGAGGCAAAGATTGAACGCGCTCGATCTGCAGCCTCGGCAACCCTTGGAGCAACTCGGTGGCGAAACCCAACGTGGCGTCAGAGCCCAGCCGCGACTTGACCAACTGCGGGATGATCTGCCGGCGGCGAGGCGCACGGGGCATACCAGCCCACTTCAGCACGTCAGGTTCGCCGGGATAACGCCCGTAGAAACTCGTGATCGCGCCCGCCCAACCTTTGCCTGCGCCGAGCGTCTGGACCTTGTGGAAGGCCAGAGGATCAGCTTCGAGAAGCGTGCTGCCCAGCAGCGAGGCCGCTTCTTGAAGCAGGTTGACGCCCTCGGTGAAGACGGGCCAGCCGTTGGACAGGCTCTCACGCAGGAGCTTGAGCGGGTTGAACTCCTCCGTGTGCGTGCGGCGGCCATCTCGCAGCAGCCGGGCGCAATGTACGATGGCGGTATCGGGCAGCCAGCGGAAGTAGCGCGACAGGTTCTCGAACCAAGCAAGCGGGACTTGGTCCGCCGCGTTAACCCGCAACAGAAAGTAGGCCGCGGCCACCGCGCCGACGGGGTCGTCGAACTTGGCGCGGAGCAGGCTTCGCGCGACGGCCACTGGATCGGCGACGGCATTCATAGAGCGGATTGCGTCACGGGACAGGAATTCGAGCAGCGTCTCCGCACCAGAGCGAAAGCCGGTCACAACGACCTTGAGTTCATCCGCCCGCGGATCGCTCGAGTCCTTGGGTGTGATCAGCACGCGCGCGCGCCCGTTCCCAGGTAGGGCGACAAAGCGCCATGTGACCTTGGAACCCCCGATCTGCATCAGCCAGTTCGACGCGTCCAGTTGCAGGTCCATCTGCCAGGCCGAGCGGCTGCGATGTGCCTCCACGGGTTCCACGGACACCCGGCTCCACTCGCCGTCGTGGAACTTCCAGAGGCGCAACCACACCCTCGAGAACTCGTCCATGCCAAGGTCCAGGTCCACTTGCGGGCTGGCAAGACGACTACGCGGGTTGAGCTTCGGGATGGCCCAGGCCGACCATTCATTGGCCGATGCGTGCACGGGCTCGAACACCACGCGATAGACGCCCGAGTCCGAATGCGAGGGAGCGCTCATATCCACGCGCTGCGTCACAGTGCGCCCGGACGGCCAGGTCAGGCACACAAAGGCCAGTTGCACCTCCTCGGCGATACTCAAACGCTCGGCTTCACGTGCGCGCGCCGAGCCAACGGCCAGCACGGCGCCGTCGACGTCCAGAATCTTCACCGGCAGCGCTGCTCCGGGATCCTGGTGTTGATCGAGCAGACGGGCGTCGCTCGGGTAGTCCAGAGATACGACGATGCGCTTCATGGCTGCGACTTCATCGTGAACAGGTACATCGGGGGGGCCAACTCCTCGTCGACGTGTACGAGCTGGGGCATGGCACCAGCGGGATCCAGCGCACCAACTTCGTAGATGCCGCGCGGGAGTTCCACCTTGAAGACCTGATCCAGCAGCGTCTGTGCGACCCGATTGTTGCCCTTGGAAGACTTCAGGTACATCTCGTATAGCGCCCGGCGCTGGCTCGGTGCGAGATCCAGGCGAACCTTCACCTTGGGCACGAACGCTCGCCGCATGAGGGGCACCACCGGACCGGTGACCAGTTGCTCGGAGACCTGCCTGTTGTTGCCGGCATCGGCCTGGTCCGGCTCGTTCTGCGCGAGCAGGGTGCGTACCGCCACCGACAGGTTGTCGCCGTCGACCGTCCAGGTCTGTCGGCCGGGGTCTTTCGTGCCGCAGTAGCCCGACAACGCGCAGATGAGCGCGGAGGTGAATCTGGACACCGTGGGCCCGAGCGGCGCAAACGCGAGCTGGCCTTCGCCGGTCGCATGGATCACGGTCACATGCTTGCGGGACACGTCCGTTCCGAGGTCCGCAGGCAGCAGCGGCGGGGGTTGGGCCCCCAGGGTCATGGCTAAGGCGCGCGGGATGTTCCGGCAGGCGTCGATGAAGAAGAAGACCGACCCTTGGATCTCTCGTTCAACGGCGCGGACCGTCAGCGAGACGTTGAACGCCTTGGTCCAGGGCTGCGCGGAGTGACCGAACTCCTGCGCGAGCAGGTAGTGGTCAGAAACCATAACGCCGTGACCGCAGAAGTAGAAAATCCCCACATTGTCAGGATGACTCTTGAGGCGATCAAGCCAGTCCTCGAAGGCCTGCTGGATGGCATCCTGCGTTGCCTCGGCAAGCGTGACCGGGCCAGCCGGCGTGGCGATTACCACCGGCTGCTGGGCCGACGCGAGGCCTTCGATCGAGGCCAGAGGTGCGTCCGGGTTCTCGAACACTCCGGCGTCGGCAACCGGCGAAAGAAGCCAGTCGATCAGCGCCTTGGCCGAGACCGGCGGCGACTCCAGCTGCTCGAGCCCCATCGGGTCCGCGGCGAGCTTGGCCGTTCCGTTCAGGAGATGGGGGTACTTCCCGACACCGATGGCCAGCACGTGCGTGCCGGGCTGGCCGGCTACCGAGTTGTTCAACAGGACCGTCACTGGGCGCCAGCTCCTGCAGCGGCATCGACCTCCTTCAGCCGCGCGGCCATACGCTTGTAGAAGCTGGGGCGCTCGAAGTAGCCGCCGTGGGCGCCCAGGGTGCTATAGCCCGTGTCGTAGCGGAAGTCGGTCACGGCGTCGACGACGGGATTGAGCTGGTAGCTCAGGACGTCGTTGGTGTCGAACACGTTGAGCCAGTGCTTGATCCCCTTCGGCCGAGCGACGCGATCCTTCTTCGGGTCGGCCGGGATCTCGGGATCGCTGACCTTGTAGAGCTTCATCTCCTCGAACAGTCCGACCTGGGAGCCCACTGTGATCAGGCAGTCGATGGTCAGGGTCGGATCGAAGTAAGTCAGGATGTCGTAGACGATCTCGCCACCGAAGCTGTGCGCCACGACGATGAGCTTGTCGTCCTCGGTGCGTTTGGCCTGGGCATCCTGCAGCGCCTTCAAGACCGTCGTGACGATCGGACCGGGGGCGTCGACCGTCCCGCGGCCGTTCAGGTAGACGAACGCATCACCGGCAAAGCGGGTGACGGCGGTATTGAGCTTCTTGCGCAGAAGCAGGCCCGCGAGCCCCGTCGCGACGTCCGGCGCCGCATTGACCAGGCGGGAGGCGCCTTCTTTGATCGAGTCGAGGATCTTGCTCAGGGGGCCGAAGCTCTGCACTACGCTGGCCTTGGAATTGCTCACTAGCAGATCGGCAAAGTTCTTTGGGCCCGCCGTCGTGAGCCAAACCGGCTGAGGGTTGGCCTTGGCGTAGTCGCTGGCCAGGTCATAGGACTTGGCCAAGTACCGCGCTTCGTCTTCCGACTTGGCGCCAGCCATCGCGGAGGCATAGAGCAGATCCACTGCGGCTGACAGATCCGTCTTGGCCAGCGCGACGAGATCGCCGCTTTGATTTGATTCGGCGAGCAGACCGGCCACCCGCGTGCGGGCCTCGGCTTCCTGGTTAGCCCCGAAGGTCGCGACCTTCGTGGATGTGTCCGGGAGCACCGCCATGTTCCAGGCGAAAGTGACGCCGAACTGGCCCCAGTACGGGCTGGTGACCGTGAGCTTGTCAGCACTCAAACCGAGTGCCGGCGCTACGTACTCGCGCAGAAATCCATCCCGCGCTTTCTCGTTTTCCCGGTAAGCGTCGCCATCTCGATTGTTGACGCCATGGACGAACACGATGGGCATGTCGATCTCCCTAGTATCGATGTCGCGATCTGGAGCGCGCCCCATCCGCGGAGTTGTTATCGGGAATCATGTTGCCACGGTCTCGAACGCTCGGCAAAAACTCCTCGACCGATGGCGCAAAGGCATCATCAAATGAATGGATGGCACTCGAAATACACTCGTGAGGTGCGCGTAGTTTTCGACCGCCCGACCCGGCAAGCGATGGCGAGGCGTTGACTTCGTTGGACTCGATCTCTAGTTGCCACCGCTGCAGCGTCACTGTCACGAGCCGCCCGCAACCCGCGTCGTCGGATCGGCATCCGCCGTGTCGCTGATCGTCTGCGCGGGCGCTGGCTCCCGACGAACTGCGCCGTTTTTCAGTTGTTGCGCGAGTGCCTCGTTTGCGGCCGCGCGATGGTCATCGCGATAGAGGGCGGCTGCCTGGACGCGGTGCGCACCGATGGCGTTCAAAGTGGGCCCGATCTTCCGTAGCCCTTTCAACGTCACGTTGATTCGTGCGGCGGCCTCCGACATGCGTCTGTTCATCAAGATGCTCTCCGCACCGGCGTTTGAAGCTCCCCCAACGCCTGCGGCACCTGCGGTGCCTGCCAATGCTTGCCCGTCGCCCAGGAGAGCGTGTCGAAGCCAGAACGCCTCGACTTGCTGGAAGCCAGCAGCGATCTGGGCGGGGTCGGGATTGAACGCTTTACAGCGCTCACTTTTCAGGAGCATCTCGAGCGACAAGAGCCATCGGTCAACAGGGGCTGGATGGGTCGCACTGGCTTCCTCGATTCCTCGACCGGATTGCTTGTGGATCATCAGGAAGAGGGCTGTCGATGCTGCCGACCAGACGTATCCCGTGTCCAAACTTCCCACGCCATGCAGCATTCCCTTGATGACATGCAGGCATTGGAAGGAGACTCCTCCGGCGTACTCGTCCGCCTCCAACTCCATCGCCTGTCGGAGCTTCTGCGCTCGATTCGACCTGGGCACGGCAGGCAACTCCTCATATACGCGCCGCCGAGGGCTGACGGCCTGGAGGTAGTGTGGATGACAGCATGCAATATGTCCGACCTCGTGGTTCGCCAGCACGAAACACGTGGCGAGCGCCAGGTTTTGCGCGGCAACGTATCGGGTCTCGTCGTGAGGATGCTGAAGCATTGCCGGTTGGAGGTCGCCACCGCGGATTGCCGCAGCGATCGCCGTATCAGCCGACTCATTGGTCGGATCTCCGATATGCGTCATCGCCAGCGGGTCGCACATGAAGAAGAACCAGAACTGGTAGATCGCTCGCAGGGCTCCGGAGAAGATTGCGATCAGTTCGTGGTCCCCGCTCCTCGTGGCCAGTGCATTGAATCCCTGGTTGTGGATGAAGTCGAGATGGATCAACCCGCGCTCGCCATAGGCACGCCATTGATGAGACAACGCGTGTCGTAGCAGCGCGCGAATCTCCTGCAAGCCGGCGGACTCCACTTCGAAGAACGGCGTGCGATCGAAGGGTGGACCATAGTCCTTGAAGGCTTCGGAAAAAATCTGGTGGATGTTCTGACCTGGATCACTCATCTCGATATGGCGATTGGCCGAGCCAGTTCTTGTTCTTCAGGCTTTGACTTCCCGTAGCGCCGCATAGACAGCTGTCGCGTACTCGCTTGATCCGCACGACTTGCATAACCACCCGAGCCGACTCGTTTGGAATTTTCGCCACAGGGTCTCACCTGCTTGTCGAAAGATGTCGTCGCTGGCGCCGGTGAAAACTAGGATCAGAGGAAGCGCACACTGTGCTTGCGCGATCTCCTTCAGCACGTACATGCCGCCGTTGCACGCATCGAGGAGGTTCAGGTCGAGACTGACGAGGTGCGGTTGAAAGCTTTGAACTTTCGATAGGGCATGTTGAGTGTCTTTCGCCGATTCGAAGTCGAGCGCGAACTCCGGCGAGTCCAGGAGTCGAGGCAGTGCCTCCAAGAATAAATCGTTATCCTCTACCAAGAGGATTCGTCTATTGATCGGCGCGACCATGGTGGAACGACTAGTTGCTGTCCGCCAGACGCTCTACGAGCGAATCGATGAAGTCATGAATCGAGCTTAGTGCAGTCTCGAGGAAGATCACGGCCCGGGCATACTCCTGGCTCTCGAGCTTCTCGGCGGCCTTCTCCACGTTGGCGTTCAGTGTCGAGCCGATCGCGACAAAGTGCGACCGGTCGCCGTCGGCGAGCCACTCTGCACGCTCGATGCCGTCAAAGAATCGCGCATGAGCCTTCCTGAACTCCTGAATCGCGCGCGCAACGGTCTTGGCGGTCGAGGAATCCACCGGCGAACCGAGCAGCCGGTACTCGCTCATGTACAGGTCGTTGTACGTGACGATCAGCTCCGCCCAGGTCTGGATCAGCTTCTCGGGCAGGCCGCTGCGAAGCCGCAGTATCTGATGGCAAACAATAACGTCATTCGCGCTCTTCCATGAGAAGACGCCGAAGTACGGTCCCACGGTGAGAACTGCTCGGTCACGCGGCTCCTCGAAAATCCAGCGGTGGACGTGCATCTTCCGGCCGAGTGTGGCCACGACTTGCTCGCGGGGGATATTTAGACGCTTGATGCTCTCCTCAGCATCCGATAGGTCGAGATACATGGGTTCTGTCTTCTTTTTCGAGAACAGAGCAACATATGACTTGACGTTCGCGCCGACCTTGGCTCGACGGGTCAGAACGCAGTTCAGTTCGTCCCCGACGATGAAGTTCGATATGGAGAAGGCCCGCTCGATCGACCCCTTCTCGAGGTAGGTGTCATAGAAGTTGCGCACGAACTTCATTGCTGCACCGTCGTCGGCCGATCCGCTGGCCGTCACGATGTAGGACGCGGCATCCACGACCGTTGACACCGCCGCAGACGAATAGCAGGACATCAGCAGGAGTAGTCCGAGGCTCGGCTGGAACTCGCGAAGCAGTTCACCCAAAGACTCCGCCGAAATGAGTTCACCACCTTCGTCGTCATCTCGTTCGACCCAAAAGCCGCGGTCCGACCCGTGACCGGAGAAATGCACGACTTGATACGGCTTCTGTGCCAGCGCCTTTGCCAGGTCGGAGCGAGTCGTCGCTTGCAGGACATCGAACGCGTATCCGGCCTGCCGATGCTTTTCCTGCAGCAGGCTCAGGGCGCGATGTTCGCGATCTAGCCTCAGGCGATCGGAGTCTTCCGGATTGCTGAACAGAACCAGAATCGACGGCATCTTGCATCCTCCCTGAGTTCGCCGGTCATGGCCGGTGAGTCCTTGGAACAACCTCAATTTTGGACGCAGGTCCGTGTCTAACTCGGAAGCTGGCTCGAGTTCGGCGAGCGTCGCGTCATTCGCTGAACTCTACTCCCGTAGGGCGCGGCGAAGATCTTCAGTTCGCGAGAGTTGCCGCTGCTCCGCGATACCAGTTCGGTCTCGGACGTCTCGAGCTTGATTTCCGCTGAAGGGCGGGTGCTGGGGGCAGCAGTCGCCCAGCACCAGAAAGGACCAATGACCCCTGACGGCGGCAGCGGTCGCTCGGCCGCCAAAACTCAGTGTTAGCAGCCAGCCTTGAGCCGTCAGTGAGTTTTACTGCCGCCTCCGCAGTGCACACGTTGCTGAATGGGTTGATCAGGTCGCACTGAACTTCATGGTCAGCGGCGGTTGAAATATGCAAGTACGACCGCCTGCAGCGACGGGAAGTCGCTCTGCTGTGCGCGAATGCATATCTCGTTCTCGAATTTGATCGAGTGGGAAAACTGTTTTCGGTGATACATCCGAATCGGAGAGGGCAGTGGCTTGCCCTGCTTTCCACGTAACGCCTTGCGTTTGGGGCGCTCTGATGCGGAAAATCCTGAGCACGTTGAGCCATTTGGGGGACGTTGAAATCTACACATTCATTTCGGCGAGGTCAGATTTCTTGGAAGGCCTGAGGCCGCAGAAGTGTTGTCAGGCAGGCTAGACGTGGGGTGTCCGCGCGGACACGAAGTAGCGCATCTGTTGGCGCTGCCGCTGTCCGAGCGACTGCGTGCGGTGGTCCAAGACGCCCAAGTCCTAGCAGCCATGCGCTCCGTGGAGTAAGGCGGTACCGTAGAGTCAATTGTGGCTGCTTAGAAATGACCGCGCACCCAGTTGCCTGTCTTTCGGCGACAGCAGGGCAGGCGGTCGACGCTGGGGCCGTTTCGCGCTTGCGTTGCTCTAGTCAAGCAAACTTTGACGGCAGAGCAGTTTTCTACAGGATGATATAACAGCAATCGTCAGATGATCGACTGCCGGTGCGCCGGTCAAGATTGGGGCCCGGAGTTGTGCAACACCGTGCTTGAGGTTGATTTCAAGCTTGAAGCGGTTGCCGCTCCATTCTCGATAGAGAATCGATATGAAGTGCTGGTGTGTTCTTGCGAAAGTTGCCGAGCACGTCTTCTTTGAACCCGGTTCGAACTCCTCTACTTGAATTCTGTGATTCAAGGGGATCGTTTCGAATAAATCTGTGTCGACAAGGATGAAGGGATTGGAGACGTTAGACATTGGCGGCTCGTTTCCTGAAGTGTTGGGCATGTGCTGATATTGCCAGCAAACCCTTTGAAAACAAGTATTGATGGCTTCTGGATCGATGCGCATGAAGATGATCTATAGATCCCAATTTGAGTTTCCTTTGTGGGCTGGGAATGCCAAGTGGTATTAGGTGCAGCAGCGGCCGCTGTTGAGTCCTTGGTTAGCTAAAGCCTGACGTCCCACGCTTCCAGCATGTGCATCGTTCAGCTTGCTTAGCGATTTCCGCTTGTTTAGCTGTGCAGATAAACAAGGCGTTTCAGCTAAAGAAACGCTGTACGGCAACTGGGGCCTTGATCTTCGAAGGTCGATTGGGCTGCTTGAATCGGATCGATGCCGCCGGCAGCGAGCTCCGTGGACAATTCAGGAGGTGGCATCTGCCATCAACCCAAACGCAACCCAGCTTGCCGCCGTGACTGATCCATTGCTTGCGCTGCGAGAGGCAGCGACCGAACTCGACCGCATTGCTCCATTGCTCCCTCAGCTGATGCGTCGAGGCGGAGCGATGTTCTTGGCAGCACGCACGCAGGAGCTTGCAGACTTGAGCCAGGCGCTCCTTCTAGAACTTCACATGGGGCGACCGATGAGGGAGCTGAAGATGACGAGGGACCGCATCTGCATGCTTGCCAAGCAGGTCGATGCCCTGGTTAAGACCACCAGAGCAAGCATGGACGTGCGCTTATCGCTGGCTCTCGCGCTCAGCCTCGCGGAGAAGCTGCGCAAGGCAGTGTCGGCCGTGCCGACCAAGGAGGCTACGAGCGTCCCGCGGTGAGTTGCTGAGGGCTTGAAAACTCGACGCTGCCGAGGCAGACACACCCGTGTGTCCAGCCCTGCGGGCATGGCCCTGGCGTCATTTCCAACCGATCCGTCACCGATGTGGACGCCCCGCGAACCGGCGCGAGACGTTTCGTCACCACACCCTCTTTTGTGGGGTGAGCAACATATCGCCTCATGCCTTAACCTTTTAGTAATACGAATATGAGCCGCCATAGACGGCAACTGAAGGGTGGGAGTGATGTCGGGAGTGACGGGCGCGCAAGACGCCTTGATGGGAGGGCGCGGGCCCGAGGAGCCGCGCGAAGAAGTGGTCCCGCGCCAGCAATCCAACGAAGCCCGAGACGGCGCTTTGGCGGCGCTGGCGATCGTGGCCCGCCTGCACCACGTCGCCGCCGACGTGCCGTCGCTGCGTCACAGCCTGGGGTTGGGCGCAACGGACACCCCCTCGATGCGGGACCTGCTGCTCGCCGCCAAGCGGCTGGGGCTCAAGGCCAAGCCATCGCGCACCACGATCGACCGCCTGACGCTGGCCGCGCTGCCGGCGCTGGCGACATTGCGGGACGGCCGGACCGTGGTGCTGGCGCAATGCGACGGCAAGCGGGTGCTGTTCATGGACCCCAGCGGCGACGAAGCGTCGGCGCGTCCCACGATCGAACCCATCGAGACCTTCGCCGCCGAGTGGACCGGCGAACTGATCCTGATCACCAGTCGCGCGAGCCTCGCCGGCGAACTCGCCAAGTTCGACTTCTCCTGGTTCATCCCCAGCATCGTCAAGCATCGCCGGCTCTTGGGCGAGGTGCTGACGATCTCGCTGTTCCTGCAGCTGTTCGCGCTGGTCAGCCCGCTGTTCTTCCAGGTGGTGATGGACAAGGTGCTGGTGCACCGGGGCCTGACCACGCTGGACGTGCTGGTCATCGGGCTGGTGGTGATCATGCTGTTCGAGAGCGCGCTCAACATCCTGCGCTCCTACGTCTTCAGCCACACCACGAGCCGCATCGACGTGGAGCTGGGCTCGCGGCTGTTCCGCCACCTGCTGAGCCTGCCGCTGGCCTACTTCCAGGCGCGGCGTGTCGGCGACTCGGTGGCGCGGGTGCGCGAGCTCGAGAACATCCGACAGTTCCTAACCGGCAACGCGCTCACGCTGGTGCTGGACGTGCTGTTCTCGGTGATCTTCATCGCGGTGATGTTCAGCTACAGCGCGACGCTGACGCTGATCGTGCTGGTCTCGCTGCCGCTGTACCTGATCCTGAGCCTGTCGATCGTGCCGGTGCTGCGAGGCCGGCTCAACGAGAAGTTCGCTCGCGGCGCCGAGAACCAGAGCCTGCTGGTGGAGACGGTCACCGGCATCCAGACCGTCAAGGCCAGCGCGCTGGAGCCGCAGATGGCGCGCAAGTGGGATGAGCAGCTCGCCGCCTACGTGTCGGCGTCGTTCCGCACCCAGACGCTGGCCCAGTACGGCAACGAGGGCATCAACCTCATCGGCAAGCTGGTCAACGCGGCCACGCTGTGGTGGGGCGCGCAGCTCGTCATCGAAGGCCACTTGAGCGTGGGCCAGTTCATCGCGTTCAACATGTTCGCCGGCCGCGTCGCGCAGCCGATCATGCGCATCGCGCAGATGTGGACGGACTTCCAGCAGACCGGCATCTCGATGGCGCGCTTGGGCGACGTGCTGAACACCCGCACCGAGTTGCGGCCGCAAAGCGCCGGCGCGATGCCGCGCGTGCGCGGCGACGTGACGCTGGAGAACGTCACCTTCCGCTACCGCCCCGACGCGCAGCCGGTGCTGCACGGCGTGGACCTGGCGGTGAGCGCGGGCGAGGTGATCGGCATCGTGGGCCGCAGCGGCTCGGGCAAGAGCACGCTGACCAAGCTGCTGCAGCGGCTGTACGTGCCGGAGTCGGGCCGGGTGCTGGTCGACGGCCAGGACATCGCCATGGCCGACGCGACGCAGCTGCGCCGCCAGGTCGGCGTCGTGTTGCAGGAGAACATGCTGTTCAACCGATCGGTGCGGGAGAACATTGCCATCGCTGATCCGGCAGCGCCGATCGAGGCGGTGATCCACGCGGCCAAGCTGGCCGGGGCGCACGACTTCATCGCCGAGCTGCCCGAGGGCTACGACACGGTGGTCGGGGAGCAGGGCACGGGGCTGTCGGGTGGGCAGCGCCAGCGCATCGCGATCGCACGGGCGCTGTTCGGGCAGCCGCGCATCCTGATCTTCGACGAGGCCACCAGTGCGCTGGACTACGAGAGCGAGGCCATCATCCAGAAGAACATGCGCGCGATCTGCCAGGGGCGGACGGTGTTCATCATTGCTCACCGCCTGAGCGCGGTGCGGCATGCCCACCGGATCATCGCGATGGAGAAGGGCCGCATCGCGGAGATGGGCAGCCATGAGGAACTGATCGCCAAGCCTCAGGGGCTTTATGCGCATCTGTGGCGCATGCAGGGCGAAGGAGGCTCGGAATGAGCGCGGCACCGATCGATGCGACGACGGCGCCCGAGGCGCCGCGTCATCCGGCGCGCGAGCTGCTCGCGCGATATGCGGCGGTGTTCAAGGCCGCATGGGAGCGGCGCGAGGAGCTCGCCGGACCCCGGCGCATGGCCGATGAGCGCGCCTTCCTGCCGGCAGCGCTGGAGCTGCAGGAGACACCGCCGCATCCGGCGCCCAGGAGAGCGGCGATCGCGATCTGCGCCCTGTTCCTGATCGCGCTGACCTGGGCGATGCTCGGGCAGATCGACATCGTCGCGGTGGCGCAGGGGCGGATCATCGTCAGCGACCGCAGCAAGACCATTCAGCCGCTGGAGACCAGCGTGGTGCGGGAGGTCTTCGTCAAGGATGGGGACAAGGTGAAGGCGGGGCAGTTGCTGATCGCGCTGGACTCGACGATGACGGAGGCGGACAGCCACCGCGTCGAGAAGGAGCGCGTGGCGGCGTTGTCGGAAGTGCTGCGGGCGCGGGCGCTGCTGCAGTCGCTGACGGGCGGCGGGATGCCGCTGCTGACCACCGAGGCAGTGAAGACGATGCCGCGCGAGGACGCGGACAGCGCGCGCTTCCAGCTGCAGAGCGAGTGGGCGGACATCTCGGCCAAGCTGGCGAAGCTGCAGGCGGAGCTGGAGCGGCGCGAGGCGGAGATCGCCACGGCGAAGCAGCTTGTCGAGAAACTGCAGAGCACGGTGCCGATGGCGCAGCAGCGCGAGCGCGACTACAAGGCGCTGAGCGATCAGGGCTTCGTGGCGGGGCACGCCGGGCAGGACCGCACGCGCGAGCGGGTGGAGCAGGAGAAGGACCTGGCGATGGCGCTGGCGCGCCAGCGTGAGGCGCAGGCGGCGCTGGCGGAGTCGCGCGGCTCGGCGGCGTCGTACCGGGCGGAGACGCTGAGAACGCTGAGGGATCGAGAGGCGCAAGCAGATCTGAAGCTCAAGCAGCTGGCCGAGGAAGGTGCCAAGGCCAACAAGCGCAATCAGCTGACGAAGCTAACGGCCCCCGTTGACGGTACGGTGCAGCAGCTGGCGGTGCACACGGCAGGTGGCGTTGTGACCGAGGCGCAGGTGCTGCTGGTGCTGGTGCCTGATGAGGCTGAGGTGACTGCGGAGGTCGTGCTCGAGAACAAGGACATCGGCTTCGTGCGCGCGGGCCAGGAGGCGGAGATCAAGCTCGAGACCTTCCCGTATACGCGCTACGGCACGGTGCCGGCCACGGTGAAAAGCGTGACCGCGGATGCGGTGAACGACGAGAAGCGCGGGGCGATCTTCCCAGTGACGCTGGTGCTGGGGAAAGGGGCCATCGATGTCGATGGCAAGCCGGTGCGGCTGACGCCGGGAATGAACGTGACGGCGGAGGTGAAGACCGGACGACGGCGCGTCATCGAGTACCTGTTCAACCCGGTGCAGGA
>NZ_JBQEOF010000018.1:0-124548 GCF_052044995.1 Roseateles sp. 22389
TACACAAGAACCTGCGTGGCGGTTTCGCCGAAAACGCGCCGTGGGTGAAGGTCGACCGGTGCGGTCGATGCCTAGACTTTCTTCTCCAGCGCGACGCCATGGATGTCGCCACGACGTCGTGCTGGAACTTTGAGAAAGGAAGTTCCCATGAATGAATCGCCGCGCAGCACGTGCCAGTATTCGGTCGACGACTTTGAATGGATGGGCGAGGGTCTCCCGCCGCCCGATCTGGCGGAGCGCATGGCGGCCTACGTCGCCGCCCATCCAGACATGCAACGGCCGCTCCCGCCGGGGGAGAAAAGCTCCGCCGACTGGATTCGCGAAGGACGTCGGTCCCATGGTCGTCGTTGATGCCTGTGTCGCCATCAGCTGGGTCGCGCCTCATTCGAAGGAGGATGAGGTGTATGGCGAGCGCGTGTCCACCTTGGGGCGCATGGTGCCGCGCTCGCTGATCGCGCCGGTGATCATGCCGGACGAGTGTTGTCATGCGCTGCTCAAGCGCAGTCGGCGCGAGCGCTGGAGCAAGAGCCGGCTGCGCAGTGCCGCCGACCTGATCGAGCAGCACGCCGTGGGCCTGCTCAAGCAACGCAAGACGATGTCCGACCGGGCGCTGTTTGCGTTGGAGGCCAACGTCCAGGGGTATGACGCCCACTACCTGTCGCTGGCGATCGACACGGGCGCCGCGATCGCCACGATGGACAAGGGGCTGCGTGCCGCGGCCGCGCGATTGAATGTCCCGATCTTCTGACCGTCGAGGCCCGGGCCCTCAGTGCCCCTGCTCCCTCGCCCGCCGGAGCAACAGCTCCCGTTCCCGCGCATTGGCGGTCATCGCGGCGGCGCGCTCGAATTCCTCTTTCGCCTCGGCATTGCGTCCCAGCCTGGCGAGCAGGTCCGCACGCACGCTCGGCAGCCAGGGGTACTGCTTCAGCGCCGGCTCCTCCATCAGCTGGTCGACGATCTCCAGACCGACCGCCGGCCCGAAGGCCATCGACAGCGCCACCGCGCGGTTCAGCTCCACCACCGGCGACGGCTGCCGGATCGCCAGCACCTCGTAGAGCGCGGCGATGCGCGGCCAGTCGGTGTCCTCGGCGCGCCGGGCCCGCGCGTGGCAGGCCGCGATCGCCGCCTGCAGCGCGTATGGCCCCGGACCCTCGCCGGCACCCTCGTCGTCCCCGGGCTCGGCGGCCAGTCGCTCGGCGGTCGCCAGCGCCGCCAGCCCCCGCTCGATCGATCCCTGGTCCCAGGTCGACCGGTCCTGCTCCAGCAGCAGCACCGGCTGCCCCTGCGCATCGACGCGCGCCGAGGCCCGCGAGGCCTGCAGTTCCATCAGCGCCAGCAGCCCGTGGACCTCGCCCTCGCGCGGCGCCAGCCGCACCAGCATCCGCGCCAGCCGCAGCGCCTCGTCGCACAGGTCCTGACGGATCCAGCGCTCGCCGCTGGTGGCGGCGTAGCCCTCGTTGAAGATCAGGTAGAGCACCTCCAGCACCGCCGCCAGGCGGCCGGTCAGGGCCTCGCCGCGCGGCAGCTCGAAGGGCACGTTCGCCTCGCCCAGCGTGCGCTTGGCGCGGACCAGCCGCTGCGCCACCGTCGGCTCCGACTGCAGGTAGGCGCGGGCGATCTCGCCGGTCGTCAGGCCGGCCACCATCTTCAGGGTCAGCGCCACCCGCGCCTCCAGCCCCAGCACCGGGTGGCAGGCGCAGAACATCAGCCGCAGCACGTCGTCGCCGATCTCCCGCGCGGCGCGCTCGTCGTCCAGGTCGTCGACGAAGTCCGGCACGATCATCGCCTCGCGCGCATCGAGCTCATGCCCCAGCTGCTCGAGCTTGTCGCCGCTGAGCTTCACATGGCGCAGCCGGTCCAGCGCCCGGTGCTTGGCGGTGGTCATCAGCCAGGCCGCCGGCTTGTCGGGCAGGCCCTGCCTCGGCCAAGTCTCCAGCGCGGCCACCAGCGCGTCCTGCGCCAGCTCCTCCGCCAGCGACACGTCGCGGGTCAGCCGTGACAGGGCACCGATGATCTTGGCGGACTCCTGCCGCCAGACGGTGGTGATCGCGCGATGGGTCTCGTCGGTCATGCGCGCGATCGTACGGCCTGGGCGGCGGGGATGCCGCTCCGCATGCCGCACCTGCCGCGCGTGCCGCGCCTGACGGGCATGCAGCCGGGCGCCGGACCGCAGGCTTCGGCGGGGACGGCGATGTCGCCGCCCGGCGGTGCCCGCAGGGACTCAGGCGCCGGGGAACTGCGTGATGTCCATGTACATCAGCTCCCAGATGTGCCCGTCCGGGTCGGCATAGGCCTGGGAGTACATGAAGCCCATGTCCTGCGGCTCGCGCGGCACGGTGCCGCCGGCGGCCCGGGCCTTGGCGATCAGCTCGTCCACCTGCGCCTTGCTCTCGCAGGACAGGCAGGTCAGCACTTCGGTCGTGGTGTGCGCGTCCGAGATCTTGCGCGGCGTGAAGGTCTGGAAGAACTCCTCGACCAGCAGCATCGCGTAGATGTCGTCCGAGATGACCATCGACAGCGCCTGCTCGTTGGAGAACTGCGGGTTGAATTCGTAACCCATCGCGCTGTAGAAGCGCTTGCTGCGCTCGACGTCCTTGACGGGCAGGTTCACGAAGATTTGTTTGTGGCGCATGGTGCTTGTCCTGAAGCGGGGTGAGGGGGTCGAGCCCGAGCGGGTGAAGAAGCGGTCGCATCGTGCCCTCCGGCGGGCGGCGCCCCGGTCCTTCCGAGGCGTCCACACTGGCACGACGGCCCAGGCCCGCCGGTTTCGACAGGTCTCGACACGATCAACGAGAAAAACCGGGACGAGCTGTCCCGACGCGCCCTCAGGCCTTCGATTCCTCGTAGCAGGGCACCAGCGAGCGCACTTCCACCGTGCACCATTCGGCGGCTGGGCATTCGCGGGCGATCGCCAGCGCCTCCTCGCGGGTCTTCACGTTCAGCCAGAAGAAGCCGCCGACCATCTCCTTGGCCTCGGCGAAGGGGCCGTCGATCGTCGTCATGCGGCCGTCGCGCTTGGCGACGCGGGTCGAGCCGTTGACCGACTGCAGCGACTGCGCCGCCTGCAGCAGGCCTTGCGCCTGCAACTGGCCGGCGAAGGCGGTCATGCGCGCATAGGCCTCGCGGCCCTCTTCCGGCGTGCGCGCCTCGCGTTGGCCGACAGGTTCGTTGATCAGCAGGATGTAGCTCATGCGGGTCTCCGTGGGATGCGGGCGAAATGCCGGGGAGGCGGGTCAGCGGGCTATTGGACACCATGGACCGGATGTCCAGCCGAAGGTCAGGGGCATCGGCGGCGCCGGGGCGGTCGTCCGCGCCGCCGGCCGTCGATCCATCCAGCGGACTGTCGATCCGTCGTTTCCCCGGGCGGGTGCCGGGCGACCGCTTCCTACACTGCAGCGCATGACTCCCGCCCCGTCCCGACCGCTCTGGCGCGATGCCCGTCGCCTGCGTGCCTCCTGGCATGCCTGGATCAGCAACGATGTCCAGCCCAGCGGCCCCGCCTGGATGCAATGGATCTGGACCCTGGTCTTCTGCGCCGCGCTCTCGGCCGGCTTCACCGTGCTGGGGTTCGTCATGAACTTCCGGGTGGTGGACTGGTTCGACCTGCGCCTCTGGGGATGGTGGTACGGGAAGAACCTGACGGTGTGCCTCACCATCGGCGTGGTCATCCAGGTCCTGTTCGCGATCCTGACGCCGCGCCTGGGCGGCCGCGCCCGCATCCGCCAATGGGGCGACTGGCGCCGCACGCTGTTCTTCTCCGGCGTGCCCATCCTCGGCACCGTGATCGGCTGGCTGCCCGGCATGTGGCTGGCGGGGCTCACCTCCTGGGTCCGGCTGGACTGGGCGCAGGGCGGCAAGGTCATCGGCATCACCTCGGTGCTGTCGCTGGGCATCACCTTCGTGCTGCATCACTGGTTCGCGTCGAAGAACCGCCAGCTCAAGGCCGAGCGCCGCGCCACCGAGGCCCAGCTGCGCCTGCTGCAGGGCCAGATCGAGCCGCATTTCCTGTTCAACACGCTGGCCAACGTCCACTCGCTGATCGATTACGACGCGGCCAAGGCCAAGGACATGCTGGGAGCCTTCACCGCCTACCTGCGGGCCTCGCTCGGTGGCCTGCGGCGCGAGACCGGCCCGCTGGAGGACGAGCTCGCGCTGGCCGAGGCCTACCTGACGGTGTTGCGCACGCGCATGGAGGACCGGCTGCGCTTCGAGGTCCGTGCCACCCCTGAGGCCCGCGCGGTGATGCTGCCGCCGATGCTGCTGCAGCCGCTGGTGGAGAACGCGGTGCACCACGGCCTGGAGCCGAAGATCGACGGCGGGACGGTCCAGGTCGATGCGGCGCTGCGCGCCGGCTTCCTGGTTGTCGAGGTCCGGGACGACGGTGTGGGGCCGGGCGCGTCGCGCCGCGCGGGCAACGGCATCGCCCTGTCCAACCTGCGCGAGCGCTTGATGACGCATTACGGCGACCGTGCCTCGCTGGACCTGGTGGCCGCCGAGCCGGGATGCCTCGTCACGCTGCGCGTGCCGCTGGACGGCTGAACGTCGCCACCGCCACCGCCACCGCCACCGCCACTGCCCTGCCGCCCTCATTCGCTCCGTCCTTCGCTCCCTTCCATCCGCCCCTCCCGACCATGACCGCACCCACCGCCCTGATCGCCGACGACGAACCCCACCTGGCCCGCGCGCTCGCCGCGCAGCTGGCCGCCGTCTGGCCCGAGCTGAATGTCGTCCACGTCGCCCGCAACGGCTCGGAGGCGGCCGAGCGGATCGCCGCGCTGCGGCCGGACCTGGCCTTCCTCGACATCCAGATGCCGGGCCTGACCGGCCTGGAAGTCGCCGAGGGCATCGAGGGCGCGACCCGCGTCGTCTTCGTCACCGCCTATGACCAGTACGCGGTGCAGGCCTTCGAGCAGGAAGCGATCGACTACGTGCTCAAGCCGGTGGAGCCGGAGCGGCTGGGCCGCACGGTCGAGCGCATCCGGCGCGCGCTCGCGAAGCCGGGGGCGGACGCCGACGCGGCGCTCGACGCCCGGCTGCTGGCGGCGCTGCGAACGCTGCACGCGCCCGCGGGCGGCGGGGCCCGGCCCGCCGGCCCGCTGCGCTGGGTCCGCGCGACGCAGGGCGACCTGATGCACCAGGTCTGCGTCGACGAGGTGCTGTTCTTCCGCGCCGACGACAAGTACACCTGCGTCCAGACCGCCGAGGCCGAATACCTGATCCGCACGCCGATCCACGAGCTGGTCGCGCAGCTGGACGGCGAGCGCTTCTGGCAGGTGCATCGCTCGACCATCGTCAACCTGGACCATGTGGCCGGCACGCGGCGCGACGAACTGAGCCGGCTGTTCGTCCGCGTGCGCGGGCATGCGAGCGAGCTGCCGGTCAGCCGCGCCTACGTCCACCTCTTCCGGTCGATGTGAACGGCGGGGCGCGCACCGCGCCCGCGACCGGCCAGCGGCGGCCCGCCTGTCATCGGCGCCGCCTACACTGCCGGCCTCATGCAGCTCGATCCCCGCTCGATCACCGTCATGACCGCGCTGATGGCGGCGGTCCTGGGGCTGGTGCTGCTCGGGGTGCGGCGCAACTATCCGTCGACGATCCACGGGCTGCGGCCCTGGGCGATGGCGCCGATGACCTGCGCCTTCGCCGCCGGCGTGTACGCGCTGCAGGGGCTGTGGCCCGAATTCGTCGTCGCGCAGACCGGCAACGCGCTGCTGCTGACGGGCTGCGGGCTCTTCTATTTCGGCTCGCAGCGCTTCTTCGGCCGGCCGGTGAGCTGGCGGCTGTGGGGCGCGATCGCGCTGCTGAGCCTGGCGGTGCTGACCTGGTTCCTGATCCGGCCCGACTACCGCGTGCGCATGGTCGTGTTCACCGGGACGATGACGGCCTGCGTACTGGCGCACGCGCGGTTGGTCCTGCGCGACGGCCGCGGCTTCGCCGCGCGCCTGATCGCGGGCACGCTGCTGCTGCAGGCCGCCGTGCTGGTCGGCCGCGGCCTGGCGAGCTTCTGGGTGGACGGCGCGCAGTCCTCGCGCTTCGCGATGACGACGGTGCAGACCGCCTACATCGCCAGCTACTGCTTCAGCGTGCTGCTGCTGAGCGTGGGCGTCCTGCTGATGGCCAGCGAGCGGGTGCGCGAGGAATTCGAGCTGCTCGCCACCCGCGACGCGCTGACCGGCGCGCTGACGCGCCGCGCGGTGCTGGAGGCCGGCGGCGAGGAATTCGACCGCTGGCGTCGCTACGGCCAGCCGCTGTCGCTGGTGCTGCTGGACATCGACCACTTCAAGCAGGTCAACGACCGGCACGGCCACCAGGCCGGCGACCGGGTGCTGAGCGGCGCGGTGGCGGCGATGCGCGGGGAACTGCGGGTGAACGACCGGCTGGGTCGTTATGGCGGCGAGGAGTTCGTGATCCTGCTGCCGTCCACCGACGCCGAGGCGGCGCGGGCCTCGGCCGAGCGCGTGCGCGCCGCGCTGGCCGCGCATGCGCCGGAGCCCGGCATCCCGCCCTGCTCGGCCAGCCTGGGCGTGGCCTGGGCGCAGCCCGGGGACACCAGCCTGGACGCGCTGCTCGCGCGCGCCGACGCGGCGCTCTATCGCGCCAAGGCCAACGGGCGCAACCGGGTGGAGTGAGGCGCGCCCGTCGCGCAGCTCACTTGAAGAACCAGTAGCCCACCAGGATCGCGCCGACCAGGCCCACCGCATCGGCGAGCAGGCCGCAGCTCAGCGCATAACGCGTCTTCTTGATGTTGACGCTGCCGAAGTAGACGGCCAGCACGTAGAAGGTCGTCTCGGTCGAGCCCTGGATGATCGCGGCGAGCTTGCCCTCGAAGCTGTCCACGCCATAGGTCTTGAGCACGTCCACCATCAGGCCGCGCGCGCCGCTGCCCGACAGCGTCTTCATCAGCCCGACCGGCAGCGCCGGCACGAAGTCGGTGGGCAGGCCCAGCGCCGCCACGCCCGCGGCGATGCCCTGGACGACGAAGTCCATGCAGCCCGTCGTGCGGAACACCGAGATCGCCACCAGGATCGCGATCAGGTAGGGAATGATCTGCACCGCGACGCCGAAGCCTTCCTTGGCGCCCTCGACGAAAGCCTCGTAGACGTTGATCCGGCGCCAGGCGCCGACCGCGATGAACATCACGATGATGCTCAGGATCACGCCGCTGCCCAGCAGCCCGATGTACCTGGACATCAGCTCCGGCGGATAGCTGTGCAGCCAGCCGAAGACCGCGGCCATGATCGCGATGAAGCCGCCGACGAACACCAGCACCGGCGCGCTGAACAGGTTGATGCGCTGCACCCATGCCACCGCGACCAGGCCCGACATGAAGGAGATGAAGGTCGCGATCAGCGTGGGCAGGAAGATGTCCGCGGCGTTGAAGCCGACCAGGCCCTGGTCCACCGCCATCGCCTGGCGGATCGCGATCACCGAAGTCGGGATCAGCGTGATGCCGGCGGTGTTCAGCACCAGGAACATGATCATCGCGTTCGACGCGGTGTCCTTCCGCGGATTCAGCTCCTGCAGCTCCTTCATCGCCTTGAGCCCGAGCGGCGTAGCGGCGTTGTCCAGCCCGAGCATGTTGGCCGAGAAGTTCATCACCATCGAGCCCCCGGCCGGATGGCCGCGCGGCACCTCGGGGAAGATCCTCGCGAAGAACGGTCCCATCGCGCGGGCGAAGAGCTGGATCACGCCGGCGGTCTCGCCGACCTTCATCAGGCCCAGCCACAGGCTCATCACGCCGACCAGGCCGAGCGAGATGTCGAAGCCGGTCTTGGCGGTGTCGAAGATGCCGGTCAGCACCTGCGTGAAGATGGTCAGGTCGCCCTGGAACAGCCGCGCCAGCGCGACCGCGAAGCCGATCAGGAAGAACCCGATCCAGATGAAGTTCAGCACCATGGGCGCGGATTATTCCGGGCCGCGGCGATGCCGGGCGCTGCGCACGCTCGGTGTTGCGGGAATGCGAGCATCACGATCTGGCGGGCGGCCATAACCGGCCGCGGGGCCTAGCCTTCCTCCAGGAAGCGGTCCCGCACCTCCAGCACCTGCGGCAGCACGCCGATGAACAGCTCCACCAGCGCCGGATCGAAGTGTCGGCCGGCCTGCGCGCGCAGGTGCGCCACCGCCTGCTCCACCGGCCAGGCCGGCTTGTAGGGGCGGATGCTGGTCAGCGCGTCGAAGACGTCGGCGATCGCGACGATGCGGGCGTCCTGCGGGATGGACTCCCCGGCCAGGCCTTCGGGATAACCGCTGCCGTCCCATTTCTCGTGATGGGCCAGCGCGATGCGCCGCGCCATGCCGAGCAGGCCGGTCGCCTGATCGCCCAGGATCTCGGCGCCGATGGCCGGATGGCGGCGCATCACCATCCATTCCGCCTCGGTCAGCGGACCCGGCTTCTGCAGGATCGCGTCCGGGATGCCGAGCTTGCCGACGTCATGCATGGGCGCGGCATGCAGCAGGTCGTCGGCGTCCTGGTCGGTCCAGCCGGCCGCCAGCGCCAGCAGCTGGGCGTAGTGGCTCATCCGCACGACGTGCCAGCCGGTCTCGTTGTCCTTGTACTCGGCGGCGCGGCCCAGGCGCTGCACGATCTGCAGCCGGGTCTCGCGCAGTTCGTCCGCGCGCACCAGCGACAGGTGGGTCCGCACCCGCGCCCGCACCACCGGCGGGCTGACCGGCTTGGTGATGTAGTCGACCGCGCCGGCCTCGAAGCCCTCGGTCTCGTCGCTGGTGTCGGCCAGCGCGGTGACGAAGATCACCGGCGTGCGCCGCGTCGCCGGCTGCGACTTGAGCACGCGGCAGACATCCAGCCCGGAGAGCCCCGGCATCATGATGTCCAGCAGGATCAGCTGCGGCGCCTCGCTCTTCGCGAGCTCCAGGGCCTTCTGGCCGTCGCGGGCGAACAGCAGCCGGTAGTCGTCCTGCAGCACATGCCGCAGGACCTGCAGGTTGGCGGGCTCGTCGTCGACGAGCAGCAGCTTGGGACGGTGATCGGCGTTCACGACAGGCCTTGCGGGGCATTCGGCGTGCTTAGCCGGGTGCGCAGCGACTGCAGCAGCAGCAGGGCGGCGTCGAAGTCGAAGTCGTCCAGCGCGCGCGTCAAGGGCCCCAGCGCCTCGGCGCCGAGCGCCAGCCGCAGCGCGCTCAGCGACTCGTCGTCGAGTTCGCTGCGCTTGAGCGCGGCCGCCAGGCGGTCCACCAGCTGCTTCGCGGCGCGCAGGTCGCGCGCGGCCGCCTCGGCCGACGGATCGGCGGGCCGATCGGCCGACATCGGCATCGGCGCGCTGGCCGCGAAGCCCGAGGGCCGGCCATCCAGCTCCGCGACCGCGTCCAGCGTGTCCTGCAGCGTCAGCGCCAGCGTGTCGACCAGCGCCATCAGATCCTCTTCGCGCCCCAGGCGCAGGGCGGTCTCGACCGGCTGCGCGGCGGCGAGCAGCCGCGGCATCGCCAGGCTGCCGGCCACACCGCGCCAGCGGTGCACCAGCCCGCGCAGTTCGATCCACTGGCGCGCCTGCGTCAGCTGGTGCAGCCGCGCGACGCCTTCGCGCTGTTCCTCGGCAAAGCGGCGCAGGCCGCGTTGCCACGCGGTGACGCTGCCCCACAGCCGCAGCCCCTGCTGCCAGTCGAGCGGCTCGGTGCCGGGGCCCGCGGGGCCCAGGCCCGCCGCATGGCGCGTCGACGGCGCCGGCCCGGCGTCCCCGGCGCCACGGCCCGGCGACAGGCCCAGCACCCGGGCGAGTTCGGCGAACAGCCGGGCCGGCTCCACCGGCTTGACCGCGAAGCCGTCCATGCCGGCGGCCAGCGCCGCCTGCCGGTCTTCCTCCAGCACGCTGGCCGTCAGCGCGACCACCGGCGTGTGGCCGCGGCCCTGCGCATGCTCGAAGTTGCGGATCCGCCGCGTTGCGCCAAGGCCGTCCAACCCCGGCATGTGCACGTCCATCAGCACCGCGTCGAAGCGTTCGTCGGAGAAGGCCTTCAGCGCCTGCAGCCCGTCGGCGGCGAGCGTGACCTGATGCCCCTCGCGGCCCAGGATCAGCTGCAGCAGCTCGCCGTTCTGCGCGACGTCGTCGGCCACCAGCAGCCGCAGCGGCGGGAGGGCGACGGCCGCTTCGCTCGCCTGGGCCTCGGCGAGCGCCGCGTTGCCGGCCGGCAGCGGCAGCCAGACGTGGAAGGTGCTGCCCTGGCCGAGTTCGCTCTCGACGGTGATGCGGCCGCCCATGCGCTCGACCAGCTGCCGCGAGATGGTGGTGCCCAGGCCGGTGCCGCCGAAGCGGCGCGTCGTCGACGCGTCGGCCTGCGCGAAGGCGTCGAAGATGCGGTCCAGCCGGTCGGGCGCGATGCCGATGCCGGTGTCGACGACGGCCAGGTGGACCTGGCCGCCTTCGTGCCGCATGCGCAGCGTGACCACGCCGCGCTCGGTGAACTTGATCGCATTGCCGACCAGGTTCAGCAGCACCTGCTGCACCCGCAGCGGATCGCCCTGGAAAAAGCGCGGCGCGGCGGACGGGTAATCGAGGTGCAGCACCAGGTTTTTGCGCTGCGCCAGCAGCCGCAGCGAGTTCAGCGCCTGCTCGCAGACGGTGCGCAGCGAGAAGTCGACCGACTCCAGCTCCATCGCGCCCTTGTCGAGCTTGGCGGTGTCCAGGATGTCGTTGAGCAGCGCCAGCAGCGAGCGCGCCGAGCCGCGCACCGTCGTCAGGTGGCGGCGCTGGGCCTCGGTCAGCGTGGTGTCCAGCAGCAGCTCGGTGAAGCCGAGGATGGCGTTCATCGGCGTGCGGATCTCGTGGCTCATGTTGGCCAGGAAGGCGCTCTTGGCGGCGGCGGCGGACTCGGCGCGCTCCTTGGCTTCCTCGAGCTGGCGCTGCAGCCGCTTGGGCTCGGTGATGTCGAGGATCACGCCGTCGATCCACTGCGGCGCGCCCTGCGCGTCGCGCACCGCGCGGCCGCGCTCGGAGACCCAGCGCTCGCCGGCGTCGCGGGTGTGGACGCGGTACTCGAGCGCATAGGGCGTGTCGGCGGCGACGGCGGTTTCCACGGCCGCGTTCACCCGCGCCTGGTCGTGGCGATGGATCAGCGCGGCGAAGTGCTGGCGGCCTTCCAGGAAGTCGCGGGCGGTCCAGCCGGTCAGGTCCTCGACGGCGTCGTTGATCAGCAGCATCGACCAGTTCTCGTCCAGGCGGCAGCGGAAGGTCACCCCCGGGCTGTTGGCGATCACGGTGCGGTACTTGGTCTCGCTGTCGCGCAGCGCGGTCTCCATCACCAGCATGCGGCCGCGTTCCTCGACCAGCTCGGTGTTGAGCCGGCGCAGCACCAGCAGGCCGTTGGCGCCGGCGGTGATGGCGCTGATGGCCAGCGCCATCACGGTCACGGCCAGGGCGAGCCAGCCGGCGTTCTCGATCGAGGTGTTGCAGGGGCCGTCGGCCAGGCCGACGAAGCGCGCGGCGCCCATCGCCGTGTAATGCATGCCGGCGATGGCGCCGCCCATCACCACGCCGCCCAGCGCGATCGCCCAGGGCCGGCTGAGGCGGCCGGCCAGGCCGAAGCGGATCCACAGCGCGAGCATCGCCAGCAGGACCGCGACCACGATGGAGGCGCCGAACCAGGCGGGGTCGTAGCGCAGCGCGGCGGACATCTCCATCGCCGCCATGCCGGTGTAGTGCATCGCGCCGATGCCGGCGCCGACCAGCACGCCGCCGGCGAACAGGCGCCAGCGGTCGAGTTCGCGGCGCGAGAGCAGGGCCAGCGCGACCCAGGAGGCGATCAGCGCCGGGACCATGGAGGCGGCGGTGATGTGGGCGTTGAAGGCGATCTGCGCGCACAGCTGGAAGGCCAGCATGCCGATGAAGTGCATCGACCAGATGCCGCCGCCCAATGCCAGCGCGCCCGTGGCCAGGATGGACTGGCGACGCCAGCCCGTGGCCGGCTTGGCCATGCCGGCGACCTGCAGCGCCAGCGCCGAGGTCAGCGAGGCGACGGCCAGCGACAGCAGCACCAGGGCCCCGTCGTAATGGCCGGTGAGCAGCAGCGTCGGGGCGCCATCGCGAAGCAGGAAGAACTGCGGCAGCGCCGCGGAGAGTTCGGACACGGACGGGCGAGGAGCGGCATCCTGGCGGCGCCATTCCGAGGGACAAGGGAGGAGGCCGCCATGGTGCCAAGAAGCCGGGACGGCGGCCCGGCACAAATCCTCGATATCCAGCGCCCAAATGAAAGCGCCCCGCGATCGCGGGGCGCTGTACGGAATCAATCCTGGCCGCAGCCGTCGTCAGAAGGCGGGCACCACCGCACCTTTGTATTGGGCCTGGATGAAGCGCTTGACGGCCTCGCTCTGCAGCGCGGCCGCCAGCTTCTTCACCGCGGGAGCGTTCTGGTTGTCGTCGCGGGTGACCAGCCAGTTGGCATAGGGCGACTCGCCGCCCTCGATCGCCAGCGCGTCCTTGGCCGGGTTCAGCTTCGCCTCCAGCGCGTAGTTCGTGTTGATCAGCGCCAGGTCCACCTGCGGCAGGATGCGCGGCAGCGTGGCGGCCTCGATCTCACGGAACTTCAGCTTCTTGGGGTTGTCGGCGATGTCCTTGGTCGTCGCCAGGATGTTGGCCTTGTCCTTGAGCTTGATCACGCCGGCCTTGTCCAGCAGCAGCAGCGCGCGGCCGCCGTTGGTCGGATCGTTGGGGATCGCGACGGTGCCGCCCTCGGGCAGCGCGGCCAGCGTTTTGTGCTTGGTCGAATAGGCGCCGAACGGCTCCACATGCACCGCCGCGACGGCCACCAGCCGCGTGCCCTTGCCCTTGTTGAACTCGTTCAGGTAGGGCTTGTGCTGGAAGAAATTGGCGTCCAGGCGCTTCTCGGCCACCTGCACGTTGGGCTGGACGTAGTCGGTGAAGACCTTGACCTCGAGCTCCACGCCCTGCTTGGCCAGCTCCGGCTTGACCAGGTTCAGGATCTCGGCGTGCGGCACCGCGGTGGCGGCGACGCTCAGCTTCTCGGCGGAGGCGGTGCCGGCGGTGGCCAGCGACAGGGCCGCGACGGTGGCGGCGAACAGCTTCTTCATGCTTGCAAACTCCTCTGAGGAATGATGCCGCTCGCCTGCTTGGGGCGATCGGCGCTGAAAAGGGGGAGGCGGGGTCTGGTCGATGCCGGACGGGCTCAGCGGTGCGACACGCGGGTCACCAGCCAGTCGCCCAGCATCTGCAGCAGTTGCACCAGCACCAGCAGCAGCACCACGGTCACGACCATGACCTCGGTCTGGAAACGCTGGTAGCCGAAGCGGATCGCCAGGTCGCCCAGGCCGCCTCCGCCGATGACGCCCGACATGGCCGTGTAGCCGACCAGCGTGATCGCGGTGACGGTGAGCGCCGAGACGATGCCGGGCAGCGCCTCGGGCAGCAGTGCCTGGACGACGATCTGGCGGGTGCTGGCGCCCATGGCCAGGCCGGCCTCGACGATGCCGCGGTCGACGCCGCGCAGCGCGGTTTCCACCAGCCGGGCCAGGAAGGGCGTTGCGCCGACGACCAGCGGCGGGATCGCGCCGGCCACGCCCAGCGAGGTGCCGGTCACCAGCAGCGTGAACGGGATCAGCACGATCAGCAGGATCACGAACGGCAGCGAGCGCAGCACGTTCACCACCAGCGACAGCAGCGCGTACAGCCGGGGCGAGGACACCAGCCGGCCGCGGTCGAACAGGTACAGGGCGATGCCCAGCGGCAGGCCCAGCAGCGCGGTGAAGAGCAGCGAACCGCCCAGCATCAGCAGCGTGTCGCCGCTGGCGGTGGCGATCTCGGGCCAGTCGATGCTCCGCAGGGTCTCGATCAGCGAGGGGGTGACGCTCATGCGCGCAGCTCCTCGACCTGCACGCCGCGCTCGGCCAGCAGCTGGCGGGCGGCCTGGCGATCGCCGCCGCTGACGGCGATGGTCAGCTGGCCGTAGGGCTGCCGCTTGATGCGGTCGATGCGGCCGGCCAGGATGCCGAAATCCAGGTTCGCGCGCCGGGCGACCTCGCCCAGCAGCGGCTCGTAGGTGCGCTCGCCGAAGAAGGTCAGGCGCCACAGGCTGCCGGCGACATGCGCGTAGTCGTCGCGCTGCTCGCCCTCGTCGACATGCTCGGCCGCCAGCACGAAACGCCGCGCCGTGTCCGAGCGCGGATGCAGGAAGACCTGCGCCACGGGGCCGAGCTCGACGATGCGGCCGCCTTCCAGCACCGCGACGCGGTCGCAGACGCGGCGCACCACGTCCATCTCGTGGGTGATCAGCACGATGCTCAGCTTCAGCTCCTCGTTGAGCTCGGCGAGCAGGTCCAGGATCGAGCGGGTGGTTTCGGGGTCGAGGGCGCTGGTGGCCTCGTCGCAGAGCAGCACCTGCGGGTCCAGCGCCAGCGCGCGGGCGATGCCGACGCGCTGCTTCTGGCCGCCGGAGAGCTGGGCCGGATACTTGTCCGCCTGGTCGGACAGGCCGACGCGGGCGAGCAGCTGCTGCACGCGCGGCGCGATGCGCGCGGCCTCCCAGCCGGCGATGCGCAGCGGCCAGGCGATGTTCTGCGCGACGGTGCGCGAGCTCAGCAGGTTGAAGTGCTGGAAGATCATCGCGATCTTCTGGCGGGCGGCGCGCAGGCCGGCCGCGTCCAGCGCCTGCAGGTCCTGGCCGGCCACCACCACGCGGCCGCTGTCCGGGCGCTCCAGCAGGTTGATCACCCGCAGCAGCGTGCTCTTGCCGGCGCCCGAGGCGCCGATGATTCCGAACACTTCTCCCGGTTCCAACCGCAGGTCGATTCCTTGGAGCGCCGGCACGCGGCGCCCCTCGACCTCATAGGATTTGTGCAGCTGTTGGAGTTCGATCACGGACGAAAGACGGACGCTCGCGCCAGCTGGCCGCCGTTTCGGGACCTTTTGCCGGCATGCGCCTTTTTGGGGCGGAAAGCCGTGATGCTTAGGGATAACCCGGCCGTTGGCAAGCAATCAATGCTTATATGCATATGCCGGGGTGGGAATTCCGCTGAATTCTTATATCGGGAAGGCGGGGTTTCCGGTTGCTCAGGCGGGGAGTGAAAGGGACGCGAGGTCGCGGATCAGGTCCGCGATGTTGTTGCGCAGCGCGGCCTCGGTGGCGATGCGCAGCTGCTCCGAGGGGTTCAGGCTGTCGTCGACGCCCGCCTTCTGCGTCGTGCGCAGCGTGCGCTGGTAGAGCACCTTGCCGCCGTCGGCGGCGCGCTCCGTCAGCGTGTAGCGGACCGAGATCGCCACCTCCGGCAGCACCGGCACATTCGGCTGCGCCAGCGCCAGCACCTCAACCTGCAGCTGGTAGCGGCCGGTGTCGGGCACGTCAGGCATGAGGCCCAGGCGCCGCAGCGATTCCTGGTAGGTCTGGTTCAGCGTCATCGCGTTGATGCGGCTGCCCCACCAGCGCGAGGTCTCCTGGCCGCCGCTCACCGGCAGCAGGTCGATGTTGCGCCGCAACTGCGGGCTCAGCCAGGAGCGCAGCTGCAGCGACTCCATGTCGGTCAGCGAGGACTCCAGCGGCCGCGCCGGCGTGCCGCAGGCCGCCAGCAGCGCGCAGGCCATGGCGGCCAGCAGCGCCGGCATGGAGCGAAGAGGGCGGGCAGGGCGGCGGTCGATCATGCCGGGCATCTTGCCTCCAGGAAGCGGCCGCCGATCGCCCGATCTGAACCGGATTCCGGCGCCGGATCGCAGGACCGGAACGCGGACGCGCTCGCGGACCTGCTCACGGAACGGGGCCGCAGCCGCGGCTCAGAGCCGACGGTGCTGCAGCGCCGGCAACTGCTCGCGCACCTGCGCGATGCGCGCCGGATCGAGGCGGGCGATCGCCAGGCCCTCGCCCTCGGGCAGGCAGGCCAGCACTTCGCCCCAGGGATCGACGATGAGGCTGTGGCCCCAGGTGCGGCGTCCGTTCTCGTGCGTGCCCCCCTGGGCCGCGGCGATGACGTAGGCCTGGTTCTCGACCGCGCGGGCGCGCAGCAGCAGCTCCCAATGCGCCTGGCCGGTCGTGTAGGTGAAGGCCGCCGGGACGCTGATCAGGTCCAGCGGCCGCGGGCCGCCGAAGCTCATCGCGCGGAAGAGCTCCGGGAAGCGCAGGTCGTAGCAGATGGACAGGCCCACGCGCAGCGTGGCGCCGTCGGCGATCGGCGCATCGAAGCTCACCGGCGCCTCGCCGGCCTGGAGCACGCGGGCCTCGTCGTAGCGCTCGCGGCCGTTGTCGTAGCAGAAGAGGTGCAGCTTGTCGTAGCGCGCGGCCATCGTGCCGTCCGGCGCGAACACGCAGGTGGTGTTGCGCACCCGCTCGGCGGGCAGGGCCGCGCCGTCGATCGCCATCGGCAAGGTGCCGCCGAGGATCCACACGCCATGCGCGCGCGCCGCCCGGCGCAGCGCGCCCTGGATGGGCGCGTCGACGTCGCCGGGCCGCTCGGCGTAGGGCAGCTTGTCGGTGTCCTTGTGGCCCATGAGGCAGAAGTATTCGGGCAGCGAGACCAGCCGCGCGCCCTGGCGCGCCGCCTCGCCGATCCAGTGGGCGGCGCGCTCGAGGTTCTCCTCCAGCCGCGGGCCGGAGACCATCTGGATCGCGGCGATCGTGACCGGCGGCGCCGCCTGCGGGTTCGAGGTGCTCATTGGACGGACTCTCCTTGCGCGGTGGTGGCGTTGTTGTAGCTGCCCTGCGGCTGCGCGCGACGCGGCAGCTGCTCGATGCGCGGATCGGACCAGGTGCCGGTGACGCGGAACTCCTCGGAGTTGGCCGCCGCCAGCGGCTTGCGCAGCAGCCACTGGGCCAGGAAGGCGCCCAGGCCGATGGCCGGATTCACCGCCGCGTAGGCGAGCGCCGCGCCGCCGGCATTGATCTCGGGCAGCACCAGGACATGCAGGTCCTGGGTCTCGGCCGCCAGGTCGGCGCTGCCTTCCATCAGCACCGCCGCCTGCAGGCCCTTCATGCGCAGGTTGTCGCTGCGCGCGACGCCCTTGGCGATGCGGATGTCGCCGGTGACGTTGTCGAAGGCGAAGCCTTCGGAGAACACGTCGCGGAAGTCCAGCATCAGCCGCCGGGGGATGGATTGCAGGCTGAGCACCCCCAGCAGCCGGCCCACGCCGGGCTCGGCCTTGAGGAACTGCCCCGATTCCATCGAGACGTTGAGCTGGCCGCTCATGCTGGCGTAGTCCGGCGACAGCGGCGAGCCATTCCAGGCCACCTGACCGGTCAGCAGACCCTTGCCGCCGCGCAGCACCTGGCCCTGGCCCAGGCGCTCCATCAGCTTGCCGCCATCGGCGACGTCGAGCTTCCAGTCGAGCTCGGTCCGGCGCGTCGGCAGGCCGGGCTCCGGCGCCCATTTGCCGGAGGCGCTCAGCGTCGCGTCGGCGCTCTTGAGAACCAGGCGGTTGAGCTTCCAGTCGCGCGCGTCGCTCTGCTGCTGTGCGTCGATCTCGAGCCGGCCCAGGCGCTTGCCGCGCAGCTCGAAGTCCTCGACGACGATGTCCAGCGTCGGCACCGAGCGTGGCTGCTTGTCGAGCAGTTGCTCGACGCCGTCGACGTCGCTGCGCGGCACCGACAGCCGCGACAGCCGAGCGTAGACGCGGCCTGGGAGGTTGGGTTTGGCGGCGCGGACCTCGATCAGGCCGCTGAGCTGCTGCGCGTCCATCGATACCCGCCAGCCCGCGCCCGCGTCGTGCGAGACGCCGGCCGTGACGCCGTTGAGCGTGCGGCCCGACACCTGCAGCGTCTGCGCCTTGATCGTCAGCTGCGAGGGCGAGTAGCCGCCCTCCGGCGCGGCTTCGGCTTCGAAGCTGCCGGCGTCCTTGTCGCCGGTGAGGCCGGGCAGCGCGGTCTGCCAGGCGTCGGCATTGAACTGGTCGAAGCTGGCGCGCGCGATCACGCCCTGCGCGGGCAGCTCGGGCAGCTTCTCGCGCACCGCGATGGCGCCGCGCAGCACCTTGGCCTCGTGGGTCACGTCGCGCTGGTACAGCGCCTGCAGCGGGCCGGCCTCGACGCGCAATTCATCGCGCAAGGCCGCGCCGGCCGGCGCCAGCGCCTTGGTGGCGATGCGCATCGGCCAGGCCTCCTCGGCCGCCTTGTGCATCGGCGCCGGCAGGTTCACCGCGATGCCCTGCAGCGGACTGGTCACCGCGATCTCGGTCTGCCCGTTCTTGAGCACGCCCAGCTCGAAGCGCACCGCCGCCTGGCCGGTCATCACCGAGGCCACCTGCTGCAGTCCCAGCTCCGGCGCGTTGCGCAGGGCCTCGGCCGTGACCGTGCCCTGCGCGGCGAAACGCATCGTGCCGTCGGGCAGGCTGCCGCCGTCGAAGCTGGCGTCGCCGCCCAGCACGCGCGCCTGGCCGCCGCGGATCTGCAGGCCCTTCTGGTCGAAGCTGACCTGCGCGCGCGCCTGGCCCAGCAGCGGCGTGTCGGGCCGGATGCGGACGTCGTTGCCGGTCAAGGTGACCAGGCCCTTGACCGTCGTGTCGTCGACATGCATCAGCGGCAGCCGCAGGTTGAGCTTCAGCGCCATCGGACCGGTCGCGGTGGTCGTGTCCAGCACGTGGCTGGTGAGCGCGGCGACGGGCGAGGCCTTCACGTAGCGCAGCGCGTCGGCGAGCGCCCCGCGCGCCTGGCCGTCGATCTCCAGCACCGGCGCGTGGTGGTACAGGTCGGCGATGGACCCTTGCACGTTGACCAGGTCCACGCCCATCAGCCGGGCCTTGGCGTTGCGGATGCTCATCGCGGCGCGGTCGAAGACCAGCTCGGCGTCGAGCTGCTCCATCGCCGGCCACGGCGACTGGAAGGCGGGCAGTTCGCCCTCGGCCGGATGGCTGGGCACGTAGGCCAGCGTCAGGCCGCGGACCTGCCCCGACACCCGGAACTGCCCCTTGCTGCGCGGCGCGTCGAAGGGAAAGTCGATCAGGTCGCCCTGCAGGCGCACCTGGATGCGGTGCACCGTGCCGTCGCGGATGGCGTCGCGCACGTAGCGCCGCGCGTCGTGGCCCATCGAGGCCGGCAGGTAGCGCAGCACGCGCGGGGCCCGGATCTCGTCGATGCGGCCGGTCAAGTCGAGGCGGCCGTGGTCATGCGGACGCTTGCCGTCACCGCTCTGCCAGCTGCCGTCGACTTCGGCGCGCAGGTCGTCGTTGCTGAAGCGCACGTCGTTGAACTGCACCGTCCAGCGCGTGGCGGGCTCGGCCGGCGCCGACGCGGCGGTAGCCACCGCCGAGGCCGCGGCCAGCGGACGCGTCGCCGGCAGGGACAAGGGAGCGGGCGCCGGCGCGCGCTTGGCGCCGCCGACCGCCACCGGACGCTGGGCGCGCCACTGCACGCTGGCCTGCGCCTGCTTCAGCGGGACCGTCGCTTCCTCGAAGACGCCGGGCAGCGTCACCTCGCCGTCGGTCACGGCCAGGGTCGCACTGCCGCCCTGGTCGGTGGCTTCGAACTGCAGGTCGGCGCCGCGCACGCCGGGTCGTCCGGTCGGCGGCGAGGAGGCGGGATCCGACGGCGGCTCCGGCGTCGCGGCCGCCAGTTGCAGGCCCTGCAGCCGGCCTTTGGCGCGATAGCCGCGCGGCGCGTCGAGCGGGCCGTCCCAGTGCAGCTGCAGCGCATTGAGCAGGCCGCCCGGTTTCATGTCGGCGATCAGCTGGCGCTGCGCCTCGGCGAGCGGCAGGCGGGCCAGGATCTGCGCGCCCAGCGCCAGGTCCAGCTGCTGCGCCTGGAAGTCGCCGCCGGTGATGGTGCCGGTCCGGGCGTCGCGCTTGACCTCGAGCGCCCAGTCCGAGCGCGGCCAGTCCAGCCCGTCCCCCGCCTGGAAGCCCAGCTGCTTCGCTTCCAGCGAGAGCGATTGCGGCGTCTGCTTCAGCACCAGCCGGCCGCCGATCCGCGCCAGCGCGAGTTCGGGCAGGCCGGGCGCGACGCGCAGCTTCACCGCGCGCAGGCCCATGTCCAGCGTCAGGCTGCGCGGCTCGCCGCGGTCCACGTCCAGCCAGGCGCGCAGCGCGCCGTCGCCCTCGTTGAGCTCGAAGGGCAGGTCCACGTAGCGGCGCAGCTCGCTGACATCGGTGCGCGGCAGGTGGGCGAAGAGCTGGCCGCTCCAGCGCTGCACCGCGCCGGGCCGGTCCAGCAGCGACTGGGTGAACTCGCCGCGCAGCGTGAAGCGCTCGCCCCAGCCGGCCGGCGGCGTCGCGTCCAGCCGCAGCCGGTGGCGGCGCAGGCCGTTGCGCAGCACCAGGTTGAGGTCGAAGAGCTCCAGCGGCGGCGCGGCGCGCAGGTCGTCGACCCAGCGGATGCGGCCGTGAAGGATGACGAACTCGTGCTGCTCGAAGAACCAGTCGGTCGCCGCTTCGGAGGCCTGCGTGTCCGAGGGGCCGTCGACGCTGAGGCCGGCCACGAAGACCCGGCCCTGCGCGTCGCGGCGCAGCAGCAGCTCGGGGCTGTCCAGCAGCAGTTGGGAGAAGCGCAGTTCGAAGGCCAGCAGCGAGCGCGGCGACAGCGCGGCGCTGACGCGGGGCAGGTGCAGCGCTTCGCGGCCGGAGGCCTCGACGATGCGCACGTCGCGCAGGTCCAGCGTGGGGATCCAGCCCGACGATCGGGCGCTGATGGCGCCGATCTTCACGGGTACCCCCAATGCCTGGGTGGCTTGCTTTTCGAGCTGGGGCCGCCAGTCGTCGATGTGCGGCAGAATCGCCCAGTGCAATGCCAGCCAGGCCGCGATCAGCAGGGAGAACAGGCCCAGCGAAGCCAGACCGAGCCAGAGGGCGCAGCGTGCCCACCAGCGTCGCTTCGCGACCGCGGAACCGGAGTCAGAACTGGTGACGGCGGACGAAGACATGTAAGAGGGGACGGCGGTCGCCGAATCTAGCACAGCCATTTCCGGCCATGAGCCAGCGAGAGCTTTCTTTACCGATGGATTCAGTTGCCCCGGCAACCGCCGATCCGGCAGGCGTTTCGACGCCGGCCGCGAGCGCGGACCACAGCCGATTCGTTCAGCGCATCCGCCGCCGTTACGCGGCCGAATTGACCCTGCTGCCACCCGGCCTGCCGGATGACGCGGTCATGCGCGCCGTCGTCGACCGCCTGTGCGAAGGCGGTCGTGCGCTGCCCGCCGCGCTGCGCGTGATGCGCCAGCTGGTGATGGAACGGCTGGCGGTGCTCGACGTCGAGCAGGGCGCGCCGATGACCGACGTCACGCAGGCGATGACCCACCTGGCCGAGGTGGCGCTGGACATCGGCGTCGCGCACTGCCGCGCGGAGCTCGACGCGCTGTACGGCCCGCCGCGCGACGCGGTCGGCCAGGACATCGACTTCTGGGTCGTGGGCATGGGCAAGCTCGGCGGGCGGGAGCTGAATGTCTCGTCCGACATCGACCTGATCTACGTCTACGAGGACGACGGCCAGACCGAGGGCCCGGACAGCGGCGCGGGCCGCCAGCGGATCTCCGCGCACGAATATTTCGCGCAGCTCTCGCGCCGGCTGTCGACGCTGATCGGCGACGTGACCGAGGACGGCCAGGTCTTCCGCGTCGACCTCGCGCTGCGCCCCAACGGCAACTCCGGTCCCCCCGCGGTGAGCATGGCGATGCTGGAGGAGTACTTCCTCGTCCAGGGCCGCGAGTGGGAGCGCTTCGCCTGGCTGAAGAGCCGCGTCGTCGCGCCGCGCGCCAGCGTCAAGAGCGGTCGCGCGATGCAGCTGCGCAGCCTGGTCACGCCCTTCGTCTATCGGCGCTACCTGGATTACGGCGTCTTCGAGGGCCTGCGGCAGCTGCACCGCAAGATCCGCGACGAGGCCCAGCGCCGCGCCGCCGGCCGGCCCGAGCGCGCCAACGACGTGAAGCTCTCGCGCGGCGGCATCCGCGAGATCGAGTTCATCGTCCAGCTGCTGCAGGTGGTGCGCGGCGGACAGTTCCCGGAGATCCGCACCCGCTCGACGTTGAAGGCGCTGACGCGCCTGGCGGCGCGCGGCCTGATGAAGCCCGAGACCGCCACCGCGCTGGCCAAGGGCTACGACTTCCTGCGTCGCGTCGAGCACCGCATCCAGTACCTGGACGACCAGCAGACCCACTGCCTGCCGGCCTCGGACGAGGACATCGGCTGGATCGCGCGCAGCCTCTGCCTGACCTGCAACAGCCACGCCTGCCCGCTGCTGGACCGGCTGATGGAGGTGCGCGAGCTGGTGGCGACCGAGTTCGACGCCTTGCTGCATGACGGCGTCGCGCCGGGCAAGGGCAACTGCAAGAACGGCATGTGCGGCGGCCCGCCGCTGCCGATCGACAGCGAGGAGTTCCTCGACAAGCTGCAGCCCGAGCTGGCCGCCAACGTGCGGCGCTGGGCGCAGCAGGCGCGGGTGCAGAACCTGCGCGAGGACTCCCGGCTGCGGCTGGCCAAGCTGGTCGGGCGCGCGGCGCTGGCGGTGCGCCAGGGCGAGTGCACGCTGGACGCGGCGCAGCGCTTCGTCGACTGGATCGAGCCGCTGCTGCGCCGCGAGAGCTACCTGGCGCTGCTGGTCGAGCGGCCGGCGGTGCAGGGCCGGCTGCTGCGGCTGCTGGGCCTGGCGCGCTGGCCGATGCGCTACCTGATGCAGCATCCCGGCGTCATCGACGAGCTCGCCGACGCGCGCCTGCTGCACGAGCGCTTCGATGGCGCGGCCTTCATCCAGGACCTGCAGGCGCGCCACGACGCCTGGGCCGAGCATGGCGAGGCCAGCGAGGACGCGCTGCTGGACAGCGTGCGCCGCGCGCATCACGCCGAGGTCTTCCGCACGCTGGTGCGCGACGTGGAGGGGCAGATCAGCGTCGAGCAGGTGGCGGACGAGCTGTCGCTGCTCGCCGACGCGACGGTGCAGTGCGTGCTGGACTGGGCCTGGGACCGGCTCAAGCAGAAGCACCGGCCGTCGCCGCGGCTGGCGGTGATCGCCTACGGCAAGCTCGGCGGCAAGGAACTGGGCTACGGCAGCGACCTGGATCTGGTCTTCCTCTTCGACGACGAGGACGACAACGCCGCGGAGATCTACGGTGCCTTCATCCGCAAGCTGATCACCTGGCTGACGATCCGCACCGCCGCGGGCGAGCTCTTCGACATCGACACCGCGCTGCGGCCCAACGGCAACTCGGGGCTGCTGGTGACGTCGATCACCTCGTTCGAGAACTACCAGGGCGGCCGCGGCAGCAACACCGCGTGGACCTGGGAGCACCAGGCGATCACGCGGGCGCGCTTCTGCGCCGGCGACGCATCGCTGGCCGAGCGCTTCGAGGCCACCCGCCGCGCGGTGCTGACCGCGCCGCGCGATCCGGCGGCGCTGCGTGACGAGGTCGTCGCCATGCGCGAGAAGCTGCGCGCCGCGCGCTCGGTGCGGACCGGTTTCTTCGACGTGAAGCACAGCCCGGGTGGCATGGTGGACGCCGAATTCGCGCTGCAGTACCTGATCCTGGCGCACTCGGCGCGCCACCCCGAGCTGCTGGCCAACGCCGGCAACATCGCGCTGCTGCAACGTGCCGAGTCCGCCGGGCTGCTGCCTGCCAACGTCGGCCGCGACGCCGCCGATGCCTATCGCGAGCTGCGCCGCGTGCAGCACCGGGCCCGGCTCAACGAGCAGTCCACCGCGCTCGACGGCGAGGCCGCCGAGGCGCTCGCGCCGCAGCGCGACGCGGTGCTGGCGCTCTGGCGGGCCGTCTTCGGCTGACGCATCGCGGACGAGGCCCCGATGCCGGGACGCGCGTGGCTGCTGGTGGCGATGGCGCTCGCGATCGGCTCGCTGGTCGCCTGGGTCCAGCCCGCGCCGGTGCAGGCCGCGCTCGAGTGGCGGCCCGGGTTCGCGGCCAGCGAGCCGTGGCGCGCGCTCAGCGCCGCGTGGTTGCATTGGAGTCCCCAGCACCTGATCGCCAACCTGGCCGGCTGTGCCGTCGTGGGCCTGCTGGGCGTCGCCGCGCGCCTGGGACCGTGGGACGCGGTCGCCTGGTTGCTGGCCTGGCCGCTGACGCAGGTCGGGCTGCTGATCGAACCGTCGCTCGAGCGCTTCGGTGGCGCCTCGGGCGTGCTGCATGCGGGCGTCGCCGTCGCCGCGATCGGGATGATGCGGATGCGCGCCTCGCATGGGCGCGAGCGCGTCATCGGCCTGCTGATCGGGCTGGGACTGATCGCGAAGGTCGCGGCGGAGCGCCCCTTGGCCGGCCCGCCGCTGCGGCATTGGGACGGCTGGAACATCGCGATCGCGCCGCTGTCGCATTTCACCGGCCTGATCGCGGGCGCCGCGGCGGCGCTGCTGTGTGCGTTGGCCGCGCGGGCCTGGACACGCCGCCGGGCATGATCCGGCGCCATGGAACGCAAACAGCGACTCGACGGCGCGGCGGTGCTCATCCTGCTGGGATGCTGCGTGCTGTGGGGCCTGAACCAGGTCGCGGCCAAGGCCGCGCTGGCGGAGATCGGCCCGCTGTGGCAGGCCGCGCTGCGCTCGGGCCTGGCCGGCCTGCTGGTGTGGGGCTTCGCCGCGGCGCGCGGCATCGCGCTCTTCCGCCCTGACGGCAGCCTGCCCGGCGGCCTGCTTGCTGGCCTGCTGTTCGCGGCCGAGTTCGCCTGCATCTTCGTCGGGCTGCAGTACACGACGGCGTCGCGGATGGTGGTGTTCCTCTACCTGTCGCCCTTCGTCGTCGCGCTGGGCATGCCGCTGATCTCGCCCGCCGAGCGATTGACGATGCGCCAGACGGTGGGCCTGCTGATCGCCTTCGGCGCGGTGGCGTTCGCCTTCGGCGAGGGCCTGCAGGGCACCGGGCAGGCGATGCAATGGCTCGGCGACGCGCTGGGCGTGCTGGCCGCGCTGCTGTGGGGTGGCACGACGCTGGCGATCCGTGCGACGCGGCTGTCGTCGGCGAGCGCGGAGAAGACGCTGCTGTACCAGCTCGGCGTGTCGGCGCTGGCGCTGGCGGCGGGCGCGCTCGCCACCGGCGAGGTCCTGCCGCTGGCCTGGTCCTGGCGGCTGGTCGGGCTCTTCGGCTTTCAGGCGGTGATCGTCTCCTTCGCCAGCTACCTGCTGTGGTTCTGGCTGATCCGCCATTACCCGGCGACCCGGCTGTCCAGCTTCACGCTGAGCACGCCGCTGTTCGGGCTGCTCGCGGGCGCGCTGCTGCTCGGCGAGCCGATCACGCCGCGGCTGATGCTCGCGCTCGCTGGTCTCGCGGCCGGCATCGTGATGGTCAATCGCTGAGCGCCGGCTTCAACGCCCGCGCTGCGCGCCGTCACGGCGCACTCCCTCCGCCAACCCCCGATAAACCCTCGGACTAACTCTTTCGAGGGAGTTGTCGCGCGGGTGTCGCCTTGCGGTCGTCGAGGTCGGCCCATATCATCGAATTTCATGTAGTGTTCCCTACATTGAAGCCAGCGATGAACGACCTTGCCCGCCTTCCCTTCCTCGAGTTGACCCCGCGCGGGACTCGCCTGCACCGGGCCAGTCCGCAGCGCGGTCCGTCCGTCCTCGTGGCCGGACGCGGCCATCAGGCGCCGGCCGCGCTGGCGCTGCTGCAGCGTGAATACGCGCTGCGCGGCGCGCTCCGGCCGGACTGGGCCGCGGTGCCGCAGGCGCTGCAGCCCAGTGGCGAGGGCGTCGTGCTGCTGCTCCAGGACCCGGGCGGCCGGCTGCTCGGCGAGACCGCCCGGCCGCCGATGACGCCGGCGGCCTTCCTGCGCCTGGCGCGGGCCATCGTGTCCGCGGTGGCCGGGATGCATGCCGCCGGCATCGTCCATCGCGCGCTCGGCCCGGATTGCATCCTGGTCGACGAGGCGGCCGGCAGAGCGACGTTGACCGGCTTCGGCTTCGCGCTGCGCCAGGGCGAGCCCCAGGCCCGCGGCGAGGAAGCGCTGGCCTGGGACGATGCCCGCTTCGACTACATGGCGCCGGAGCTGGGCGGGCGGATGAATGTCGAGGTCGACGCGCGCGCCGATCTCTACGCCCTGGGCTGCCTGTTCCACGAACTGCTGACCGGGGCGCCGCCCTTCGATGGCGACAACGCCGCCTCCCGCATCCACGCCCATGCGACCCGCCTGCCGTCGCCGGTGCACGCGCTGCGGCCGGAGGTCCCGGCGCAGCTCTCGCGCCTGGTGCTGCGCCTGCTGCAGAAGTCGCCGGACCGCCGCTATGCCGACGCCGGCGCGCTGCTGGCCGACCTGCGCAGCTGCGACGAACTGCTGCGTCGCCACGGCACCATCCCCGACTTCGTGCTCGATGCCGGCGCCGCGCTGGCCGGCGCGCACGATCCCGGCCCGGTGGTCGGCCGCGACGACGAGCTCGCCCAGCTCGCCGCGCTCTATCGCGCGGTGGCCGAGGGCGAAGGCGCCCGCACCGCCTGGGTCTGGGGCGGACCGGGCATCGGCAAGTCGGCGCTGCTGCGCGAAGCGGTCGCGCGGATGCGGCAGCCCGTCGCGCCGCTGGTGGCCGCCGGCAAGTGCGACGCCGCGCGCAGTGGCGTGCCCTTCGACGCGCTGGCGCGGGCGCTGGAGCCCTTGCTGCAGGGCGTGCTTGGCAGCGCCGAGGCCGACTTCGAGACCTGGCGGGACCGCCTGCGCCGCGCCGCGCAACCGGTCGGCGCGACGCTCGCCGGCTGGGTGCCGGGCCTGGCCGCCGTGCTCGGTCCGCAGGAGGGGCCGGCCGCGCCGGTGCCGGGCGACGCGGCGCTGGTCTTCGAGCGCGAGATCGTCCTGCGCGCCATGGCCCGGCTGTTCGCCGCCTTCGCGCGACCGGAGCGTCCGCTGGTGCTGCTGATCGACGACCTGCAGTGGGCGGACGTCGACACGCTCAAGGTGCTGGAGCGCCTGCTGATCGACCACGCCGATGCGCCGCTGCTGCTGGCGGGCTCGATGCGGTCGGGCGAGACGGACGCGCCGCATCCGCTGCGCGCGGCGCCCCTGTTCAGCCGCGCCGGCGCCTGCCATCTGGCGCTGCGGCCGCTGGACGACGACGCCGTGCGGGCCCTGGTCGCGCAGGTGCTGCACCAGGACGTCTCGGCGCTGGGGCCGCTGCTGGACCTGGTCCAGCACCTGACCGGCCACAACCCCTTCTTCATCCGCCGGCTGCTGGGGCGCCTGGTCGCGAAGGGCCTGCTCGCCTACGACCCCGCGACCACGCGCTGGGCCTGGCATGCCGAGCGCAGCGCGGCCAGCCCGGTCATCCACGACGTCGGCGAGCTGCTCGCGCGCGAGCTCGACGAGCTGCCCGACACCGCGCTCGCCCTGCTGCGCGCGATGGCCAGCCTGGGCGACCGCGCGGCGCCGGCGCTGCTCGCGGTGGCCGTCGACAGCACCGAGGGCCCGCTCGCGGCCGCGATGGCGCCGGCGCTGCAGGCGGGCTTTGTCGTGCTCGACCGCGGCGACTGGACCTTCACCCATGACCATGTCCGCGAGGCGGTCCTCGGCGCGATCGCGCCGGCCGAGCGGGCCGCGCTGCACCTGGCGATCACGCGCCGGCTGCGCGCCGCCAACGACGAACGCATCCCCGCCTTCCTGATCGCCACGCAGGCCAACCTCGCGCGGCCGGCGGTGGTGCATCCGATCGAGCATCGCGCCTTCGCGCTGATCAACCTGGAAGCGGGCAAGCGCGCGAAGGCGGCCACCGCGCATCACGCGGCGCTGGATTTCTTCGGCTGGACGCTGACCTGGCTGGGCGACGAGCAGACCAGTCCCGAGGCGCTGGAGGCCAGCCTGCTCTGCGGCGAGGCCGAGTTCATGACCGGTGCGCTCGAGGCCGCCGAGATGCGCCTGGCGGCGCTGCAGGGCCTGGCCGGCGACGGACTGTTCAGCGCCGAGGTGGCCCGGCTGCGGGTGGCCCTGTACACGACGCTGGGCCGCTACGACCTGGCGCTGGACATCGGCCTGGCCTTCCTGGCCAGCGCGGCGGGCATCGTGCTGCCGCGCCATCCGACGCCGGCGCAGGTCGACGCGGAATACGCGCCGCTGCGCGCCTGGATCGACGAACACGGCGTCGACGCGCTGCGCGACTGGCCGGTCGATCCGGACCCGCGCCGCCGGGCGCTGGTCAACGTCTTCGCCGACCTGGTCCCGCCGGCGATGTATTCGGACCAGCAGCTGGTCGACCTGATGCTGCTGCGCGTGGTCCGGTTGGCGATCGCGCATGGCCATTGCGACGCCTCCGCCAACGCCTACGTCTGCCTGATCCAGGTGCTCGGCGCGCGTTATGGCGATTTCGCCAGCTCGCGCGCCTTCGGCGAGCTGGCGCTGCACCTCATCGGCGAGCGCGGCCTGCGCCGCTACCAGGCGCGCGTGCTGCACACCTATGCGACCTTCGTCGTGCCCTGGACCCAGCCGGCGCGCGGCGCGCGCGAGGTCTTCGGCCGCGCCTTCGAGATCGCCACCCGCGAGGGCGACCACACCTTCGCGCTGTACTGCGGCCGCAACCAGGCCACCGGCATGCTTTTCGCGGGCGAGTTCCTCGAGGACGTGCGCCAGACCGTCGAGGGCGCGCTCGCGCGGGCGAAGGACGCCAACTTCCGGCTGGTCGTCGACGCGGTGCTGGCACAGCGCACGCTGCTGGGCGTGCTGCAGGACGGCGAGCCGCGCGGCGAGCGCATGGCCGAGCCGGTCGAGGGCGCACCGGTCACGCTGGTGGACCTGGCCTACTGGACCTACCGGCTGCAGGCGGGGCTGCTCTTCGGCGACCTGGCCGAGGCGCTCGAATCGCGCCGGCGCGCGCAAGCCTGCGTGGCCGTCGCCCGCAACTTCGCCGAATGCGGCGACCTGGCCTTCTACGGCGCCCTCGCGCTGCTGCAGCTGCGTGAGCGCGACCAGGCGCAGGAGGCGGCGCTGCGTCACCACCTCGCGTCGCTGGACGGCTGGGCCGCGGAATGCCCGGAGAACTTCGGCGCGCGCCGCGCGCTGGTGCTGGCCGAGCAGGCGCGGGCGCTGGGCCACCTGGCCGAGGCGGCGGACCTGTTCTCCACCGCGGTGACGCAGGCGCGGCGCCACGGCTTCACCCAGGTGGAGGCGCTGGCGGCGGAGCTGGCCGCGGCTTTCCACGCCGGCCTCGGTCGCGAGATCGAGCGCCGCGCCTACCTGCGCCATGCCCTGGCCGCCTGGCAGCGCTGGGGCGCGGCCGCCAAGGCGCGCCAGCTGCAGCAGCGTCATCCGGAGCTGCAGGAGGCCGACGCGCCGGGGCCGACCAGCCGCCTGCACGAGCTCGATGTCCAGGCGGTGCTGCGCATCACCCACGCGCTGGCCAGCGACATCGTCCCCGAGCGCATCGTCGAGACGACCATGCGCACCGCGCTCGAATCGGCGGGCGCCGACTACGGCGCGCTCGCGTTGTGGCGCGACGGCGAATGGACGGTGCGGGCCAGCGCGCGCATGGTCGCGGGGCAGATCGCGGTGACGCAGACGCCGGCGGCCTTCAGCGCCGGGCAGCTGCCGGTGACCATCGCCCATGCGGTCGCGCGCACGCAGCATGCGACCCAGTACGACGACGCGCGCGAGGCCCTGGCGCTGGCGCAGGACGACTACGTGAAGCGCGCGCGGCCGCGCTCGCTGCTGTGCGTGCCGATGATGCGCTACGCGCGCCTGATCGGCGTGCTGTACCTGGAGAACAGCCTGGCGCCGCGCGTGTTCACGCCGGCCAAGGCGGAGCTGCTGGAGGTGATCGCCTCGCAGGCGGCCTTCTCGCTCGAGAACACGCGACTGTACGAGGAGCTCGTCGACCAGAACCGCCAGCGCGCCGAGGCCGAGGAGCGGCTGCGCGCGGCGCTGGCCGAGCTCGGCCGCGCGAGCCGGCTCAAGGCGATGGGCGAGCTGGTGGCCTCCATCGTCCACGAGATCGGCCAGCCGCTGAGCGCCATCGACACCTCGGCCAGCGCCGCCTCACGCTGGCTGGAGCGCGACGAGCCCGACATCGGCGAGGCGCTGGCGATGGTCTCGCATGTCCGGCTCAGCGCCAAGCGCGCCAAGAGCATCATCCAGGGCCTGCGCGCGATGGCACGCAAGGCCGAGCCGCAGTTCGCCGACATCGACCTGTGCGACGCGCTGCGCGAATGCGTGTCGCTGGTGGCCGGCTCGATGGCGGAGCTCGGGGTGACGCTCTCGGTGCTCGGCCCGGCGCAGCCCTGCCGCGTGCGCGGCGACCGGGTGCAGCTGCAGCAGGTCGCCATCAACCTGCTGATGAACGGCGCCGAGGCGATGGCCGAGGTGCCCGAGGGACAGCGTCGCCTGACGATGCGCTGGGGCGCGGCGCTGCCGGACCTGATCCGCGTCGAGATCGAGGATCGCGGCACCGGCATCCCGCCCGATGCGGCGGCGCAGCTGACCGAGCCCTTCTTCACGACCAAGTCCCACGGCATGGGCATGGGGCTGGCGATCTGCAAGTCCATCGTCGACGCCCATGCCGGCACGCTGGCCTTCGAGCCGGGCCGCGAGGGCGGCACGCTGGTCACCTTGCAGCTGCCCAGCGCCGGCGCACGGAGCACGCCGACGGCGCCGCATCCCAGCGGCGTCGCGGCGATGGCGGACGCGTGATCGTGGACTCGGCAGGATCTGTGGTCGTCGTTGGGCGGGGCGGTCGTGTCCTTGGCTCCGAGGCCGGCCAGGCGCGACCCGGCAAAAGCCTCTGCGAAGGGATGAGGAGGGCGGAGCGCGGGTCTCGGACGCGTCGCCCTGGGAAGGGGAGGGATGAAACCCAGGTATGGGAAGGACCGCCGCTCGGTCGGATAGGCCGGCGGGCCGCGCTCTGGTCCGATCGATCCCATCGCGGAGACGGTGTCCCCGGACCCGGCGCACCGCGATCCGCCGTCCCGTCGGCGGTCCGCCGCACAGGGTGGCGGGCCTGTGCCGCCGGGCAACCCCGATCCAAGGAGTTCCAGATGAATCCGTCCCCAATGACTTTCCGTCCGCGCTTCCAGCCGCAACGCCTGGTGCTGGCCCTCACCTTCGGCGGCGCCTTGCTGGCCGGCCTGATGTCGGTCGCCTTCGCCGGCGAACCCGCCGCCGCCGCGCCGGTGACCCGCGCGCAGGTGGAGCAGGACCTGGCCGTCTACCAGCAGTCCGGCCTGGCCGCGCTGGAGCGCGACGACTCGCAGTCGCAGGTCGGCACCGCGGCCTGGCGGGAGGCGCGCCGGCGCTACCTGGCGCTGCGCGGCCTGCCGGTGTCCCGCATGCAGGCGCTGAGCCGCGCCGATGTCCTCAAGGACCTGAAGGCCTACCGTGACTCCGGCCTGGCCGACGCGGAGCGCCGCGACGGTGAGGAGTCCAACACCTCCGCCGCGCTGCTGGCCGCGCGGGAGCGCTACGACGAGCTGACGATGATGGACATGATGGAGCGCCCGCTCAGTCGCGCCGAGGTGCTGGCCGACCTGCAGGTCTACCGCGAGTCCGGCCTGGCCGCCTTCGATCGCAGCGAGGGCGAGCCGTCCGCCAACACCGCCGCCTACGCCGCCGCCCGCGCGCGCTACGAAGCGCTCAAGCGCGATGGCCGCTACCAGACGCTGGTGACGGCGCTGGGCCGCCAGGGCTGACGGCCATGGAGACGCTGGCCCTGATCGCCGTCGGCGCCTGCGCGCTGGCGCTCGGACTCGCGGCCGGCGCCTGCGCCGTCGCGCCGCCGCGGCGCCTGTTCGCGGCGGTCGCGATGGCCGCCGGCCTGTCGACCGGCGTGCCCGCCGTCGCACAGGGCCGCCCGGTCGCGACGCCGCCCGTCGAGGGCGTCGCGCCCGGCTTCGCCGGCGCCACCGGCTGGCTCAACTCGCCGCCGCTGGCGCTCGAGGCGCTGCGCGGCAAGGTCGTCGTCGTCAGCTTCTGGACCTACTCCTGCATCAACTGCCTGCGCACGCTGCCCCACGTCCGCGCCTGGGCGCAGCGCTACGCCGGGCAGGGGCTGGTGGTGATCGGCGTGCACTCGCCGGAATTCGCCTTCGAGAAGGACCCGGCCAACGTGACGCGCGCGGCCAAGGACCTGAAGCTCGACTACCCGATCGCGCTGGACGACGGCTACCGGATCTGGCGCGCGTACCGCAACCGCTTCTGGCCGGCGATCTACCTGGTCGACGCGCAGGGGCGACTGCGCCATCACCAGTTCGGCGAGGAAGGCGCGGACGCCACCGAGCAGGCGATCCAGGCGCTGCTGCGCGAGGCCACGCCGGCGGGCACCGCGCCATCGGCCGCGCGCGCCGGCACCGACCTGAGCGGCGTCGGCATGCCCGCGGACCTCGACAACCTGCGCTCGCCGGAAAGCTACCTCGGGTATGCGCAGGCCAACGCGATGGCGTCGCCGGAGCCGCTGCTGCGCGACCAGCCACGGCGCTACTCGGCGGGCCGCCTGGGCCTGAACGAATGGGCGCTGTCGGGGATCTGGACCGTGGGGCCGGAGTTCGCGCAGCTGGGCGGCATGACGGCCGGCAGCGATGCCAGCGGCCCTGCCGGCGCGGGCGGTGCCGGCGCGATCGCGATCCGCTTCCATGCGCGGGACCTGCACCTGGTGATGGCCGGGCCACCCGACGGCGCGCGTTTCGTGCTGACGATCGACGGCCAGCCGCCCGGCGAGGAACACGGCCTGGACGTGGATGCGCAGGGGCGCGGGCGCGTGAACGCCAGCCGGCTCTACCAGCTGGTGCGCCAGCGCGGCGCGGTGCGCGACCGGCGCCTCGAGATCCGCTTCCTGGACCCCGGCGTGCGCGCCTATGCCTTCACCTTCGGCTGAGCGCCCGCTCATACATGCGTATAGGGACGCCCTCGCGGGCGTCCCTGGCGCCGTTGCTTCTGCTACCTTGCGCGCCTGCGCATCGAGGTGTCCGTCATGCAGTCCCTGATCCCATCGTCCGTCCGACCCGGCCCTCCCGCCGTGGCGACCGCGGACGCGGCCGCCCGCCGCACCGTCTACATCGTCGACGACGAGGACCTGATCCGCGGCTCGCTCGCCAGCCTGCTGCGGTCGATGGGCCTGGAGGTGCGCGACTTCCCGACCACCGCCGCCTTCCTCGCCGCGCCCAAGGGCACCGGGCCCGGCTGCCTGGTGCTGGACGTGCGCCTGCGCGGCGAGAGCGGCCTGGCCTTCCAGCAGTCGATGGCGGGTCGCGGGCTCGGGCCGATGCCGGTGATCTTCATGACCGGCCACGGCGACGTGTCGATGACGGTGCGGGCGATGAAGGCGGGCGCGCGCGACTTCCTCGAGAAGCCGTTCCGCGACCAGGACATGATCGATGCGGTGGTCGCCGCGCTGGACGCGGATGCGCGCCGGCTGGCGGTGGAGCGCGCGCTCGACGACGTGCGCGGCTGCTGGGCTTCGCTCACGCCGCGCGAGCGCGAGGTGCTGGGGCATGTCGCCGCGGGGCGCATGAACAAGCAGATCGCCGGCGAGATGGGCATCGCCGAGATCACCGCCAAGATCCACCGCGGGCAGGCGATGCGCAAGATGCGTTCGCGCTCGGTGGCGGAGCTGGTGCGCAAGATGCAGGCCATCGGCGTGATCCGCGAGGCCGCCTGATGCCCGGCATCGGCCACCCGTCGGCGCCGCCGCGCGCGCTCGTGGCCATCGTCGACGACGATCCCTTCGTCCGCGCCGCCACCAGCAGCCTGGTGCGCGCGGTCGGCTGGGAGGCGCGCAGCTACGCGTCCGCGATCGAGTTCCTGGAGGACGAGGTGGCGCCGCGGGTCGGCTGCCTGGTCTGCGACATCCACATGACCCGCCTCGATGGCATCGGGCTGCTGGCGCGGCTGCAGCGCGACGGCCTGGCCGTGCCCACCGTGTTCATCACCGCGCTGACCTCGCCGTCGGTGCGCGAGCGGGCGATGGGGCAGGGCGCGCTGTGCGTCATCGAGAAACCGGTCGACGCAGGGGAACTCGAGGACTGGGTGCGCCGCGCGCTGGCGCCAGCCGGCTGACGCCCAGCATCACCACCAGGTTGAGCGCGAGCCCGACGATGCCGATGTTGAGGTCATGCACCCAGCCGGGCGCGGCGGGCAGCAGCGTGCGCGTGGTCGCGCCGGTGACGACGGTGAAGGCGACGAATCCGACGCCGACCAGCAGGCCCGCGATCGCGCCGTGCCGGCTGGCGAGCCGCGGCGCCACCAGCGCCGCCAGCAGCGCGGGCGCCAGCTGCGTGACGATGCCGAAGCCCATCAGCAGCAGCGCGACGATGCTGGCGCCGCCGCCCAGCGTCAGCAGCACCGCGATCAGGGTCAGCAGCGGCGCGGCCAGCCGCGAGACCGTGGCCAGCCGCGCATCGTCGCTGCGCGGGAACAGCGGCCGGTAGAGGTTGCGCGCCAGCAGCGTCGAGGCCGAGATCAGCATGATCGAGCCCGGCACCAGCGCGGTGAGCATGCCGGCCGCGCCGATGACGCCGACGAACCAGGGGTCGAAGGTCTTCAGCGACAGCTTCAGCAGCGCCAGGTCGATCTGGCCGCCGTTCAGGCCCGGCACCTCCAGCACCGCCGCGAAGCCGGCGAACATCGAGAACAGCATCACCAGCGCGTACAGCGGCATGACGACCGCGTTCTTGCGGAAACTGCGCTCGGACTTTGCGGTGAACACGGCGCTGAACGCATGCGGCCAGAGGTACATGCCCAGCGCCGACAGCGCCACGGTCGAGCTGAACCACACGGCGTTGCGGCCCTCGGCGGGCAGCGCGAGGAAGCCGGGCCGCGCCGCTTCGATGCGCTCGAACATCGGGCCGATGCCGCCATGGTGGTGGTACGGCAGGTAGAGCCCCAGGAACACGCAGACCAGCAGCACCAGCACGTCCTTCACCACCGCGGTCAGCGCCGAGCCGTGGATGCCCGACAGCATCACGTAGACCGTCATGACGCTGGCGCCGATCCAGACCGCGGTCGCCGGCGAGAGCGTGCCGTAGGAGGTCAGCTCGACGATCAGGCCCAGGCCCTTCATCTGCACCACCAGGTAGGGCACCAGCGCCAGCAGCGCGACCACGGCGACCAGCAGGCCCAGCGCGGGGCTGTCGTAGAGCCGCGCGAAGACCTCGGGCTGCGTCATCGCGCCATGCCGCTTGGCGAAGCGCCAGATCGGCGGCAGCAGCCAGTACGACATCACGAAGGCCAGGCAGGTGTAGACCAGGATGTAGAGCGCCGCGCCGCCGTGGCCGTAGGCGTAGCCGCTGGCGCCCAGGAAGGTGAAGGTGGTGTAGAGCTCGCCGGCCATCAGCACGAACACGAGCAACGCGGAGAAGCCGCGCCCGCCGACGCTCCACTGGGCCAGGTCCATCGTGACGCCACGCCGCGCGCGCAGGCCGGTCCAGAGCGCGAAGGCCAGCGTCAGCAGCAGGATGACGGTGGCCGCGTTCATGCGTCGCTCCCGGCGTGGGCGCTGGCGCTGGCGCTGCCATTGCCGCTGCGGTGCCCGCTGATGTGCTCGCTGATATTCCCGCCGATATTCCCGCTGACGTCGTCGCCGAGGTCGGGCGCCGCTTCCGCGTCGCCGCGGTTGGCGGGGTCGAGGCGGTAGATCGCCGCCATCACCAGCGCGGTCAGCAGCATGCCGGCGATGGTCCAGGCCATGAAGAACGGCAGTCCCAGAACGAAGGGCTGGACGCGGTTGGCGACGGTCACGCCGGCCAGCGCGTGCAGCACCGGCAGCAGGGCCAGCCAACGGTGGCGCCGCGACGGCGACTCGAGGTGGGTGTCGGACATCACCGGGTCATTCCTTCCGGGAGGCGGGCATTGCCGCCGGCGCCCGCGAGGCGCGGCGGATCGACGGAGATCGAAGCATCCAGCGCATCACCGGGCACCGGGAGCGAGCGGCAAGCCGCGGCCGGCGGCGGCCAGCGCGCGCAGCACGACGTCCGGCGTGGCCGGCGCCTCGCGCACCCGCGCGCCAGTGGCGTGGTGGATCGCGTTCAGGATCGCGGCGGCGGTCGGCACCAGCGCCGGCTCGCCGATGCCCTTGGCGCCGTAGGGCCCGATCGGCGTCGGTGCCTCGACGAACAGCACCTCGACCTCGGGCACGTCGTGCACCGTCGGGATCAGGTAGTCGTGCAGGTTGTTGTTGCGGCCGGGCAGGTACTGCTCCATCAGCGCCAGGCCGACGCCCTGCGCCACCGCGCCCTCGATCTGGCCCTCGAGCAGCGTCGGGTTGACGCGCCGGCCGACGTCGTGCGCCGCGACCACCCGGCGCACCCGCACGCGTCCGGTCTCGAGGTCGACCTCCACCTCCGCCATCTGCGCGCCGAAGGCGTAGGTCGCATAGGGGCGGCCCTGGCCGGTGGCGTCCAGCGAGCGCGTCGGCGGATCGAAGCGCTCCTCGGCGCACAGCGCGTAGCCATGGGCATCCAGCGGCAGCTCGCGCAGCGACAGGCGTGCGTCGCCCGCGCCGACCCAGCCCTCGCCGAAGTGGACCGGCGCGTCCTCGGCGGCGCGCAGCAGCGCGCGGATGCGCCGCCGCAGCGCGGTGCCGGCCAGGAAGGCCGCGCGTCCGGTCACGAAGGTCTGGCGCGAGGCCGAGGTGCGTCCGCAGTCGGGCGTCAGGTGGGTGTCGGGCCCGACGATGTGGAGCCGGCCCACCGGCACGCCGAGCGCGTCGGCCGCGATCTGCGGGATCACCGTGTTCGAGCCCTGGCCGGCGTCGACCGCACCCTGGTGCAGCACCAGCGTGCCGTCGGGCCGCACGCCGATGCGCACCGTCGACGGATTGGGCGTGCCGGTGTTGCCGCAGCCGTAGAAGAACGCGGCCAGGCCGACGCCGTGACGCCGCTGCGGCGGCGCCTCGGCATTGCGCGCGGCGATCCGCGCGAGCGCCTCGGTCCAGCGCGGTCGCAGCGCGTCGAGGCACTCGACCAGGCCGACGCTCTCGTCCAGCAGCTGGCCGGTCGGCAGCGTGTCGCCGGGCCGCAGCGCGTTGAGCGCGCGGAATTCGAGCGGATCCCAGCCGGTCTTCAGCGCCAGCTCGTCGATCAGCTGTTCCTGCGACATCGTCGTCTGCGGCACGCCGAAGCCCCGGAAGGCGCCGGCCGGCGTGACATGCGTGTGGATGGCGCGCGCGCGGGCCGCGTAATGCGGCAGGCGGTAGGGACCGCCCGCATGCACCGGCACGCGGTTGGCGACGGCCGTGCCCCAGGAGGCGAAGGCGCCGGTGTTGTAGTCGCCCTCGAATTCGACGGCCCGCAGCCGGCCATCGCTGCCGGCCGCCATCGTCGAGACGATGCGGGCCGGATGGCGCTTGGTCGACGAGGCCATCGACTCCTCGCGGCTGAACACGATCGCGACCGGCCGGTCCAGGTGCCAGGCGGCGACCGCGAGCAGCGGCTGCACCGTCATGTCCAGCTTGCCGCCGAAGCCGCCGCCCACGGCGGTCGGCACGACGCGCACAAGCGGCTCCGGCACGCCCAGCACGCGGGCCAGGTCCTCGCGGTGCGGGTGCGGCGCCTGCGTCGGCGAATGCAGTTCGATCGTGTCGCCGACGCGGCGCGCCCAGCCGGCCTCGGGCTCGAGGTAGGCGTGTTCGACGAAGCTCGATGCGAAGCGGCCGGTGACCACGTGCGCGGCCTCGCGCAGCGCGGCGGCGGCGTCGCCTCGCAGCACGCGGCCCTCGACCAGCAGGTTGCCGGCGCGGTTCGCATGCAGCAGCGGGGCGTCGGGGCGGGCGGCCTCGTCGACGGTGAAGACGGCGGGCAGCGGCTCCCACTCGACCGGGAAGCCGGCGAGGTCCAGCGCCGCGACGGCCGCGCGCTCTCCGACGACCAGCGCGATCGCCTCGAGGTGGTGGCGCGCCTCGCTGGCGGGCAGCACCGGCTGGTCGGCATACGCCGGCGCGATGCCATGCAGGTTGCGGCCCGGCACGTCGGCATGCGTCAGCACGCGATGCAGGCCGGGGTGGGCGCGCAGATAGGCGTCGAGGTCGCCGAGCACGAAGCGCGCGCGCGGAAAGGGACAGCGCACCGCGCGCAGGTAGAGGCTGTCGGCGGGAATGCCGTCGGCGCCGAAGCATTGGCTGCCGTCGACCTTCTCGGGCCCGTCCAGGCGCGTCAGCGGGCGGCCGACCGCCGCGCCCTCGCCGGCACCGGGCGGCGGGGTGAGCGGGCGCGGTGCCGCGCCGGTGCCGACCTCGGTCACCGCGTCGACGATCTTGCGATAGCCGGTGCAGCGGCACAGCACGCCGTCGATCGCGGCGCAGGCGCCGGCGCGGTCGCGCACCTCGCCGGCGTCGATCGCCGCCGAGGCCGCCATCAGCATGCCGGGAATGCAGAAGCCGCATTGCACCGCCTGGTGCGCCAGGAAGGCCTGCTGCAGGCGCGCGCCGCAGGGGCTGGCCGTGGCTAGGCCCTCGACCGTCGTCACGCGGCGGCCGTCGAGCTGCGCGACCGGCGTCACGCAGGCGTAGCGCGGCTCGCCGTCGACGACGATCGTGCAGCTGCCGCAGTCGCCCTGGCCGCAGCCGACCTTGGTCCCGCGCAGCCGCAGGTCCTCGCGCAGGAAGTCGACCGCGGTGCGCGACAGATCGGTCGGCAGGCGGTGTGGGTGGCCGTTGATCTCGACCCAGCCCGGCGCCGTGGCCGTTGCGCTCAAGGGCGGATTCGCCGCACGCGGGCAGGTCGGATCAGGCGGGTGCGCCATCGATGGCCTCCTGCAGGCAGCGCGCGCAGGCGCGTTCGACGGCGACGCGCGCCAGGTGGCGGCGCAGGCTGGCGGAACCGCGCACATCGTCGATCGGCGCGAGCTCGGGCAGCCGGCTTTCGCGGATCAGCGGCGACAGGGACTCGGGCCGGGCGCCTTCCAGGCCTTGCTCGAGCGCGCGCAGGCGGACCGGCACCTCGGACGCCGCGCCGACCGCCACGGCGGCCTGCGCCACGACGCCGCGCCCGGACCAGCGCAGGCGGACCGCGGCCGAGACCACGGCCAGCGCGGTGCCATCGCGGTTGGCGCACTTCAGGAAGGCGGTGCGGCCGGTGGTCGCGGCGGCGGGAAGGAGCACGGCGGTGAGCAGCTCGTCGGCGGCGAGCGCGGTGCGGCGGCGGCCGAGCAGGAATTCATCGAGCCGCAGGCGGCGCACGCCGCGCAGGCTGGCCAGCTCGACGCAGGCGTCCAGCGTCAGCAGCGGCGGCACGCCATCCGCCGCTGGCGCCGCGTGGCAGAGGTTGCCGCCCACGCTGCCCGCGACGCGGATCTGGCGCGAGCCCACCTGGTGCGCCGCTTCGCGCAGCGAGGCCGGCAGCAGCGCGCAGCGCTCGATCGCGTCCCAGCTCGTGGCGGCGCCGATGCGCAGCTCGCCGTCGCGCGGCGCGATGCCGTGCAGCGCGTCCAGTCGGCTGATGTCGATCCACCCGCCCGCGGGCGGCCGCGCGCCGGGATCGGCGTAGGCATCGGTGCCGCCGCACAGGACGCGGCGCGGCGAGGGCAGCGGCTCGGCCAGCGCGGCGAGCGCGTCCTCCAGCGAGGTGGGACGGAAGTAGGTCATCGGGGCAGTCGGCGGGGGCCCGTCCTGGCACGCGCGGCGCTCGCGCGCAGGGGGCACGGGCCATGCCGGACCGGATGAATTCATCCTACAAGTCGCGATGCGCCTCGCGAACGCCCGCCGGCATCGATGTCCACCGCAGCGGCGACGCCCTACCTCGAACGGGGTACCCGATCCGGGAAAGCGCGATCCCCGTGCGCACCGATGGAGCGCTGCGCTGAACGCGCGGCGCGATCGCGCAGTCGGTTCAGGCCGTGAGCGGAAGCGGCGCCGCATCGGCGCGCACCACGCGCAGCACGCTGTCGATGACGAAGCGCTCCCAGGCGGCAACGGCCTCGGGCGTCTCCAGCGATTCGCCCAGGAAGGCGGACAGCGTGTGGCGGTTGGAGGTGAAGAAATAAGCCGTCGACACGATCAGCAGGTAGACGTCGCGCGCGCGCAGGTCGGCGCGGAACAGCCCTTGCGCGGCGCCGGCATCGAGGATGTCGCGGATCAGGTCGACCGCGGTGGACGAGTACTCGACCGCCTTCTCCGACTTGGCCACATGCTTGCCCTTGTGCAGGTTCTCGGTGTTGAGCAGCGTGACGAACTCGGGGTGGCGGCGGTAGTAGTCGATCTTGAAGCGGATCACCGTCTTCAGCGCCGCGACCGGATCGGCGGTGTCCGGCGCGCAGGTGGCTTCGGCCCGGTCCATGCGGTCGTAGATGCCCTCGAGCACCGCGATGAACAGGCCCTCCTTGCTGCCGAAGTAGTAATAGATCATCCGGTCGTGCGTCTTGGCCGAGCTGGAGATCTTCTCGATGCTGCCGCCGTCGTAGCCGTAGCGCGCGAACACCTTGGTCGCCGCCTTGAGGATGCTGTCGCGGGTGGCCTGCGCGGCGGCCTCGCGCACGCCGGTGCCGCGCACCGCCTGGGTCTGCTTCTTCTGAGCCATGAATGTCCTGAATGCGATTTCATGTAGCGGGCACTACATGAATCGCCTCATGATACGCAGGGCGGAGGCCAGCGGCAACCGGGTTGTCCACGGTCCGCGGACCATACACAGGTAGGGGGCGGCGCGCCCGCAGGTTCAATTTGCCGCGCAGGGCGGCGCTGCTCTGATGGCGGACAGTGGCGGGACAGGGGTTCCGCCGACCTCCACCCGATCCTGCAGAGGCAGTCACCATGTCTTCATCTTCGTCCCGTTCCCTCCGCTCCCGCGCTTCGGCCGCGCTGGGCGCCTTCGCCGCGCTGGGCGTCACGGTCGCGCTGACGGCCGCCGGGCCCGCGTTCGCCAAGGACGCATCGCCCGCTGACGTTAAGCCCACCATCGTGCTGGTCCACGGCGCCTTCGCCGACGCCTCCAGCTGGAACGGCGTGGCCGGCGAGCTGCGCGGCAAGGGCTATCCCGTCGTCGCGGTCGCCAATCCGCTGCGCAGCGTCTCCGGCGACGCGCGCTACACCGCCAGCCTGCTCGACAAGATCCCCGGGCCGGTGGTGCTGGTCGGGCACTCCTACGGGGGCTCGGTAATCAGCAGTGCCGCCACCGGCAACGCCCGGGTGAAGGCGCTGGTGTATGTGTCGGCCTTCGCGCCCGAGCAGGGCGAGTCGGTGGTCGAGCTGGCCGGCAAGTTCCCCGGCAGCACGCTGGGCGACGCACTGGCCGCTCCGGTGCCGCTGCCCGAGGGCGGCGTGGACCTGTACATCGACCAGGACAAGTTCCGCAACCAGTTCGCCGCCGATGTGAAGCCCGATGCCGCGCGCCTGATGGCCGTCGGCCAGCGCCCGGTGGCCGAGGCGGCGCTGAAGGAACCCAGCCAGGGCACCGCGTGGAAGGACCACCCGGTGTACTTCGTCTACGGCGCCGCGGACAAGAACATCCCGCCCGCCGCGATGGCCTGGATGGCTGAGCGCGCGCATGCGCGCCGCACCGTCGTGATCCCCAACGCGTCGCACGTGCCGATGGTCAGCCATGCCCACGAGGTCGCCGCGCTGATCGAAACCGCCGCGAAGTCCGCCGACTGAGCCGGCCACAGGAGACCCCATGACCGCAGACACGAACCGCCGCGACTTCCTGTCGCTCGCCGCCGCGACCGGTGCCGGCCTGGCCCTGAGCGGGCTGACCGGCCCGGCGACCGCCGCCACCGCCGCCCCGGTCGCCGTCGGCCGCGCCGCCTTCGGCCCGGTGCGCCAGATCGACGCCGGCCCGCTGAACATCGGCTACATCGACCTCGGTCCGCGCAACGGCACGCCGGTGATGCTGTTCCACGGCTGGCCTTACGACATCCACGGCTACGAGGACGTCGCGCCGATGCTGGCGTCGCAGGGCTTCCGCGTCATCGTGCCGCACCTGCGCGGCTACGGCACGACGCGTTTCCTCTCGGACGCCACGATGCGCTCGGCGCAGCAGACCGCGCTGGCGGCGGACGGCATCGCGCTGATGGACGCGCTGGGCATCCGCAAGGCCATCTTCGGCGGCTGCGACTGGGGAGCGCGCAATGCCTGCGTGATGGCCGCGCTGTGGCCCGAGCGTTGCCAGGCGCTGGTGTCGGTGAGCGGTTTCCTGGTGCTGGACCGGACGACCGCGCTGACGCCGCTGTCGCCGGCCGACGAGTTCACGTGGTGGTACCAGTACTACTTCGCCACCGAGCGCGGCCGCATCGGCTACGAGAAGAACCTGAAGGCCTTCGCCCGCTTCATCTGGCACCAGGCCTCGCCGAAGTGGAACTTCGACGACGCGACCTTCGAGCGCAGTGCCGCGAACCTGGTGAACCCGGACCATGTCGCGCTGGTGGTGCACAACTACCGCTCGCGCATCGGCGCGGCCGAGACCGACGCGCAGTACGAGCCGCTCGAGGTCCGGCTGGCGCAGGTGAAGACGGTGGCGATGCCCACGATCACGCTGGAGGGCGATGCCAACGGCGCGCCGCATCCGCCGGCGGCCGCCTACCGTTCGCGCTTCACCGGCAAGTACGAGCACCGCGCGCTGACTGGCGGCATCGGCCACAACCTGCCGCAGGAAGCGCCGGCCGACTTCGCCAAGGCCGTCGTCGACGTCGCGCAGTGGTGAGCCCCGAGCCCGCCGCCGCTGACTACACCCCTGCCTTCCATTCCACTTTCCGACTTCGAGGGATTTCTCCATGACCCGCACGATCGACAAGGTCCTCTACACCGGTTCCACGCGGACCACTGGCGGCCGCGACGGCACCGGCAAGTCCAGCGACGGCGCGCTCGATGTCCGGCTGAGCCTGCCGGGCTCGGGCGGTCCGGGCACCAACCCCGAGCAGCTGCTGGCCGTGGGCTGGTCGGCCTGCTTCATGGGCGCGATGCGCCGCGTGAAGACGGCCGAGCCGATCCGCGTGCCCGACGACGCGTCCATCGAGGCCGACATCTCGCTCGGCACGACCGCCGACGGCGGCTTCGCGCTGGCGGCGAAGCTGCACGTGGTGCTGCCCGGCCTGACCGAGGCGCAGAAGTGGGCGCTGGTGGACGGCGCGCATCAGATCTGCCCGTACTCGCTGGCGACGCGGGGGAACATCGAGGTGACGTTCACGGTGGCGTGAATGCCGGGGCCCGGCCGTGACGGCCACGTCGGCCGGCCGGGCTTCAGAGCTCGATGATCCCGCGCTTGAGCGCGATGGTGACCGCGTGGGTGCGGTCCTTCGCGGAGAGCTTGCCGAGGATGGTCCGCATGTGGACCTTCACCGTCTCCTCGGTCAGCGACAGGCTCTCGGCCACTTCCTTGTTGGCGTGGCCCAGCGCCACCAGGCGCAGCACCTGCGTCTCGCGCAGCGAGAGCGTGCGGCTGCCCGCGTGCTCCGCGATGGCGGCCTCGATCACCGCCGGCACCATCAGCTGCCCCGCATGCACGCCGCGGATGGTCTCGATCAGCTCGGTGCGCATCAGGCCCTTGAGCAGGTAGCCGCTCGCGCCGGCCTTCATCGCCCGCACCGCCTGGAAGTCGCCCGGGAAGGTGGTCAGGATCACCACTCGCGCCTGCGGGAACTCCCGGCGGATCGCCGTCATCGCCTCGATGCCGTCCATGTCGCGCATGCGCAGGTCCATCAGCGTGACGTCGGGCTGGTGCTGGCGGAAACGCGCCACCGCTTCCAGCCCGGTCGAGGCCTCGGCCACCAGGCGCATGTCGGGCTCGGCATCGATGACGGACGCGATGCCGCTGCGCATCAGCGCATGGTCATCGACGGCCATCACGGTGATGGCCGGGGAAGTGAGGGCGGGATCGATCACGCGGGCTCGGGTCGGAAGCGTCAGGGCCGAAGCGTAGCCGCAGCGGCCCCTCCCGCGCCTGCGCAAGGTCCCGCGCCCTCCCTCGAAAGAGTTAGCGCCCGGCGCGCGATCCCGTGCCTCGCGCGCTGATCGCCCGACCGTCCCCGACCGACGGCGCCGCCGCCAAGTTCTGATAGCGTTCCGGCCCGATGACGCCGCCCCGCCCGAAGCCCGTTACGACCCGCCGCGCCGAGCGTGCGGCGCGCGCCGTGCCGGCGTGGACGGCCTGGCTGCCGCCCGCCTTGCTGGCGGCTTGGCTGCTGGCCGGTGGCCGGCCGGCCTGGGCGCTGGACCGCACGCTGCACCTGCAGCAGTTCCATCACCACGCCTGGACCGCCGCCGACGGCGTGCCGATGGAAACCTGGGCGATGGCCCAGACCCCCGACGGCCTGCTCTGGATGGGCGGGCCGAACGGGCTGACCGCCTTCGACGGCGTGCGCTTCGAGCGCTTCCGGCCGAACCCGCCCGAGCTCTTCCCCTCCGCGGCGGTGGGGCGCCTGGTGGCGATGTCCAACGGCGATCTCTGGGCGGCCTTCTTCCCGCGCGGCCTGGTGCGGATCCGCGGCGGCCAGGTGTGGCGGGTGCCGGAGGACGAAGCCGTCGCCGCGGCGCGCATCCGCTTCATCGCCGAGGGCTCGGGCGGCACGGTCTGGGCGGGCAGCCCGACCGGCTTGTTCCGCTTCGACGGGACGAGCTGGACCCGCATCGGCCCCGAGCACGGCGTGCCGACGCGCGCGATCGACGGCGTGGTGGCCGATGGCCGCGGCACGGTGTGGGTGTGCGACGACGAGCGGCTGCTGGCGCTGCCGCAGGGGGAGACGCGCTTCCGTCCGGTCGGCGATTGCGCCGGCGCCGTCAGCCTGCAGGTGATCCGCGGCGAGATGTGGTTCGTCCACCCGCAGGAGATGCGCAAGGCGCCTGCCGTGTCGCAGGCGCCGCTCACCCGCGATCCCGTACTCGCGACGCGGCGCGGGTCGTCGACCATCGCCGATCGCGAGGGCAACCTGTGGACCGTGTACTGCCCGGCCGGGTTGTGCCGCCGTCGCCTGCCGTGGCCGCTGGAGGGCGACCGCGTGCCGCTGACCGGCGAGCCCGAGCGCATGGCCGCGCCGGAAGGGCTGTCGGGCGACTTCGGGATGATGATCCTGGAGGACGCCGAGGGCAGCCTCTGGGTGGCGACCAAGAGCGGGCTCGACCGCTTCCGCCGCTCGCCGCTGGTGCCGGCACCGATGCCGCGCGCGACCAGCAACTACGCGTTGTCGGCCGAGGCGGACGGCGCGGTGATGGTGTCGGCGTATTCGCCGGTGGCATCGTCGCTGTGGCGCATGGCCGGCCCGGCGGGCGAGGGCCAGCGCGAGGCCGGGCCGCAGGGGCAGATCACCGCGATGGGGCGCGACCGCGCCGGACGGCTGTGGATGGGGGGACCGAGCGGGCTGTGGCGCCGTGAGGGCGCGCGTTGGACGGAGGTGCCGCGGCCACCGGCGCTCGGGGAGCGCTGGATCAACGGCATCGTGCCGAGCGGGGACGGCGTGCTGGTGGCCTTCCAGCGGGCCGGCGTGCAGCGCTGGGAGGACGGCCGCTGGACGCCGCTGACGTTGCCGGGCGTGGCCGGCCCGATCGAGGCGGCCGTCGCCGCCTCCGCGGACGGGACGCTCTGGCTGGGCCTGCAGGGCAACCAGCTGTGGCGCTGGCGCGATGGCGAGGCCCGGCGTTTCGGGCCGGAAGAGGGCGTCGACGTCGGGGACGTGCGGCATGTCCACGCGGGGCGCAGGCGCTTGTTGATCGCCGGCGACTTCGGCGTGAGCCTGCTGCGCGGCGATCGTTTCATTCCGCTGGTCGCCGACGGCCAGGAGACGCTGGCCGGTGTGTCGGGCATCGTCGAGACGGCGAATGGCGACCTGTGGCTCAACGCGCGCAAGGGCGCGGTGCATGTGCGCCGCGAGGCGCTCGAGCGCTTCCTCGCCGATCCGCGCCAGCCGCTGGCGCTGGAGGTGCTGGACGCGCTCGACGGGTATCCCGGCAGCGCGACCTCGTTCTGGCCGCAGCCGAGCGTGGTCGAGGGCCGGGACGGCCGCTTGTGGTTCGCCGGCACGACCGGCGTCGCCTGGCTGGACCCGCTGCAGCCGCGCCGCAACACGGTGGCGCCGGTGGTGCGGATCACCGGGCTGCGCGCGGGCGGCGCGGAGTACCCGGTCGGCGCGCCGCTCGTGCTGCCGCGGCTCACGGACATGATGGAGCTGCGCTTCTCCGCTGCGAGCCTGGCGGTGCCCGAGCGGGTGCGCTTCCGATATCGGCTCGAGGGCGTGGACGCGCGCTGGCGCGAAGCGGGCGCGCGGCGCGAGACGGTCTACACCAGCCTGAGCCCGGGGCGTTACCGCTTCCGCGTGCTGGCACTCAACAACGACGGCCTGGCCGCGCGCGAGGAGGCGGTGCAGGAGATCGAGATTCCCGCCGCCTTCCACCAGACCCTGTGGTTCCGCGCGCTCTGCGTGGCGGCCGCGGCGGCGCTCGCCTGGGGGCTGCACCGGCTGCGGCTGCGGCAGGCCGCACGGCGCGCCCGCGAGCAGATGCGCACTCGCATGGCCGAGCGCGAGCGCATCGCCCGTGAGCTGCACGACACGCTGCTGCAGGGCGTGCAGGGGCTGATCCTGCGCGTCGAGGCGCACTCGGCGCAGCTGCCCACGGCGCATCCGGTGAGGGCGGCCATCGATGCCGACCTGGTGATGGCCGATGAGGTGCTCGACGAAAGCCGTCGCCGCGTGATGGCGCTGCGCGGCGCCGGCGAGACCGGGAGCAGCCTGCCGCGCGAGCTGGAGGACATCGCCGCGCAACTGGCGCGGGACTACGACGGCGAGTTCCATCTGGTGACGGTGGGCCGGGAGCGGCCGCTGCGGCCGGAGGTGAGGGACGAGCTGCGGCTGATCCTCGGCGAGGCGCTGCTGAACGCGTTCCGGCATGCGCATGCGGACCGCATCGCGATGAGCTGGCGCTTCGGCGGATGGTGGCTTCGGGTCACGCTGCGCGACGACGGCGCCGGCATGTCGCCCGCACTGGCGGCGCAGGGACGGCCGGGACACCTGGGGCTGGCCTCGATGCGCGAGCGGGCGAAGGGCCTGGGCGCGCGGCTGCGCATCACGAGCACGCCGGGCCGCGGGACGGTGGTCGCGCTGGTGATGCGGGCGTCCAAGGCATACGGCAATGAGGCGGCGCCGGCTTCACCGGCTGAAGGCGACGAACAGGCAGGCACCGCTCGAGCCTGAGATCGCCGCGCTCGCCCGTGCCTTCGGGTCCTGGCGCCTACACGTGCTGCCGGCACCGCAGCGTGCCGATCAGGAAGCTCTCCCGGCTGTCGTCGACCAGGATCGCCTTCGTCGTGGTGGCGATGTGGGTCGCGCCCCGCGCGGGCGTGATGACTTCCTCGTTGGTGCTTTCCTCGCGGGACCGCAGCACCACGTCGTCCTGCTGCCAGAAGACGTCGGCCTGTCGCTCGGGGAAGAAGTCGTAGTCGGACTTGCCGAGGAGGTCCTCGCGCGCCTGGCCGATGAGGCGGCAGAACGCCCGGTTGAGGAACACCCACCGATGCGCCTGGTCCTTGATGAAGATCGGGTCGGGCGACTGATCGAGGGCGTGGTACAGGAGATGGCGACCATCGCGAGCCTCCCAGGGCGGTGCCTCGGAGGCCATCAGGCGCATGACCTCGTTGAGGTGCAGCCGCGCCAGGCAGGAGGCGCCCTGGCGCTCATGCAGGCGGGCCAGCACGCGATGCACCGCGGCTTCCATCGGCACGAGTCCCGCCGCATGCGCCTGCTCCAGCAGTCGACCGGCGACCGTCAGCGCCGCGGCGTCGTCGGCGCGGGCCAGGCGCTCCAGCCATCCGATCAGCGAGCCGTCGACTTGCGGCGCAAGCAGCAGTGGCCGATTGGCCAGGAGCAGGGAGGCGGGCTGTTGCGGCGCGGCGCCCGGGCGGACGTTGTCCAGCATCCGCGGCGCGTCCGGCTCGCCGACGAAGCGATAGCCGCGCCGCGGCACGGTGACGAGCAGCCTCGCTCGCCTGCTGCTGTCGCCGATCGCCAGTCGCGCCTTCTGCACCGCCACCGAGATCACGGCTTCGCCGAGGTGCCGGTTGCGCCACACCTCGTCGAGCAGACGGGCTTTCGTGACGACCTGATGCCGCTGGCGAATCAGGTAGACCAGCAGGTCGAAAGGCAAGGGTTCGAGCGGCCGGAGATGGCCCTCGAGCAGGACTTGCCGCTGCGCGACACGTACCTCGCAGCGTCCGAAGACGAAGATCTCACCGCTCACGGACGTGGCCGGATGTTGGGATGCGCGATTGTCGAACGAACGTTGTCGCCGTCGCTACGTTCTGGCTGCTGCGGACCCATGGGTTTGAGGTTGGTGACGACGGCGTGAGAACGGAGTGATGAATCGGTTGTTCAAGCTTTGGAGTTCCTTTCGAACGGCCGCGCGGCGCTTGCGCAAACTGGGCGACGTCATCAGACATCCCCGAAACCAGCCGTACCAACGCACGTTCAACGAAGCACGCCCATGCAGACCGCACGCTCCCACGCCCCGCACACGAAGCACCTTTTCCTCACGACCGTCCTCTGCGCCGTCCTGGCCGCCTGCGGTGGCGGCGATGACGACGCCTCTCCCGCCACGCCGCCGGCACCGGACGCCCCGGTCGCACCGGCCGGACCCACCCTGGCCGCTTGCTTCAACCTGACGCCCGGCACGGCGTACACCATGACCGACCCCGATGGGGGAAGCACCTCCGGCAAGGTCCTCGTCGTGAACGAGAGCTTCGACGGGGCCGCCCGCAATGGCAGCGTGGAATTCGCTGGCGCCACCGACATCCGGAGCGCCGCGAGCTATTGGTCAGCGGAGACCAACGGCATTCGCTTCTGGGGTCTCGTCGAGTACGACGAGTCCGGCACGGCGCAGGCCAAGACCGTCCATTCCGCGGCCTTCCTGCTGCCGCTGACCTTGCAGGCCGGCCAATCGACGGTCCTGAAGTACACCGACACGGTGCAGCAGTTGACCGGCCCGCAGGCCGGGCAGACCGACACCGAAGCGCTGGAGGAAACCTGGACCTTCGAGGGCTTTGAAACCCTGACGCTGGCCGGCAAGACCTTCGCCGACACCTGCCGGATCAAGACCCAGACCGCCGCGGCGGGCGAGGATGGTCCGTCGACCTTGTGGTTCGCGAAGGGCTTCGGCGTGATTCGCGTGCGACACACCAACAGCGCCGGCCAAGTGGTCGAGGAATCGTCGCTGAACGCGGTCACCGCGCAGCCCTGAGCGTGGCGCCGTGATGGCGGCACCTGAGGCGACTTGGCAGTCCAAGCCTCAGGTGCCATGCCGCGGACGCCGGCGGTGGCGGACGTGACTTGGACAGCTGCGATCGCGTCTTCACGCGCGCTTGATCAGTCGTCGACCCGGGCTTCATCTCTTCGGACTTCTTTACCCATTCGCGACCGTATCCACCGGCATTCCTGTCCGCTGGTTCACGGGAGGGGACGTTGACTGGCCGTGGGGCCATCGGCCTCTCTTCTCAACGAATCGGAATGGAAGGATCGATATGAAGCTCAATGCTCGACTGCTGGCCGTCTCTGCGCTGATGGCGGTGTGCAGCGCAAGCTTCGCGCAGTCCACGGCCACGACCGTGCAGCGCGACGTCAATCAACAGCGCCGCATCGAAGACGGATTGAAGAGCGGCGAATTGACCGTGCAGGAAGCCGGCAAGCTCGAACGCGAGGAAGGCCGCATCGACAAGCTGCAATCGCGGGAGCTGAAGGATGGGCATCTGTCGGACGCGGAGCGCGCTCGCCTGCGAGCCGCGCAGAACCGGGCCAGCGCCGACATCAACCGGCTCGAGAGCAATGGCCAGGTGGCTTCTCCGAATTCCCGATCGGCCAAGCGCATGGAGGCCGACGTGCAGCACAACATCAACCAGCAGCGGCGCATCGAGTCGGGACTGCAGGACGGCTCACTGTCTCGCCGGGAGGTGGGGCAGCTGGAGCGCGGACAAGCGGAAGTCAGCCACAAGGAAGCGGTCGCGGCGCACAACGGGCACATCGCGCGCGGCGAGCAGATCGCGGTGAATCGGGCGGAGAAGCATCAGAGTGCTCGGATTCATCGTGAGCGGATGGAGGCGGGTGGCGCGAACTGAGCGAGGAGCGCCGCACGGACCGCGGCGGCCAAGGACGTCAAATGGCCGTGATCTGACTCCGTGCGGCAGCACCGTTGATGTAGAAGAGGACCTGTCCGTCGTCCGAGTCCTTGGCATGCATCTGGGTCACCTGGTCCGTCACGTTGTAATGTGCGTGGATGACGTACGACATGTCGCCTTCGAAGTTGTGTCCAAGGAGATCCAGCACATTGGTGTTATAGGTCACCGTCCACTTCTTGCTCTCTCCAACCTGTTGCCGATCCTGTGTCGTGTGGAATGTCCGACCCGATGACACCGTCACGTTTTGGGCGTTGATGTCATTGATCAGCTCGGTTTCATTGGCTGGCATTCGATGCTTGTTGTTGGACTGCAGGACGCGCTGGACCGGCGCGAGACCTGCGGCGGGCCCTAGCGCCCAGCCGTATTTGTGCCGCGAATAGCTGTCCGCCATTCGTTGTATCTGCAGCTGAATGGCCGTCGTTGGCAGGGCGTCTGTGGCGTATGGAACCTGACGCGGTCGGTCCCCGGCTCGCCGTTGTGCCAGCGCGGCAGGGGCCCCGCACCGAGTGGACGAATCCCTGAGGTGATTGGACATGGGAGAACTCCTGCGGGGTGGATGGGAGCGGGCAAGGATTGAGGTAACTGTTCTGGACCAGCATGAAGGCCTGACAGGCCACGGTCCATCGGAATTTCGCTGAATCCGGAGCGCTGGAGTGCTGATCGATTGTCAGATCCGCAGCGCCGATGCGAATGGATATTCGGAGCCCGTTCGCCTGATCGTTCTGGATGCCATGATGGCGAGCGATCGCCAGTCATCGAGGCGCCACGGAAATATCGCTTCGGCGACCGCGCTTCGGATATGTCGCGAGAGCAGATCTACCAACGCCAGCACCATGACCGACATCTCGAATCTCCATAACGTCGACGACTTGCTGCGCGCGCTCGACGCCGGTGCCAGGCCGAAATACGTGCTCTTCTGGGGGCATCAGCCCAACGCCGATGGCTCCATCGGTAAAGGCTGCTTCAGCCAATGGTTCGAAGCGAGCTTCGAGGTGGAAGGCCAGCGCTATCTGACCGCCGAGCATTTCATGATGGCCGAGAAGGCCCGCCTCTTCGATGACGTGGAGACCCGTGCCGGCATCCTGGCAGCCCGAACACCTGCGGAGGCGAAGAAGCTGGGGCGAGGCGTGCAGGGCTTCGACGAAGCGCTTTGGGAACAGGCGCGTTTTGACATCGTCGTGCGTGCCAACGAGGCCAAGTTCTCGCAGAACCGGGTACTGCGGGAGTACCTGCTCACCACGGGCGACCGCGTGCTTGTCGAGGCCAGTCCCGTTGACCGCATCTGGGGGATCGGCCTGGCAGCGAACGACGAACGAGCGTTGGATCCGCGCGCGTGGTGCGGCCTGAACCTGCTGGGTTTCGCCCTGATGGAAGTGCGGGCGCGGTTGGCGTCTAACCGCAGGCCCGCAACCGCCGGACGAGACTGAGCCAGCGAACGGCCTCGCGTCGGCATCCAGTTCCCCGCTTCATCCCCCCATTTCTGCAGTCTGTCGCCCCCCGCTGGGGGCGGGCCGGGGCCGGTTGATATGGTGTGCTACATCAGCAACACACCGGCGCTCCGGCGCCTCGCGTCATGCACAGCTGGAACGATCAAGCGCCGATCTATCAGCAGCTCGCCGACCGCCTCGCGTCGCAGCTGCTGGACGGCGATCCCCCCGAGGGCGAGGCGCTGCCATCCGTGCGCGCGCTCGCCAGCCAGTACCTCATCAATCCGTTGACCGTCAGCCGCGCGCTGCAGGCCCTCGTGGACGAGGGCCTGGTCGAGAGCCGCCGCGGCCTGGGCATGTACGTCCGCGACGGCGCCCGCGTCCGGTTGCTGCGCAGCGAGCGCGAGCAGTTCCTCCAGGAGGAATGGCCCCGCCTGCGGGAGAAACTTCGCCGCCTGGGCCTCCGCCCCCAGGACCTGAATTGGGAGGACGCATGAAGACGCTCATCGAGGCCAGCCACCTGAGCCTCCACTACGGCCGCAAGGCGGCCCTGCAGGACCTGACCTTCTCCATCCCGGCGGGCCGCGTCGTCGGCCTGCTCGGCCACAACGGCGCCGGCAAGACCACGCTGATGAAGACGCTGGTCGGCCTGAAGCAGCCCACCGGCCAGCTCCGCGTGCTGGGCCTGGACCCGCATGCGGACCGCGCCCGGCTGCTGACCTCGCTCTGCTACATCCCCGACGTCGCCGTCCTGCCCAGCTGGGCGCGGGTGTCGGAACTGATCCGCCTGATGGCCGGCCTGCAGCCGCGCTTCTCCACCGAGCGCGCGCGCCAGCTGCTGCGCCGCACCTCCGTCGGCGAGAACGACAAGGTCAAGCACCTGTCCAAGGGCATGGTCACCCAGCTGCACCTGGCACTGGTCGCGGCCATCGACGCGAAGCTCATGATCCTGGACGAGCCCACGCTCGGCCTGGACGTGATGTCGCGCAAGAGCTTCTACGAGATGCTCATCGACGAGTGGTGCGACGGCGAGCGCTCCGTGCTGATCTCCACCCATCAGGTGGAGGAGGTCGAGTCGCTGCTGTCGGACGTGATCATGCTGGACGAGGGCCGGCTGGTGCTGGACATCTCGCTGGCGGAGATGGACGAGCGCTTCGTCGCGCTGTCGCACGATCCGGAGGCCGCGGAGGCCGTCGCGGCCAACCACCCGCTGCTGCGCTACCGCGTGCAGGGCCGGCCGGCCGCGCTGTTCGACGGCGTCGCGCCGGACTCGGTCGCCCACCTGGGGCAGCGCGTCCGCCCCAGCCTCGTGGACCTGTTCATGGCCCTGACCCGCAAGCCCGAGATCCAGGCGCGCACGCCGGAATCGGCCTGACCCGCGACCCCTCCTCAAGGACATCCCATGACGCTCTTCAACACGCTGCTGCTGCGCGAGTGGCTGCAATACAAGCGCGCCTGGCTCGGCCTGGTGCTGGCGCCCATCCTGGTGCTGCTGGCGCTGGTGCCGTTCAGCCAGGTCGACGGCATCGACGTGCCCAGTCCGGAGCCGGTCGCGCTGATCGCCGGCCTGCTGACGGTCGCGCTGGTGCTGACCCTGGCCATGGCCGTCTCCGGCTACCAGCTGCTGGGCCTGGCCCGGCGCGACCAGCAGGACCGCTCGATCGAGTTCTGGTCCTCGCTGCCCGGCAGCCATGCGGCGAGCCTGGGCGCGCCGATCGTCGCGCACGGCGTGCTGATGCCGGCGGTCGCCGTGCTGCTTGGCGTCGCCGGTGGCGTGGTCGTCGGCTCGGCGATGGCGTTCAAGGAGTTCGGCCTCTCGGCGCTGCAGCAGACGCAGTGGGCCGCGCTGTTCCAGGCCACGCTCTGGCTGAGCCTGCGGCTGGTCGTCGGCGTGGTGCTGGCGTCGCTGTGGATCGCGCCGATCGCGCTGGCGCTGATGGCCGCCTCGGCCTGGCTCCGGCGCTGGGGAGCGCCGCTGCTGGTGATCGGCGTGGGCGCCTTCCTCAAGATCTACAAGGACGAGCCCGTCGCCCAGACGCTGAAGCAGCTGCTCAAGACGCAGATGGAAGGCGTCGCCAGCGCCTGGGTGCAGAGTGGCACCCGGCTGGTCGAGTCCAACGGCGACGGGCGGCTCGACATGCAGGACTTCTTCGACATGCTGTTCCGCTTCCCCGACTTCGCCCGCGAAGGCCTGCCGCAGGTCCTGCATGCGGCGCTGCATCCGCAGTTCTTCGGCGGGCTGGCGCTGGCCGGCGTGTGCTTCTGGCTGCTGGTGCTGCAGCGCAAGCGCAGTCTCTGATCCGCGGCGCCGGGCGCGCTCGAGGGGCCCCGCCAGCGCGCGGGGCTTCTTTCATCCGACGGTCGGGAACGGGCTGACGCCGATGAGCGCGCGGTGCAGTCCAGCCACGAACACGATCCAGACCACGACGCCGATCGCCACCACGATGGCGGTTCCGCGCGCCGTGCCGGCCGGCGGGCGCGGCTCGGCCCGACGACGCGCCGAGCGGAAGTCCAGGACCGCCCAGACCAGGAAGGCGCCGAACAGCACGAGGTCCGCGACGGTGTTGTTGGCCAGCAGGTGACCCAGGGCCCAGAGCTTCACCGCCAGCACCATCGGGTGTCCCAGCCTGGCCTTGAGGTGGTTGCGCGGCACGTAGGCGGCCGCCAGCAGGATCAGCGATCCCAGCATCAGCAGCCCCGCCAGGTGATTCATGCCGCGCGGCGTCGCCCAGAGCGGATGCGGATTCAGCCGTGCCTGGCCATACCCCCAGAGGATGAGCAGCAGGCCGACGAGGGAGACGGCGGTGTAGCTGAGCTTCCAGCGGCGCTCGCCCCAGGCGGCGAGGCGGGCGTCGCGCCAAGCCGGCGCGACGATGCGGACCGAATGCGGTCCGAGGAACAGGATCAATCCGAGGATCAGTGCCCACATGGTGAAGTCGCTCCTTGTCGGCGCGGACTATGCCCGCGCCGGGAGCGGCTCACCAGTGCGGTCCGGATCAAGAGACCGTTGTCGGTGGCGGGGCGAATGCGGGCGGGACGGGGGCCGCGGGCGAGGCCCGGACCTGGCGCAGGTCGCCTTCGGCATGGTCGAGCCAGGCCAGCGCGGCCAGCAGCGCCAGCAGGGCGACGGCGATGCCGAGCGCGCGCAGCAGGACGCGGCGCCAGCGGTGATCGGACGCGGGGCGCGGCGCGGGTACGTGCGCGCCGCCGAGGCGGGCGGGGGCTTTCATGGCGGAACTCCAGCGAGGCTTGCCGCCGGGCTCAGGGCAACACGGCGCCCAGACCCCACAGCAGCGCCGGATAAACCGCGCCCCAGGCGACCGCGAGGATCGCGACGGCCTTCATGCCGAGGAAGATCGGCGGGACATGCTTGGCTGTGACGGATGGCTTCGACATGGTGCGCTCCTGGAGCTGTCAGCTCATGTCGTGCAAACGGCGTGCCAACTTGCGCCGTTGACTGTCGAATGCGTCAAAAACACAGCGTTACGCGGGCTTGACGAGCAGGACATGCCCGTCCGTGATCGACGTCACGGTGGTCACTTCCCGTCACGTGGCCCGTCCCGCGTTCGCGTCGGCCCTCAGGCGCTCCGGTCCACCCGCAGCGCCAGCAGCACGGAGGTGTGCGTCTTGATCACGCCTTCGATCTCGCCGATCTCGTCCAGCAGCGCGTCCAGACGCGCGGTGCTGTCGGCGCGCAGCGTGGCCATGTAGTCGAACTCCCCGCTGACGGACGCCAGCTGGCGCAGCTCCGGCAGCCGGGAGAGCCGCTTCACGACTTCCCGCCCCGCGCGCGGCTGCACGGTGATGCCGACGAAGGCCTGTACGCCCCGCTCGACTGCCTCGCCGCCCAGCCGCACCGTGTAGCCGGCGATCAGGCCCTCCGCCTCCAGCCGCGCCAGCCGCGCCACCACCGTGGTGCGTGCCACGCCCAATTGGCGGGCGAGGTCGGCGGTGCTCGCGCGCGCATTGGCCTGCAGCAGCGCGATCAGCTCGCGGTCGGTCTGGTCGCGCAGCGTCGCCGGCGTGGCGGGTGAGGGCGACGACGCGCTCTTCTTCGCGTTCATGAGGGCCTCGGCGAATCGTGATGGAGTGCTCGGGATAAACCCTTGTTTTCGCCGGAATGAATGATCTTGCCGACGAATCGTCAGCATAGAGGCGTTTTTCGTCGAAGTCGCGCTTTCTTTCGTCAGCAGAGGTTCCGACACTGCGGCCATCGCATCTCTCCGGCGTGCTGCGCGCGCCGGGACCTCTTCTTCCAGGATCACAAGGAGCACGACATGAAAGTGGCATTGCTGGGCGCCGGACACATCGGCCAGACGATCGCGCGACTGCTGCAGGGCAGCGGCGACTACCAGGTCACCGTGATGGACAAGAACGCCGCGGCGCTCAAGCACCTGGCCGGCCAGGGCCTGGCGACCAAGGCCGTCGACACCGAGGACAAAGGCCAGCTCGCCGCCGCGCTGCGCGGCAATGATGTCGTCGTCAACGCGCTGCCGTACCACCTGGCGATCACCGCCGCGCACATGGCGCTGGAAGCCGGCTGCCACTACTTCGACCTGACCGAGGACGTGGCCGCCACCAAGGAGATCAAGCGCATCGCCCAAGGCGCCAAGACCGCGTTCATGCCGCAATGCGGCCTCGCCCCCGGCTTCATCGGCATCGTCGCGCACCACCTGGCCAAGCGCTTCGATTCGCTGCAGGACGTGAAGATGCGCGTCGGCGCGCTGCCCGCCTTCCCCACCAATGCGCTGAAGTACAACCTGACCTGGTCGGTCGACGGCCTCATCAACGAGTACTGCCATCCCTGCGAGGCCATCCACGACGGCGCCGCGATCTCCGCGCTGCCGCTCGAGGGCCTGGAGCACTTCTCGCTCGACGGCGTCGAGTACGAGGCCTTCAACACCTCCGGCGGCCTGGGCACGCTGTGCGAGACCTGGGAGAACAAGGTCCGCAACCTGGACTACAAGACCGTCCGCTATCCGGGTCACCGCGACCTGATGATGTTCCTGCTCGACGACCTGGCGCTGAAGAACGACCAGGAGAAGCTCAAGGACATCATGCGCAAGAGCATGCCCGCCACGATGCAGGACGTGGTCCTGGTGTTCGTGACGGTCTCGGGCATGAAGAACGGCGTGCTGATGCAGGAGGTCTTCGCCCGCAAGATCTTCGCCGAGCGCGATGGCGAGCAGCCGCTGTCGGCCATCCAGATCACCACCGCCGCCGGCATCTGCGCCGCGGTCGACCTGTTCCGCGAAGGCAAGCTGCCGCAGTCCGGATTCATCCGCCAGGAAGAGGTCGCGCTGCCGGACTTCCTCGCCAACCGCTTCGGCAAGGCCTATCAGCAGTCGCGCCAGGTCGAATCGATCGGCTGAAGGAGAATCCCGCGATGACTACCACCACCGACCTGCTGGCCGCCCTGGGCGTGCCGAGCGCCGCCTTCACCGGCGGCTCCATGACCGTCCGCAGCCCGATCGACGGCGCGGTGATCGGCGCGGTCCACGAGGCCAAGGCCGCCGACATGACCGCCGCGATCGCCAAGGCGCAGCAGGCCTTCCTGGCCTGGCGCACCGTGCCGGCGCCCAAGCGCGGCGAGCTGGTCCGCCTGTTCGGCGAGGAACTGCGCGCCAACAAGGCCGCGCTGGCGCGCCTGGTGTCGCTGGAAGCCGGCAAGGTGACCAGCGAGGGCGAAGGCGAAGTGCAGGAGATGATCGACATCTGCGACTTCGCCGTCGGCCTGTCGCGCCAGCTGCATGGCCTGACCATCGCCAGCGAGCGCCCCGGCCACCGCATGATGGAGCAGTACCTGCCGCTGGGCGTGGTGGGCATCATCTCGGCCTTCAACTTCCCGGTCGCGGTGTGGGCGTGGAACTCGGCGCTGGCGCTGGTCTGCGGCGACACCTGCGTGTGGAAGCCCAGCGAGAAGACCCCGCTGACGGCGCTCGCGACGCAGGCCCTGTTCGAGCAGGCCGTCGCCCGCTATCAGGGCGCGCCGGCGCATCTGTCGCAGGTCCTCATCGGCGGCGCGGCGGTCGGCGAGGCGCTGGTCGACGACACGCGCGTCGCGCTGGTCTCGGCCACCGGCTCGACCCGCATGGGCCGCGCGGTCGGTCCGCGTGTCGCGGCGCGCTTCGGCCGCTGCCTGCTCGAGCTGGGCGGCAACAACGCGATCATCGTGACCCCGAGCGCCGACCTGGACCTGGCCGTGCGCGGCATCCTGTTCGGCGCCTACGGCACCGCCGGCCAGCGCTGCACGACGACGCGCCGCGTCATCGCGCACGAGTCCATCCATGACGAGCTCGTCACCCGCCTGGACCGCGCCCGCGCGCAGCTCAAGATCGGCAGCCCGGTCGAGCCCGGCAACCTGATCGGCCCGCTGATCGACCAGGGCGCCTTCGACGCGATGCAGGCGGCGCTGAAGGCCGCGCGCGAGCAGGGCGGCGAAGTCAGCGGTGGCGAGCGCGCGCTGGCGTCGCAGTATCCGGAGGCGTTCTATGCGGTGCCGGCGCTGGTCCGCATGCCGGCGCAGACGGACATCGTCAAGCACGAGACCTTCGCGCCCATCCTGTACACGCTGAAGTACAAGACGCTGGACGAAGCGATCGCGCTGCAGAACGACGTGCCGCAGGGCCTGTCCTCGGCGATCTTCACCAACGACATCCGCGAGGCCGAGACCTTCGTCAGCGCCAGCGGCTCCGATTGCGGCATCGCCAACGTGAACATCGGCACCTCGGGCGCGGAGATCGGCGGCGCCTTCGGCGGCGAGAAGGAGACCGGCGGCGGGCGCGAGTCCGGCTCGGACGCGTGGAAGGCCTACATGCGCCGCACCACCAACACCGTCAACTACTCGCGCGAGCTGCCGCTGGCGCAGGGCGTGAAGTTCGATGTCTGAGCGCGCGGGAGAACTGAAGGCGCAGAACGCGCTGAGCCTGCGCGTGGCCGAGGCCGCCGGCAGCGGCGTCTTCGCGCTGCTGCGCGGTGCGCTGGGCCTGGACGCGGCGCAGGCCGCGTTCGAGCGGCTGCATGTCGTGCCCGGTCTGTTGAAGGCGGCAGGGGAGCGCGTCTCCCGCGCGGAGCTGGCGCAGGCGCTGAACATGGCGCTGTTCCTCGACGTCACGCAGCGCGTGCCGATGGCGGCGGCCTATGTCGCCGACCTGCAGCGCGAAGGCCTGCAACTGGTGTTCGACCATGGCGCGCTGCGCACGGTGGCGTGGCCGAGCGGCGCGCTGCCGCCCGGCGAGGCCGCCATCACGCGCGTGCTGCGTCCGCTGGGCTTCACGATGGCGGCGACCTATCCGCTGCCGCGGCTGAAGATGACCGGTCGCGCCTGGCGCCATGCCGACTTCCCCGAGGACATCGCGCAGTTCTTCGTGTCCGAGCTGCATCCGGAGCGCTTCTCCGGCAGCTTCCAGGGCGCGGTGACGCGCGTGCTGTCGACCTCCCGGGATCCCTTGACGCCGGCCGACCTGGCGGTGCTGGAGCAACTGGCGCGTGACGGCGACCTGCCGATGGCGGCGGCGGGCGCGCTGCTGCCCCGGCTGGTGGGCTGCTTCGCGCGCCAGCATGGGCTGTTCGAGGCGGACGACTATCAGGCGCTGCTGGCCGAGTCCGCCGAGATGGCCTGGATCGCGACCGAGGGCAACGCGTTCAACCACGCGACCGATCGCGTGGCCGACATCGACGCCGTCGTCGCGGCGCAGCGCGCGCTGGAGCGACCGGTGAAGGACACGATCGAGACCTCCGCGACCGGGCGCGTGCGCCAGACCGCGTTCAAGGCGGCGCGGGTGATGCGCGAGTTCCTCGACCGCGGCCAGCGCGTGATGCTGGAGGTGCCGGGCAGCTTCCATGAATTCATCCAGCGCGCGCCGCTGGACGAGTCCGGTGCGCTGGACCTGGCCTTCGACGCGGGCAACGCGACCGGCATCTTCAAGATGACGGCCAGCGCGGCAACCGACGCGGACACCGCGGGCGAGGCGGCTTCGTGCTGAGCGGAACGTCGGACTTGCCGCAAGCCGCCGGTGCCTGCGGCCAACTGACGGGCTTCCTCGCGGAAGCCCGCGCCGTTTGCGGCGAGGCCTTCGTGCAGGACGGCGCGGCGATCGAGCCGCGCTACCTGCAGCCAGCGCGTTATGCGGCGGGGCAGGCGGCGGCGCTGGTGCGCCCGGGCCGCCGGGACGAGGCGGCGCGTGTGCTCGCGCTGGCGGCGGCCTGCGGGCTGCGGGTGGTGGTGCAGGGCGCGCATACCGGCCTGGTCCGCGCGGGCACGCCGGATGACGCGCAGGGCGAGGTGCTGCTCAGCACCGAGCGGCTGCGCGAGGTCTTCGAGCTCGACCTGCTGGACCGCACGCTGCGGGTGTCGTCGGGGTATCGGCTGTCGGAGATCAACGAGCGCCTGGAGCCGCACGGGTTGTGGTTCCCGGTGGACCTCAGCGCCGATCCCTCGATCGGCGGCATGGTCGCGCACAACACCGGCGGCACGCGCATGCTGCGCTACGGCGACGTGCGCGCGAACACGCTCGCGCTGGAGGTGGTGCTGGCGGAGCCGGCGGGGCAGGTCGTGCGCTTCGGACAGGGCCTGCAGAAGGACAACTCGGCGCTCGCGATGGGGCAGCTGTTCATCGGGTCCTCGGGCAGCCTGGGGCTGGTGAGCGAGGTCACGATCAAGCTGTCGCCGCTGCCGCGTCAGCGTGCGGTGGCGCTGGTGGCCCCGTCATCGCTCGACGAGGTGTTCCCGCTGTACGCCGAGGTCATGCAGCGCTGGGGCGGGCTGGTATCGGCCTTCGAAGGCATCAGCCGCGCGGCGCTCGAGGCCGGCCTGCACGACCAGGACGTGGCACGCTGGTTCGACGGGCAGTTGCCGGACTACGCGATGCTGATCGAGCTCAGCAGCGAATTGCCGGCCGAGCAACTCGCGCTGGGCGGGTTGCTGCAGGGCTGGCTCGAGCAGGAGTTCGAGACCGGGCGGGTGCGCGATGCCGTGCTCGACGCCGACGAGGCGATCTGGGGCCTGCGTCATCGCATCAGCGAAGGGCTGCGCGCGCAGGGCAAGGTGATCGGCCTGGATCTCTCGCTGCCGCGGCGGCACTTCATGCGCTTTCGCGCGCGCGGGGCGGAGTGGCTGGCGCAGCGCTTCCCGCAGCTGCGCCTGGCGGACTTCGGCCACCTGGGCGACGGCGGCATGCACTTCAACATGGTGTGGCCGGTGGACGCTGGCGAGTGGACCGCTGAACAGGAACTGGCCCTGCGCGATGGGCTGTACGCGCTGGTGGCGGAGTTGGGGGGCTCGATCAGCGCGGAGCACGGGGTGGGGCCGCAGCTGCAGGCGGCGTACCGGGCGCATTGGATGCGGGTGGAACCCGGCGTGCTGGATTGGGCGCGGCGCGTACAGATGTTGTGGGATCCGCACGCTCGAATGGGAAAAGTGGATTGGGGCGGCTGAACTGCTTGTCAGTTTCCAAAACCGTGCTACAGTCCAATTCTTCGCTACAACGCAGTTGACGCGAAGACAAATCCTGAAAGCCCAGGTGGCGGAATTGGTAGACGCACTAGTTTCAGGTACTAGCGGGTAACTCCGTGGAGGTTCGAGTCCTCTCCTGGGCACCAAATCTAAAAAGCCGGCCATGAGCCGGCTTTTCTCATTCTTCCGCCCAGGAAGTGATGTCCAGTGGACATCACGGGAGGACTCGAATGGTTTGGACCGTTGGTCCAAACCGGGGTCGCGCGAAGCGTGACCGAGTCCTCTCCGCGATCAGCGCTGCTCGCGCCTGAATGCGGCCCCCCAGAATCGCGGGCAGTCCCTTCCCGCTGCGCCCCCTCCGATATGGCACAGTCAGGCGAGTTTTCCCCACCGCCATGCCGCCACCGAAACCCGCCACCATCATCGACGTCGCTCGCGAAGCTGGCGTTTCCATCAAGACGGTTTCCCGGGTGCTGAACCAGGAGCCGGGTGTCCACTCCGAAACCCGCGAGGCGGTGCTCAAGGTCGTGGCCGACCTCAAGTACCGTCCCAAGCAATCCGCCCGCAGCCTGGCGGGCGGGCGCTCCTTCCTGATCGGCCTGCTGTACTACGACCCCTCGGCGGCCTTCGTTGGCGGTGTTCAGCAGGGCGCGACGCTGCGCTGCCGCGAGGCTGGCTACCACCTCGTGGTCGAATCCCTCCACAACGACGCGCCCGACCTGGCGATGCAGGTCGACCGCATGGTGTCGGCGCTGCGGCCGGACGGGATGATCCTGACCCCGCCGCTGTGCGACAACCCGCAGGTGCTGTCCGCGCTGCGCGAGAGCCACACGCCATGCGTGCTGATCTCGCCCGCGGCTGACGAGCCCGACCATCCCAGCGTCCGCATGGACGACGTGCATGCGGCCGAGGAGATCACCAACCTGCTGATCAGCCTCGGCCACACGCGGATCGCGATCATCAAGGGTGCGAAGGACCAGGTCGCGTCCAAGCGCCGCTACCAGGGCTACCTGGCGGCGCTGAAGGCGCACCGGATCGCGCTGGACAAGGACCTGGTGGTGCAGGGCGACTTCACCTTCGACGCGGGCGTTGAAGCCGCCTACCAGCTGCTGAGCCGGCGCCAACGCCCGACGGCCGTGTTCGCGAGCAACGACGACATGGCGCTGGGCGTGCTGGCCGCGGCGCAGCGGCTGGGCCTGTCGGTGCCGGGCGACCTCTCGATCGCGGGCTTCGACGACACGCCGGCGGCGGCGCGCGTCTGGCCGCCGCTGACCACGGTGCGCCAGCCGATGGACGACATGGCGCGCGCCGCGGTCGACCTGCTGATCGGCGCGCCGCGCGACGCCGATGCCGCGACGCCCGCCAAGCTCAAGCACCACGTGCTGCCGCACGAGTTGGTCGTGCGCGATTCCACCGCCGTGCTGGGCGCCAAGGCGGCGCCGCGCGCGAAGAAGTCCGGCTGAGCGCCCGGAGGACCCGCCGCCCGATCAGGCGGCTCGCTGATCCGCGCGCGCGAGGATCTGCTCGATCAAGGTCCGATGCGGCGGCAGGTCCCGGAGCGCATGCGCCCCCAGCTGCGCGATCGCCGCGAATTCCCGCCGCGCTTCCTCGCCGCGATGGAGCGGCGCCATCCACGCGCCGGGCTCGGTCTTGAATTCCATGCCGTAGAGCACGTACTGCCAGCTCGCGGGCAGGTACATCTCGACGTCGGTGATGAAGTCCAGCCGCTGCGGCGGCCGGCAGCGCCACATCGCCAGCTTTTCCTTCAGCGAATCGGTGAATGACGCCGGATCCGCGTTGTCGCGCCAGAACGCGGTATCGGTGCGCTGCGTCAGGCCGTAATGCAGCTTGATGAAGTCGACGATGCGCTCATAACGCGCCTTCATGAACGCGTTGAAGTGGCGCGCGACCGGCGCGGTGTCGCCGTTGAACGGGAACAGCTGGCCGATCAGGTAGGCGGCGGTCTCGATCAGCCCGATGCCGGACGATTCCAGCGGCTCCAGGAAGCCGCCCGCCAGGCCCACCGCGACGCAGTTCTTCACCCAGTGCGTCTCGCGATAACCGATGTCCAGCGTGAGCCGCCGCGGCGTCAGTCCGTCGGACGCCGGGCCGATGTAGCGGCGCAGCACCCGCTCGGCATCGGCGTCGTCGCAATGGCGGCTGCTGTAGACATGCCCGATGCCGCGGCGCTCCTGCAGGCCGATGTCCCAGATCCAGCCGCTCTCCTGCGCGCTCGCGATCGTGTACGAGGCGATCGGCGCCTCGGGCCGCGCGTACGGCACCTGCATCGCCAGCGCACGGTCGACGAAGAGCACGTCGCGCATCGAGCGGAACGGCGAGCCCAGCGCCTCGCCGATGAGCCGGGCGCGGAAGCCGCTGCAATCGATGTAGAGCCCGGCCGTCAGCGTGCCGGCCTCGCGGGTGTGCACCGCGGCGATCGCCCCCTGTTCATCGAGGTCGACGCGATCCACCGTCGCGATCACGCGTCGCACGCCCAGGGCCTGGCCGTGCGTGGCGAGCAAGGTCGCGAAGCGGCCCGCGTCGAAGTGATACGCATGGTTCAGCGGCCCGAGGTAGTCGCCGTCGGCGGCCCGCTTCGGTCCATGCCGCGCGTCGGCGACGGCCTTCTGCAGCGTGACCGCCTCGGCGAACGCGCGCGTCGACCCGGCCTCGCCGGCGAGCCAGTACGGCAGCAGCTCCGGCGCGCCGGGACGCTGGCTGGGCTGGCTGAACGGATGGAAGTAGTGATCGGCGCCGGGCGTGCCGGGCGGCCGCACCCAGTGGTCGAAGCGGATGCCCTGCTTGTAGGTGGCCGAGCAGGCCTGGAGGAACTCCGCCTCGCCGATGCCGATCGCCGACAGCGTCCCGCGGATCGACGGGAAGGTCCCCTCGCCGACGCCGATGATGCCGATGTCGCTGGACTCGACCAGCGTGATGCGCACCCCGCCTTGCGAGGTGCCCAACTGCCGCGCGAGGAAGGCGGCGGTCAGCCAGCCGGCCGTGCCGCCGCCGACGATGAGGATGTCCTGGATCGGGGTCATGAAGGTCTCCGGGTCGTTGTGGTGTGTGGACGACAACCCCGTATCCATGGGGGTCCTGGGCGTCACGGGTCTTCGTAGGCGGACTACGGGTAAATGATAGGGTCCAAGATGACAACGATGTCAATCCACCCGTTGACAGCGTTGTCATCGCCCTCCTACGATGTATCGAAACTACAAGAACAACCCCGGATCAGAGCTTCACCTCGAGAGTCCACAGGAGACAACAACATGACCGACCGCCTCATCCGCCGGCCGCGCCTTGGCCTGGCTTCGCCCATTCAGATCGCCGTGCTGGCCCTGCTCGCCAGCGCCGCGCACGCCCAGTCCGCCGAGGCGCCCGCGCCGCAGGCCGAGACCTCTTCCACCGCTTCCACCGCCGCGACCGCTTCCGCCGACGGCAAGGACAGCAAGGCGCTGCCGCAGGTCGTGGTGACCGCGACCAAGCGCTCGACCTCGCTGCAGAAGACCCCGATTGCAGTGACAGCGATCAGCGCCTCGACGATCGAGGACAACCACGTCAAGAGCATGCTCGACGTGTTCAACCTCGTGCCCAGCATGCAGGGCACCGGGCAGGGCGACCACGGCATCGTCAGCATCACGCTGCGCGGCATCGGCAACGACTCGGCCAAGACCGAGTACGCCGACCCCGAAGTGGCGCTGTTCGTCGACGGCGTCTTCGCGCCGCGCCCCGAAGGCGCCGCCACGATGCTGTTCGACCTCGACGGCATCGAGGTCCTGCGCGGTCCGCAGGGCACGCTGTGGGGCCGCAACTCCACCGTCGGCACCATCAACATGAAGACGGCCAAGCCGGTGCTGAAGGACAGCTCCGGCTACCTGGAGGTCGGCACCGGCAGCTACAACCGCCTGGGCGCGAAGGGCGCCGTCAACATCCCGCTGAGCGACACGCTCGCGGCGCGCGTGGCCTTCATCCACGAGCAGCACGACGGCTACGTCGACTACCAGAAGCCCACGCAGTACACGCTGGCGCAGCAGCAGGCGGCCTACAACGCGGGCAACACGGCCGGCAACTTCCCGGCCTTCCAGCCGATCAACTACAACCTGTTCGTCACCGGCGGCCCGAAGTACAACGCCCAGGACCAGACCGCCGCGCGCCTGAGCTTCCTCTGGCAGCCGGTCAAGACCTTCCGCTGGGACCTGTCGCTGGAGCAGTTCGCCGACCGCGGCACGCCGGCGATGAGCCTGATGCAGACGCCGCGCGCCGGCGAGAAGCTGTGGTCCGCGCTGATCGACACCGCGCCCTCGCTCAAGCGGGACTCCACCTCGATCCGCAGCCGCATGGAATACGACATGGGCGGCATGGCGCTGGCCTACGTCGCGGGCTACACCAGCTTCAAGGGCTCGGGCACCTACGACCAGGACTTCGGCGTGAACATGCCGACCAGCTTCACCACCGGCGCGACGCACCAGGAAGACAACACTGTCTGGACGCGCTACCGCAGCCAGAGCCATGAACTGACGCTGCAGAGCACGCAGAAGCAGACCATCGACTGGGTGCTGGGCCTGTACTACGCGGCCGAGGACAACGGCATCCGCTTCGACATCCCGATCATGAACGGCACCCAGCAGGGCACCGTCAGCTGGCAGGGCTCGTTCATCCAGCCCAAGGAGACCGTCGATTCCAAGGCCGCCTTCGGCCAGGCGACCTGGAACCTGACCGATGCGCTGCACCTCACCGGCGGCCTGCGCTACACCCATGACGACCGCAAGAACATCGGCGGCCGCGGCTGGTTCTGGGCCGGCAACGCCGCCGCGCCGCAGATCCCGCTGAACCCGACGATCGACCCGACCGATCCGGCCAACGGCTACAGCGCCGGCAACATCAACGATGCCCACTACAAGGGCAGCAAGACCACCTGGCTGGCGCGCGCGACCTACGACCTGAGCAAGGACGCGATGGCCTACGCCAGCGTGTCGACCGGCTACAAGTCCGGCGGCACCGGCGACGGCGGCCTGCCCTACGGGCCGGAGACGCTGACCAACTACGAGGTCGGCTACAAGACCTCGCTGCTGGACGGTCGCATGACCTTCAACATCAGCGCGTACCACATGAAGTTCAAGGACTTCCAGTTCAGCGCGCCGGTGATCGTCAACGGCAACCGCCAGTTCGCCTACTCCAACGCCGAGGGCGCCAAGGTCTCCGGCCTGGAGATCGAGACCGCCTGGATGATCACCAACGACGACAAGCTGCAGCTGTCCGCGTCGTACACCAAGACCAAGCTGGGCCAGCTGGTGGCGGCGTCCAACGACTACCAGCTGCCGGTCTGCACCGAGCCGAACCTGACCGGCAACTGCCTGAACGTCACCGGCAACGAGCTGCCGCATGCGCCCAAGGTGGCGATCCAGCTGATGTACGAGCATGTGTTCCCGCTCGCCAATGGCGATCAGGTCGCGCCGCGCATCAGCTACCACTACCAATCGGCGAACTGGCTGTCGGTCTTCAACCTCGGCGACGGCGATCGCCAGAAGGCCTACTCGACCGCCGACATCGCGGTGCGCTACTCGTCGAAGAAGAACTGGTACGTCGACGCCTTCGTGCGCAACGTCTCGGACGAGAAGATCAAGACCAGCGCCGGCAGCTCGGGCAGCTTCGCCAATCCGATCTGGACCGCGCAGTACGCCGCGCCGCGCACCTTCGGCCTGAACGCGGGCTACAACTTCTGAGCCCTCGGGCCCAGTCGTTTCCGTCCGCCGCGCCGTCCGCCGCACCGAGTCTCCCGCGCAGGTCCCGTCGATGGTCACTCCCGATGCCACCGACGATCGCGCGAGGGCCGAGGGACCGGCGGGCGCGCTGACCCGGCGCTCGGCGGCCGGTGCGCTGCTGGCCGCCGGGCTGTCCGCCGCCATGCCGGCGGCGGCGCAGACCCCCGNTGCTGCGCGTCGCCACCTTTCCCGACCTCGACCGGGCCGCGATCGCCGCGGCGCCGCGTTGGCGCGCGCGCCATCCGGAGGTCGAGCTCAAGCTGCTGTCGATGCAGTACGCCGACCACCACCTGTCGATGACGACGGCGCTGGCAACCGGCTCCGGCCTGCCCGACGTGATGGCGATCGACTTGCGCTACATCGGCAAGTTCGCCGGCTCGGGTGGCTTCGTCGATCTCAACCAGGCGCCTTACCTGGCGGCGTCGCATGCCGATGACTACGTCCGCTTCGCGATGGCCCAGGGCGCCGGCCCTGGCGGCACGCAGGTGGCCATCCCGGCCGACATCGGCCCCGGTACGCTGATCTACCGCAAGGACCTGCTCGACCGCGCCGGCGTCAGCGAGGCCGAGATCACCCGCGACTGGTCCGCCTACCTGTCCGCTGGCGAGCGCCTGCGCAAGGCCACCGGCGCCTACCTGATGGCCGATGCCGCGGACCTGCGCGACATCGCGCTGCGCCAGGGCCTGCGCGATGGCGAGGGCCTGTACTTCGACGCCGACGGCCGCGTGCTGGTCGAGTCGGCGCGCTTCCGCCAGGCCTTCGAGCTCGGCCGCGCCGCGCGCCGCGCCGGCCTGGATGCCCGCGCGATCGCCTGGACCAACGACTGGGCGGCGGGCTTCAAGCAGGGCCGCATCGCCACCCAGATGATCGGCGCCTGGCTCGTCGGCCAGTTGCGCAACTGGATCGCGCCCGCGACCTCGGGCCTGTGGCGCTCGGCGCCGCTGCCCGGCGGCGTGCGCGCGGCCTACGGCGGCTCTTTCTATGCGATCCCGAAGAAGGCGGCCAACAAGGCCGCCGCCTGGGACTTCATCCGGCTGATGACGGCCGATGCCGAGGTGCAGCGCGAGAGCCTGAAGGCGCTCGACAGCTTCCCGGCGATGCGGGCGGTGCTGGACGACCCGGTGATGGACGAGCCGATCGCGTTCCTTGGCGGGCAGCGTGCGCGCCAGCTGTGGCGCGAGACCGCGGTGCGCATTCCCGCGATCCCGGTCAACCGCTTCGACGCGCTCGCGACGACGGTGATCCGCGACGAGTTCGAACGCGTCATCGCCCGCGGCAAGGCCATTCCCGAGGCGCTGGCCGACGCGCGCCGCCTGATCGAGCGCCGCGCGCGCCGCCGCTGAGGAGCCGCACCATGTCCGCGCCACCACGCGATTCCCGCCCGCGCCGCCTGCCGGCGCTGCGCTCGCGCCGGATCGCGCCCTACCTGTTCATCGCGCCGTTCTTCGCGCTGTTCCTGGTGTTCGGCCTGTTCCCGCTGCTGTTCTCGATCTACCTGTCGCTGCAGCAGTGGAACCCCGCGGAGGGCCTGCACACGATGCACTGGGTCGGACTCGAGAACTACGGCTATGCGCTCACCGACCCGTGGTTCTGGGATGCGCTCTACAACACCGCCTGGTTCGCGCTGGTGTCGGGGCTGCCGCAGCACCTGGTGGCGGTGCCGCTGGCCTTCTTCATCCACCGCCGCTTCAAGCGCGGCCGCGACCTGGTCGTCGGCGCCTATTTCGTCCCGTACATCACCTCCAGCGTCGCGATCGCGCTGATCTTCACGACGCTGTATTCGAAGGACTACGGCCTGATCAACGCGGCGCTGGCGGAGCTGACGCGCATCCCGTTCATCGGCAGCCCGCTGGCCTCGTTGACCGCGCTGCGGGAGGGCGGCATCGACTGGCTCGGCGACGCCGACGTCACCCGCCCCGCCGTCGCCTTCGTCGTGTTCTGGCGCTACCTGGGCTGGAACCTGGTGCTCTACCTGTCGGCGCTGCAGGTCATCGACAAGGACCTCTACGAGGCCGCGACGCTGGATGGCGCGAGCGAGTGGCAGCAGTTCCGCCATGTCACGCTGCCGCTGCTCAAGCCGATGATGTTCTTCGCGGTGACGCTGACGATCATCGGCAACCTGCAGCTGTTCGAGGAGCCCTTCATCCTCGTGGACGGCGAGAAGGGCGTGGCCTCGTCGGTGATGACGACGGCGATCTTCATGTACCGCACCGCCTTCTCCGACGGCGACTTCGGCACCGCCTCGGCGATGTCCTGGCTGATGTTCGTGCTGATCGCCGCGCTGACCTGGCTCAACGCGAAGCTGTTCGGCCGCGACCCGGGAGGCCGCCATGGCGCGCGCTGACGGCCTGCCGATGCGGCCCGCCCCGAGCCGCGACGGCCGCGCGACGCGCGCGCGCCGCCCCGCGGGCCGGCCCTGGCTCGCCTGGGGCCTGGTGATCGTGGGCGCGCTGGTGCTGGTCTCGCCGCTGTACTTCACCTTCGTCGTCGCGACGCAGGACCGCGCGGCCATCTTCGACACGCCGCCGCCGCTGTGGTTCGGCGACGCGGCAGGGTCCAACCTGCGGCTGCTGCAGGAGCGGCTGCCGTTCTGGCGCAACCTGGGCATGAGCCTGTACGTCGCGTCGATGACGACGGCGCTGAACCTGCTGCTGTGCTCGCTGGCCGGCTACGCCTTCGCGATCTACGAGTTCCGCTTCAAGCGCGCGCTCTTCGCGATCGTGCTGGGCTCGATGATGCTGCCGGCCTTCCTGCACATGATCCCGAGCTTCATGGTCATGGACGCGCTGGGCTGGATCGATGAGCCGCGCGCGCTCTACGTGCCGGCGGCCGCCAGCGCGCTGGGCATCTTCCTGATGCGGCAGTACATCGGCTCGGCCATCCCGCCGGACCTGATCGACGCCGCGCGCATCGACGGCTGCGGCGAGTTCCGCATCTTCTGGTCCATCGTGCTGCCGCTGCTCAAGCCCGCGCTGGGCACGCTGGGCCTGATCACCTTCATCGCGAGCTGGAACAACTTCGTCGCGCCGCTGGTCGTGATGCGCTCGGCCGAGCACTACACGCTGCCGCTGGCGCTGCGCTCGATGCAGGCCCCCAACAACACCGAATGGGGTGCGCTCATGATGGGCAGCGCCATCGCGATGCTGCCGCTGCTGGTGGCCTACCTCTTCAGCGCCCGGCGGCTGGTCGCCGGGCTGACCTCCGGCGCCGTGCGCGGCTGACCGGCCTCGCCGCCAGTGACCCCCTCGCCATGACCACCGCCCCGACACCCACCGGACCCGCGACGCCCCCGGCGCTCCCGCCGTCCAGGGACCCTCGCGGCGACCCTCCCTCCACGATTCCCACGACCACGACGCTGAACACCATGAACGCGAACGACGCCACCCCCGCCGCCGACACCGCCACCTTCCGCTCCCTGATCCAGTCGCTGCCCGCGGACTTCCAGTGGGGTTCCGCGACCAGCGCCGCGCAGATCGAGGGCGCCGGCCGCGAGGACGGCAAGGGCGAGTCCATCTGGGACCGCTTCTGCGCCCAGCCGGGCCGCATCAAGGACGGCTCCAACATCGACGTCGCCTGCGACCATTACCGCCGCTATCCGGAGGACGTGAAGCTGATGCGATGGCTAGGCCTGGACGCCTACCGCTTCTCGTTCTCCTGGCCGCGGGTGCAGCCGCTGGGCCGCGGCGGCTGGAACGAGGCCGGCTTCGATTTCTACGACCGCCTGATCGACGAACTGCTCCAGGCCGGCATCAAGCCCAACGCGACCCTTTACCACTGGGACCTGCCGCAGGCGCTGGACGACTCGATCGGCGGGTTGCTGTCGCGCGAGGTGGTGCCGCTGTTCGCCGACTACGCCGGCGAGATCGCGCGCCGCTTCGGCGACCGGCTGGCGACGATCGCCACGCTGAACGAGCCGTGGTGCTCGGCGACGCTGGGCTACGAGACCGCGCAGTTCGCGCCCGGCCACACGAACCGCGCCGAGGCCTACCAGGTCTCGCACCACCTGCTGATGATGCATGGCGCCGCGATGCAGGCCATGCGCGCGGTGGGCTCGAAGGCGCAGCTGGGCATCGTGCTCAACCACACGCCGTCCTTCCCGGCCGACCCGCTCAGCGAGGCGGACCGCCGCGCCGCGCGCATCGACGACGGCACCAACGTGCGCTGGTACATGGACCCGGTGTTCCGCGGCCAGTACCCGGCCGACATCGTCGAGTACCTCGGCGCCGACGCGCCCCGCGTGCAGGACGGCGACCTGGCGCTGATCCAGCAGCCGCTGGACTTCCTGGGCATCAACTTCTACACCCGCAGCGTGCTCAACGGCCGCCAGCAGTTCGTGACGCCGCCCGGGGAACTGGGCTTCACCGACATGGGCTGGGAGATCTATCCGCAGGCGCTGACCCAGCACCTGCTGCGCATCACCCGCGAGTACACGCCGCCGCCGCTGGTCATCACCGAGAACGGCATGGCCAATGCCGACAGCATCGTCGACGGCCGCGTGCCCGACGCGGCGCGCATCGCCTACCTGCGTGGCCACCTCGAGGCGCTGGCCCAGGCGGTGGCGCTGGGCGCGGACGTGCGGGGCTACTTCTACTGGAGCCTGCTCGACAACTTCGAATGGAACTCGGGCTACCAGAAGCGCTTCGGCCTGTTCCACGTCGACTACGCGACCCAGCAGCGCCTGGCCAAGGACAGCGCCCACTGGTACCGCGACGCGATCGCCGCCTTCAAGGCCGGGCGTTGAGCGCCAGGGACTGAACATCGGACGCGGCGTCACCGCCCGGCCCGAGGCCGGGACGGACTGTGGCAGCATCCGAGGCTTTCGCGCACGGGGCGGGCACGGCTCCTGCCGCGTCGCGGAACGGAGGCATCGGTGAAGGAGCAGAAGGCATGAGTCAGGGCGGAACGGCGCCAATGCGGTTGCTGGCGGACGTGGGCGCGACGCATGTGCGCTTTGCCAGCCAGGGCGGTGCGGCGGAGCCGCTGCAACACGTCGCGCGCTACGTGTGCCGCGACTTCGACACGCTCGCGGACGCGATCTTCTATCACCTGCATCGCGAGGGCCTGCCCCGTCCGCGCAGCTGCGCGATCGGCATCGCCACCGCGGTCACCGGCGACCATGTCCGCATGACCAACCACCACTGGAGCTTCTCCACGCGGGCGCTGCAATCGGCGCTGGGCGCGGAGCGGGTCCTGGTGATCAACGACTTCACCGCGCTGGCGCTGGCGCTGCCGGTGCTGGGACCGCAGTCGATGCGCAAGGTCGGCGGCGGCGAGCCGGTGGCCGGCGCGGCCAAGGGACTGGTCGGGCCCGGGACGGGGCTGGGGGTGTCGGGGCTGCTGCGGTCCGACGACGGCAACACGCAGGTCGCGGTCGGCGGGGAGGGCGGGCACGCCACGCTGTCGTCCTACGAGCCCGAGGAGCGGGCCGTGCTCGACCTGCTGCACCGGCGTTTCGGGCACGTGTCGGCGGAGCGGGCGGTGTCGGGGCCCGGCCTGGAAAACCTCTACATGGCGCTGGCCGAGTTGCGCGGGCTCAAGCTCGCTCCCGGCGAAGGCCGCGCCGCGCCGGCGATCACGGCGGCGGCGCTGGCGGGCGAGCCCTTCAGCAGCGAGGTCGTCACCATGTTCTGCGCGCTGCTGGGCGACATCGCGGGGCATGTCGCGCTCACGCTGGGCGCGCGCGGCGGGCTCTACATCGGCGGCGGCATCGTGCCGCGACTGGGCGAGTGGTTCGACCGCAGCCCGTTCAGGGCGCGCTTCGAGTCCTGCGGCAGGCTGACGTCCTATTTGCGGGCGATCCCGACCTACGTCGTGCAGGAGGCGGATCAGGCGCCGTTGCTCGGGGCCAGTCGGGCGTTGGATCGGGATGTGCTGACGCACTGAGGTCAGCTGGCGCAGAGACCGCCTACCTGCGCCGACCAGCGCGTTGGCCGCCAGGGCGCAGGATTCCCGCGGCAAGCGCCGGAACCCCGCGCCCTGCCGTCCCCGATCACCGGCTCACTGCGCTGGGGCGGTGGCGGGCGGGGGGCTGGGCTCTGAAATGAAAAAAGCGGCCGGGATGGCCGCTCTGTGGGGAGGTCCGGATTACCAGATCCGGATGCGGTCCTCGCTGGGCTTGAACATCTTGTCGCCCGGCTTGGTCTTGAAGGCCTCGTGGAAGCCGTCGTGGTTGACGGCGGCGCCGTTGGCCCGGAACTCCGGCGGCGAGTGCGGGTCGATGGTCAGCAGCTGCAGCTTGCGCTCTTCGCGCGCCTTCTCTCGCCAGGCCTGCGACCAGCCCATGAAGAAGCGCTGCTCGCCGGTGTAGCCGTCGATGACCGGCGCCGGCTTGCCGCCCAGTGAGCGCAGGTAGGCCTTGTAGGCGATCTGCAGGCCCGAGAGGTCGGCGATGTTCTCGCCCAGCGTCAGCTTGCCGTTCAGGTGCTTGCCCGGGATCGGCTCGTAACCCTCGTACTGCGCGACCAGCTTGGCGCCGATGGCGTCGAAGGCCTTGCGGTCGTCGTCGGTCCACCAGTTGCGCAGCTTGCCGTCGCCATCGAACTGGCTGCCCTGGTCGTCGAAGCCGTGGCTGATCTCATGCCCGATGACCGCGCCGATCGCGCCATAGTTCACCGCGTCGTCGGCCTTCGTGTTGTAGAAGGGCGGCTGCAGGATGGCGGCGGGGAAGACGATCTCGTTGAGCGTCGGGTTGTAGTAGGCGTTGACCGTCTGCGGCGTCATCAGCCACTCGCGGCGATCGACCGGCTTGCTGGCCTTGGCGGCCTGGCGCTTCCACTCGAAGGTGGCCGCGCGCAGGTTGTTGCCCACCGGGTCGCCAGCCTTGACCTCCAGCGCGCCGTAGTCGCGCCAGACATCGGGGTAGCCGATCTTGACCATGTACTTGGACAGCTTGTCCTGGGCTTGCGCCTTGGTGGCGGGCGTCATCCAGCTGAGCTTGTCGATGGACTCCTTGTAGGAGGCCAGCAGGTTGTTGACCAGCTGCAGCATCCGGGCCTTGTCGGCGGCCGGGAAGTAGCGCTTGACGTAGACCTCGCCGACCGCCTCGCCGAGCGCGCCGTTGACGTTGCCCACCGCTTGCTGCCAGCGCGGCAGCGGGCTCTTCGCGCCGGTCAGTGCCGCGCCGTGGAACTGGAAGTGGGCGTCGCGGTAGACCTTGGGCAGCGTGGACGCATTGGCGTCGATGGCGCGGAAGCTGAGGTAGAGCTTGAGGTCCTCCAGCGGCGCCTCGCCCAGGAGCTTGGCCGCGCCGGTGAGGTAGCTCGGCTGCGACGCGGACAGCTTGTCCAGGCCCGGCAGGGAGGCCGCGGTGAAGAAGGCGTTCCAGTCGAAGCCCGGCGCCTTCTGCGCCAGCTCGGCCGGCGTCATCGGGTTGTAGGTCTTCTGCGGATCGCGCAGCGAGACCTTGTCCCACTGCACCTCGGCCAGCCGCTCCTCGAGCGCCAGCACCCGCTGCGCGCTGCCGGCCGGATCGGCGATGCCGGCGGCCTTGGCCAGCGTCTGCAGGTAGTCGACGTAGGCGGCGCGGGCCTTGGCCAGGCGCTCGTCGTCCTTCTTGAGGTAGTAGTCGCGGTCGGGCAGGCCCAGGCCGCCCTGCCAGGTCTGCAGGCGGTTGATGGTGGGGTCCTGGTAGTCGGCCTCGATGCCCAGCGGCACCGGGGTGTCGAGGACACCGGTCTGCGCGCCCAGCCAGGTCGCGAGCTGCGTGCGCGTCTGGATCGCGGCGATGCTGTCCAGCAGCGGCTTGATCGGGGCCAGGCCAGCCTTGTCGATCGCCGCGGTGTTCATGTAGGCGGCGTAGTAGTCGCCGATCTTCTGCTCGACGCTGCCGCCCTGGGCCTTCTTCTTCGACAGGTCCTCGATGATGGCGCGGGCACGCTTGTCGGAGAGGTCCGCCAGCAGGTGGAAGGCGCCGTAGGAGGCCTTGTCCGCGGGGATCTCGGTGGTCGACAGCCAATGGCCGTTGGCGGCGCGGAACAGGTCGTCCTGGGGACGCACGGTCTTGTCGTAGCCCTTCAGGTCGAGGCCCGATTGCGGCTGCGCCGCCATCGCGAGGCCGCCCAGCTGCATCAGCAGGGCGAGGGTGGTGAGGCGGAGGACGTTCTTCATCGCAAGCAGATCTGGAGTGCGGGCCGGGCCCGTCGGAGCCGGAAGCCTATGCCACAAGGCAGACCCGTGACAAAAGCCATGAGGCCGCTTGTGGCGGCCGTCGCACCGGGGCTTTCCAGCTTGCCGGCAGGCCCTTCAAGTGGCTGGACAACGCCTGTCGGCACCGGTCGCCGCCCGCGTCTTCACGCCCTCTTGAGGCGAGGGGCGCGCGGCCGGCGCGGGAGCGCGCGTGCTCAGGGTCAGCGCCGTGATCACCAGCGCCGCGCCGATCCACTCCTGCGCCGCCGGATGCTGGCCGAGCGCGACGCTCATCAGCAGCGCCGACACCGGCACGCCATTGAGGAACAGCGTGCCGCGCGACGCGCCGAGTTGCCGCACGCCGAAGTTGAAGGCCACGACCGCGGCGACAGTGGGCACCGCGGCGATGTAGAGCAGGTGCGGCGCGACCGGCGTCAGGTCCTGCCAGGTGGGCGCGTTGACCCAGCCACCGGCCGTCATGGCGACGGCGAAGAGCAGTTGCCACGGCAGCGCCGCGATCGCGGTCAGGCCGGTGTATTCGAGCGGGCTCAGCGTGGGGAGCCGGGCCGCGCCGCGGGTGTAGAGCACCCAGCCGATCGTGCCCAGCAGCGTCAGCGCGTCGCCCAGCAGCATGTGGGGCGGACCATCGCCGCGGCCGAGCACGCCCGACACCATCACCACGCCGCCCAGCGCCAGCACCGCCGCGCCGGCCACGCCCAGTCCGGGCCGGTGGCCGTCCAGCAGCCAGCGCAGCAGGATCGTCGTCATCGGCATCGTGGCCATCAGCACCGCGCCGTGCGAGGGCAGGGACAGCTTCAGGCCCTCCAGCACCAGCACGCCGAAGAAGCCGTAGCCCAGCACGCCGTGGCCGGTGAGCGTGACCCAGTGCGTCCTCAGCTTGTCCCAGGGGCGCTGGCCGAAGCGCATCATCAGCAGCGTCATGCCGACGCCGGCCAGCAGGTAGCGGACCGCGGTGAACCAGACCGGGTCCAACCGTCCCAGCACCGGCTTGCCGACGAGGAACAGGCTGCCCCAGGAAATCGCCGCGAACAGCATCGCGACGGTGGCGGCAATGGGAGGGGAAGTGGGCGTCATGGCGACCGGCCTTCTTGGCAACTGCGATGGGAGGGCAGTCTGGGCGCCGCCCCGCGCGCGGTCCATGCGCTTGTTTGGAACAGGCGTTTGAAGAATCCGAACGCCGCCGGCCCGGCGGCTGGTCACAATCCCGCCCCATGGAGCTGTACCAGCTGAAGAGCTTTCTGGCCGTCGTGGCCGAACGGAACCTGACCCGCGCCGCGGAGAAGGTGTTCACCAGCGTGCCCGCCGTCAGCGCGCAGATCAAGGCGCTGGAGGAGGAGCTGGGCGTGCAGCTGTTCGAGCGCAGCTCGCGCGGCATGACGCTCACGGCCGCGGGCGAGAAGCTGGCCGAGGAAGCGCGCCGCACGCTCGACGCGGCGCAGCGCCTGCGCCAGGCCGCCGCGCAGATCCGCGGCGAGGTGCAGGGGCGGCTGCGCATGGGCACGGTCACCGACCCGCTGGCGCTGCGCCTGGGCGAGGTGCTGGTGAAGCTGGCGGAGCGCCATCCTGGCATTGGGCTGCAGCTGATGCAGCGCCTGTCGCTGCACAGCGTGCAGGCGCTGCGCCGCGGCGAGGTCGACTGCGCTTACGTGCTCTACGACGGCGAGGCGGCCGATGGGCTGGTGGTCGAGCGCCTGCGCCGGATGGAGCTGGCCGTGGCGGTGCCGCGCCGCTTCGCCGACCGGGAGTGGCCGGTGTCGCGGGAGGCGCTGCTGTCGCTGCCCTGGATCGGCACGCCGCCCGACTGCGGCCTGCGTCCGGCCGCCGAGCGGCTGTTCCAGAGCGCCGGCCGCGAGCCGCCGCACAGCCTGATGGCGGAGACCGAGGCGGCCGTGCGCGGCATGGTCGCCAGCGGCCTGGGCGCCGCAGTGCTACGCAAGGACCAGGCGCAGGCGGCGGTCGACGCCGGGGAGCTGCGCATCTGGCCGCATTGGCAGGACGAGACCTGGCTGTGCTGGCTCCAGCAGGAACAGGCCGAGGACCACGCGCTGCAGGCGCTGCGCGAGCTGGTGCACGAGGTCTGGCAGGACTGATACCGCCGTGGCGCTCGACGCGTCGCCATCCTTCTGAGGCCCACCGGGGCGCTCCCGCCCATGCCAAGCCACGGCTCGGCTCGGCTCGGCTCGGCTCGGCTCGGCTCGGCTCGGCTCGGCTCGGCTGGTCCGGGTCCGGGTCCGGGTGGACGTAAGGGATTTTTCGACCGACCGGTCGGGCTGCGATACTCCGCCGATCACAAGGAGACTCGCACGTGGAAACCCTGCAGATGGCGACCGATGCGCGCGGCGTGACGCGCGTGACGATGAACCGGCCCGAGGTGTTCAACGCCTTCGACGAGGCCATGATCGCGGACCTCGATGCCGCTTTCGACCGCCTGGGCCGGGACCCCGCCGTGCGGATCGTCGTGCTCGAAGGCACCGGCAAGGCCTTCAGCGCCGGCGCCGACCTCCAGTGGATGAAGCGCGCGTCGGAGGCGACGCAGGACTGGAATGTCGAGGACGCGCGCCGCTTCGCCGCCATGCTGGACCGCATCGCGCGCTGCCCCAAGCCGACGATCGCCAAGGTCCACGGCGTGGCGCTGGGCGGCGGCGTGGGCCTGACCCTCGCCTGCGACATCGCCGTCGCCGCGGCGGGCGCGCAGTTCGCGGTCAGCGAGGCGCGCTTCGGGATCTTGCCGTCGGTCATCGGCCCCTACGTGGTCAATGCCGTGGGCCCGCGGGAGGCGCGCCGGCTCGCGCTCACCGCCAGCCGCATTCCCGCCGCCGAGGCGCTGCGCATCGGCCTGCTGCACGAGGTCGTGGAGAGCGATGCCGCCGGCGGGCTCGACGCGGCCGTCGAGCGCTGGGTCGCGGAGCTGTTGATGAACGGCCCGCAGGCGCAGGCCGAGATCAAGGCGCTGTTCGCGCAACTCGACGTGGGGCCGGTGGACGGCGAGGTGCGTGAACTCACCGCGCAGACCATCGCCCGCGTGCGCATGGGGGCCGAAGCCAAGGAAGGTTTCGCGGCTTTCCTGGGCAAGCGCCCCGCGGCCTGGGTGCCCAAGACCGACGCGGCGTCCTGAAGGCGAGGCCGCGCCGCGCACAAGATTCGAAGCAGATGATGGAGACAGCAATGACGGCATCGACGGGAACCTGGCGCATCGCGAGCGCCGACGCGGCGCAGGCACCGGTGGCGGTGATCGGCGCCGGCGTGATGGGCGCGGGCATCGCGCAGGTGGCGGCGCAGGCCGGCCATCCGGTCCGGCTCATGGACCTGCGCGAAGGCGCCGCCGCGGCGGCGATCGCGCAGATCGGCAAGGCGCTCGACGGCCTGGTGACGAAGGGCCGCCTGGAACGGGACGCGCGCGACGCGGTGCTGGCACGCCTGTCGCCGGCGGCCTCGACCGCGGATCTGGCGGGCGCCGCGCTCGTCATCGAGGTGATCGTCGAGAAGCTCGAACCGAAGCAGGCGCTGCTGCGCGAGCTCGACGCGCTGCTCCCGCCCGATGCGCTGATCGCGTCCAACACCTCGTCGATCAGCATCACCGCGCTGGCCAACGGCATGGCGAATCCGCGCCGGCTCGTCGGCATGCACTTCTTCAACCCGGTGCCGCTGATGAAGCTGGTCGAGGTGGTCTGGGGCGCGGAGACGGACGCCTCCGCCGCGCAGGCGATCGAGGCGCTGTCACGCCGCTGGGGCAAGACGCCGGTGCATGCGAAGTCGACGCCCGGCTTCATCGTCAACCGCATCGCGCGCCCGTATTACGCCGAGACGCTGCAGCTGCTGCAGGAACAGGCCGGCAGTCCGGCCCAGCTCGACCGCGCGCTGCGCGGCGCCGGCTTCCGCATGGGGCCTTGCGAGCTGATGGACTTGATCGGCCACGACACCAACTACCTGGTCACGCAGTCGGTCTTCGAGGCCAACTTCGGCGACAAGCGCTATCAGCCCTCGCTGGTGCAGAAGGCGCTGGTCGACGGCGGCCGCCTCGGACGCAAGGCGGGGAAGGGCTTCTACGAGGGCACGCCCGAGAGCGCCGCGCCCGTCGCGGTGATCGATGGCGACGTCGGCGCGGTGACCTTGTCGGGCCGCGGTCCGCTGGTGGAGCTGCTGGGCGGCTGGATGGGCACTCGAGGCCTTACGTTCGAGCGCGACGAGACGGCTGACTGGCAGGGCGTCGCGGTCGAAGGCGTTCAACTGCATTTCACACGCGGACGCTGCGCCGCACAGCTCGCGCGGGAGCGCAGCAAACCCGGCCTCGCGGTGATCGATTGGCCGCTCGCGCCCGATCGGATCGAGGGACTCGCGATCGCCTTCGGACCGCGTGTCGACAACCTCCAGCAGACCCATGCCGAGACGCTGCTGCGGCGCCTCGGCTGGGAGCCGCTGGTGCTGCGCGACGTGCCGGGCCTGGCCGTCGCCCGCACGATCGCGATGCTGATCAACGAGGGCGCCGATGCCGTCTGGCAGGGCGTCTGCGACGAGGCTGGCGCCGACACCGCGATGAAGCTGGGCGTGAACTATCCCGCCGGGCCCTTCGAGTGGCTCGCGCAACTGGGCGCGCCGCTCGTCGTCGATGCGCTCGAGGGCCTCTTCGAGGCCTATCGCAGCGAGCGCTACCGGATCAGCCCGCTGCTGCGCCAGCGTCTCTGGGCCTGAACGCGGCCCCGTCGGTCCGGAAATGAAAAAGCGCCCCGAGGGGCGCTTCTTCGTTGAGCCGCAACGGCCTCAGAGCAGCATGCGCAGATGCGCTTGCGCCTGCAGCAGCGGGGGCAGGCAGTGCTCGACCATCTGCTCCATGCTCATGCGGGTGGCGTGGACGCTGATGGCCATCGCGGCGACGGTGTCGCCCTTGTAGTTCTTCAGCGGCACGGCCACCGAGCGCAGGCCTTGCTCCAGCTCCTGGTCGATCAGCGCGTAGCCCTGGGCGCGGGCGCGGGCGATCTCGATGCGCAGGCGCTCCGGGTGCGTGATCGTGTGCGGGGTCAGCGCGGTCAACTCCTGGCGGGCGATGAAGGCGTCGACTTCCGCCTGCGGCTGCGCCGCCAGCAGCACGCGGCCGTTGCCGGTGCAGTAGGCCGGCACGCGGGTGCCCGGCTGCAGCGTCGGCGAGACCACGCGGCCCGCGCTCGTCGCGGAGATGCAGATCACGTCGTTGCCGTCGAGCACGCCGGCCGACGAGGCTTCCTTCATCGCATAGGCCAGCTTGTGCAGCTCGGGCTCGATGATGCGGGGCAGGCGGGCGGAGTGCATGTAGCTCTGGCCCAGGCGCAGCACCTTGGGGGTCAGCGCGAACATCTTGCGGTCCTGCGAGACGAAACCCAGGTGGGTCAGCGTCAGCAGGTAGCGGCGGGCGGCCGCGCGGGTCAGGCCGGTGCGGCCGGCGACTTCGCTGATGGTCAGACGGGGACGTTCCTGATCGAAGGCTTCGATCACGGCCAGGCCTTTTTCCAGGCCGGCGACCAAGTCGCGTTTCAGCGGGCCGGTGCGGACTTCAGCTTCGGGGGAGGGGGCGACCACCGGAATGGCGGTCAGGTCTTCATCGTGGGCTCGAGCAGCGGACATGGTGGGGAGGTGGTCGTGCGTTTGACGCCCAAATCTGCTGGGCGTAAGCAGGTGATGTCCAAAACTATAGGGACAACCCTGTGAAGAATGTTTGCCAGGGCAATTGTTTTGTTCCGCTATTCGCACCTGAATGCATCAACTTGGTGCATTTGCTGCGCACAACGCCCCACCGCCTGCGGAAAGCGGTGTGGTCGGGCGGTCAGCGGGGAAAAGGTGCGCGGAATCGCGATCGGAGCGTCGCTAAGCAAGCCGTCAATAGTCAGACATCATGCCTGTGGCACCGCCGCCTACATATATGAGCGGTATGCGCCATCAAACTCGGTCAGTATCCCACGCGATGTGCGATTGGCGCCTACGTGGTCCTACGGGCGCCCATGACTATTTCTTTAGCGCCCCCAACTTTTGGATATGGGCGAAACGCCGCACACGGCCGCTCTTGGCGGGCCTGGATGCACCAAAAAGAGGTCAGACAACCGAGGGCGGCGAAGTCAATTGTCTGACTATTGAAAACGGCCACCCCGGATCGATCCGGGGTGGCCGTTGATCGGCGCCTGGGCCCGCGCTCAAGCGCCGGGCCGAAGCGAAGAGGCTCAGACGCGTTCGACGACGACCGCGATGCCCTGCCCGACGCCGATGCACATCGTGCACAGCGCATAACGGCCATTCGAGCGATGCAACTGGTTGATCGCCGTCATGACCAGCCGGGCGCCGCTGGCGCCGAGCGGGTGGCCCAGCGCGATCGCGCCGCCGTTGGGGTTGACGCGCGGATCGTCGTCGCGAAGGCCCAGGTCGCGCAGCACCGCCAGGCCCTGCGCCGCGAAGGCCTCATTCAGCTCGATGACGTCCATCTGCGCGAGCGTCAGGCCGACCTGCGCCAGCACCTTGCGCGCCGCCGGCGCCGGGCCGATGCCCATGACGCGCGGCGCCACGCCGGCGGTGGCCATGCCGAGCACCCGCGCGCGTGGGGTCAGGCCGTGCCGGGCGATCGCCGCCTCGCTGGCCATCAACAGCGCGCAGCTGCCGTCATTGACGCCCGACGCGTTACCAGCGGTCACGCTACCGTCCGGTCGGACGACGCCTTTCAGCTTGGCCAGCGCCTCCAGGCTGGTCTCGCGCGGATGCTCGTCCTGGCGCACGACCACCGCCTCGCCCTTCTTCTGGGGGATCGTCACCGGGCAGATCTCGGCGTCGAAGAATCCGCTGCGCTGCGCGGCCAGCGCCTTGGTCTGGCTCGCCAGCGCCATGCGGTCCTGCGCCTCGCGCTCGATGCCGAAATCGACGGCGACGTTCTCCGCCGTCTCCGGCATCGCGTCGACGCCGTACTGGGCCTTCATCTTGGGGTTGATGAAGCGCCAGCCGATGGTGGTGTCGTAGATCGCATTCGCCCGCGAGAAGGCGCTTTCCGCCTTGGGCATCACGAACGGCGCGCGGCTCATGCTCTCGACGCCGCCGGCGATCAGCAGCTGCGCCTCGCCCGCGCGGATCGCCCGGGCCGCGGTGCCGACGGCATCCATGCCGGAGCCGCACAGGCGATTCAGCGTCACGCCCGGCACCGCGATCGGCAGGCCGGCGAGCAGCGCCGACATCCGCGCCACGTTGCGGTTGTCCTCTCCGGCTTGGTTGGCGCAGCCGTAGAACACGTCGTCGAGCGCCTCCCAGTCCAGCCCCGCATGGCGGGCCATCAAGGCCTGGATGGGCACCGCGCCCAGGTCATCCGCCCGGACCGCCGACAGGGCGCCGCCGTAGCGCCCGAAAGGGGTGCGCTGCGCATCGCAAACAAAGGCATGCATGAAAGTCTCCTGAATATTTATGAGAATGCGGGCTGCGCGGGATCATAGGGGTCCTCAGGAAAAACCCGTGACAAGTTGCACGCACAGTCCGGGATCATGCGCGGCGCCGCGCGATGGACGCGCTTTTCATTTAAGTTGCGGCCCTGGGCAGCCGAAGCTGCTGACGAAGGCGTCTGAACCGGACGCGGAACTACAAGAATGAAGGACAGATCGGCCGATCCGCTCATCGATGTGAACCAGCTGAAAGTGGGGATGTTCATTCATCTCGACCTCGGCTGGATGTCGCATCCCTTCCCGCTCAGCAGCTTCAAGCTGAGCTCGGAAGAGCAGTTGCTGATCCTGCGCCGGCTAGGCCTGAAGCAGGTGCGCTGGAGCCCGGGCAAGAGCGAGCTCCCGCTGGAAGCCACGCCGATGCCGCCGCCGACGGCCGCCGCCCCGGCCGCGACCGCCGAGGCTCCCCACGACGCCGAGGACGACGCCCGCGAGCGTCATCGCCGGCTGCTGGCCGAGCAGCGCGAGGCGTTGCTGCTGTGCGAGCGCCAGTACGCCGAGGCGGCCACCGCCCTGCGCGACCTGATCGACCTCGTGCCGCGCGAGCCGACCGACGCCCGCGACCGGTCCGCCGCGCTGTCCCGCGCGCTGCTGGACAAGATGCTGGTCGAGGGCGACATCAACATCCGCCTGCTCAACGAGGGTGCCGGCGACCGCGGCACCGCGCATGCGCTGAACGTCGCGGTGATCGCGATGCTGCTGGGCCGGGCCTTCGGCCTGGGGCGCGACGAGATGCTGGACCTCGGCCAGGGCGCGCTGCTGCACGACATCGGCAAGATGGAGCTGACGCCCCGCTTCCGCCATCGCGACGACAGCTTCACCGCCGCCGAGGTCGCCGCGTACCAGCAGCACGTCGCCAAGGGCGTGATGGTGGGCCAGAAGATGGGGGTGGGCGCCGGCCCGCTGCTGATCATCGCCCAGCACCATGAACACGCCGACGGCAGCGGCTTCCCGCAGCGCCTGAACGCCGACCGCATGAGCATCGGCGCCCGCATCGTGGCACTGGTCAACCGCTTCGACGGGCTGTGCAATCCGCTGCTCAGCTCCAAGGCGATGACGCCGCACGAGGCGCTCTCGCTGATGTTCGCGCAGGGGCGCAGCCGTTTCGACGCCACGATGCTCAATGCCTTCATCCGCATGATGGGGGTGTACCCGCCGGGCTCCGTCGTGCAGCTGACCGACGACCGCTATGCGCTGGTCGTGGCGGTGAACTCCTCGCGGCCGCTCAAGCCCCGGGTCATGGTCCATGACGCCAAGGTGCCGCGCGAAGAGGCCCTGGTCCTGAACCTGGAAGAGTTGCCCGACCTCGGCATCCGCCGCAGCGTCAAGCCGCAGCAGCTGCCGCGGGCGTCGCTGGACTACCTCAGCCCTCGCAGCCGCATCGCCTATTTCTTCGAGTCGGCCGGCGCGCAGCCCATGCCGCCCGGGGAGATGGCCGCGTGAACTTCCCCGCCCGATCGCCGGTCGCAGCGCCCGCCGCGTTCAACACCGCTTTCCTGCCGTTGATCGACGGCCTGCAGGAAGCGGTGTGGCTCGTCGATGCGCGCACCCATTGCGTGGTCGCGGTGAATGCGGCGTCGCAGCAGTTGCTGGGCATGGCATCGAAGGATCTGGTCGGCGCGAGCGTCGACTCGCTGGCCTCGACGCCGGAGGACGCGCTGTTCTGGATGGACGCCGCCATCGGTCGCCGCGAGAGCCTGCACACCGACACGATGATGCGCCACGCCGATGGACGCATGCTCTGGGTTTCGCGTCGCATCAGCCACGTGGCGCAGCCGCAGGGCGACGGGCTGTGGCTGGTCGCCATGCGCGACCAGACGCAGCAGCGCCAGCATGACGAGGAGCGGGAGACGCTGCTCGCCGAACTGCGCGCGACGCTCGAATCGACCGCCGACGGCATCCTGGTGACCGACCTGGCGGGCCGCATCCGCAGCTTCAACCAGCGGCTGGCGTCGCTGTGGGGCATTCCCGAGGACCTGCTCAACGAGCGCAACGACGAGGCCGTGCAGGCCTGGATGCGCCGCAGCGTCGTCGACGGCGCCGCCTACGCGATGCGCCTGGGCGCGATCCAGGAATCGCCGCTGCTGCACACCAGCGACAACCTCAAGCTGATCGACGGCCGCGTGCTGGAGCGCGTGTCGCTGCCGCAGTGGAGCCGCGGCCGGCCGATCGGCCGCGTCTACTCGTTCCGCGACCTGAGCGAAAAACTCGCGGCGCACCAGCGCATCGAGGAGCTGTCCCACAACGACATGCTCACCGGCCTGCCCAACCGGCGCGCGCTGATGGAGCGCGTCGACTACGCGCAGGCCATGGCGCGGCGCGAGACGAGCCCGTTCGCGCTGCTCAACGTCGACCTGGACCGCTTCAAGCAGATCAACGACACGCTGGGCCATGCCTATGGCGACCGCGTGCTCAAGGAAGTCGCGCTGCGTCTGAAGGAGTCGCTGCGCGAGGTCGACACGGTCGCCCGCCTGGACGGCGACGAGTTCGCGCTGCTGATCCATCAGGCCGATGCCCGCGGCGCGGAGCACGCGGCCCGTCGCGTTCAGGAGGCGATGTCGCGCCCCTTCTGCTTCGACACCCTGAGCTTCACCGTCACCTGCAGCACCGGCATCGCGCTGTTCCCGGGCGACGGCGCCAGCGCCGAGGAATTGCTCGCCAGCGCCGAACGCGCGATGCACTGGGTCAAGGAAAGCGGCCGCAGCGCGTTCCGCTTCCACCAGCCGCGCAAGGACGTGGACCTGCTGTCGCGCATGCGGCTGGACCATGCGATGCGCCAGGCGCTGCAGGAACACGAATTCCGGCTGCACTTCCAGCCGCAGGTGTCGCTCGAGACCGGCGAGCTGATCGGCGCCGAGGCGCTGATCCGCTGGCGCGACCCGCTGCGCGGCGACGTGCCGCCGTCCGAGTTCATCCCGGTCGCCGAGGAGAGCGGCTTCATCGTCGCGATCGGCCAATGGGTGCTGCAGCAGGCGGTGGCGCAGGCGGCGGCATGGCTGGAGAAAGGCCTGCGCGTGCCGGTGGCGGTCAACGTGTCGGCGCTACAGTTCCAGCAGACGCACTTCGTCGAGCAGGTCGCCCAGGCGCTGCGCGCCTATGACCTGCCGCCGTCGCTGCTGGAACTGGAACTGACCGAATCCGTGCTGCTGCGCGACGCGGACGAGGCGCTGCATCGCATGCAGGCGCTGTCGGAGCTCGGCGTGCTGATGGCGATCGACGACTTCGGCACCGGTTATTCCAGCCTCGGCTACCTGAAGCGCTTCCCGATCCAGCGGCTCAAGATCGACCGCAGCTTCGTCAAGGGCCTGCCGGGCGACGCCAGCGACGCCGGCATCGTCAACGCCATCGTGCAGATGGGCCGCGCGCTGAACCTGCAGGTCATCGCCGAGGGCGTGGAGACCGAGGCGCAGCGCGACTTCCTCGCCCGCTGCGGATGCCACGAGTACCAGGGCTTCCTGTGCGCGCCGGCGCTGGAGACGCGGGCCTTCGAAGAGCGCCACGCCCAGATCGCCGCGCAGGCTCAGGCCGGGCAGGCGGCTCGCGCGCAGACCGCGGTGCTGCGTCCGGCGCGCGCGTCGGTGCACCTGCTGCGCGGCGCCTGACGCGGACGGCCGCGCACGGCGCGGATCGGGAGACCTCTCCACTGGCGTTCCAACGACGACGGCACAATGCGCCGGTGGCCGCGGTCGACGGCCGGGAGACAAGCGTGCTGTACAAGTTCAAGTCGAAGGCGGGCGCCGACGTCATCATGCTGGCGGCCCATGGCGATCAGGCGCTGAAGGCGCTGGGACGCGAGCCCGCGGCGCAGGGCATCTTCCAGGCTGCGGACCTGCCGGCGCTGATCGCGCGCGGCGAGGCGGCCATCGCCGAGGAACAGCAGGCGCTGGACCGCGCCGCGCAGGAGGCGCAGGCGGAGGGCCGCAAGGCGCCGCCCAAGCCGGAGGTGATGCTGCGTCAGCGGCTGTGGCCGCTGCTGGAGCTGCTGCGCGCCGCGCAATCCGCCAATGCTGATGTGGTCTGGGGCGTCTGAGTGGAATCGACCCAGATCCTGGCGATCCGGCACGGAGAAACCGCGTGGAACCGCGAAGGCCGGCTGCAAGGCCACCTCGACCTGCCGTTGAACGCGATGGGGATGCGCCAGGCCGAGCGGCTCGGCGCCGCGCTGGCCGAGCACGCGATCGACGCGGTCTACGCCAGCGACCTCGCCCGGGCCGCGGTGACCGCCCGGCATGTCGCGGCGCCGCATGGGCTGGAGGTCCGCCACGACACGCGCCTGCGCGAGCGGGCGTTCGGTGTCCATGAAGGCAAGCTCTGGGCCGAGGTCGAGGCCGCGTTTCCCGAGGACGCGCTGCGTTGGCGCCGCCGCGATCCGGACTTCGAGCCGTCCGGCGGCGAGAGCCTGACTGCGCTGTATGCGCGCTGCATCGCGGTGGTGTCCGAGCTGGCCGCGGCGCACGCCGGGCAGACGATCGCCATCGTCGCGCACGGCGGCGTCCTGGACTGCCTCTATCGCGCCGCGACCCGCATCGACCTGCAGGCGCCGCGCAGTTGGGTCCTGGGCAATGCCAGCATCAACCGGCTGCTGCATTCGCCGCAAGGCTTCAGCCTGGTGGGCTGGAACGACGACCATCACCTGCACGGCCTGGCGCTGGACGATCCCGGCGTGCCCGGATTCATGCCCACCGCGCCGCAGACGGCCAAGGCCTGACCGCGCGGACCGCGGCGACCGGACGCCCCAGGCGCCGGACCGCGGCCGCCGACATCGACAGAAGCGCCGCATCGAGCGCTCATCGAGGAGACACATGACCGACGCACAGATCATCGTGCTGGCCACGCCGGTGTTCTTCGCCCTGATCGGGCTGGAGTACTGGATCGGCCTGCGCCGCGGGCGCAACACCTACCGGCTCAACGACGCGATCAGCAGCATCGCGCTGGGCATGCTCAGCCAGGTCGTGGGCGTGCTGACCAAGCTCTTCACGCTGGGCATCTACACCTGGGTCTTCGAGCATGCGGCGCTGGCGCGGCTGGACGCGGGGGCCTGGTGGGTCTGGCTGCTGGGGCTGCTGTTCTACGACTTCCTCTATTACTGGCATCACCGGCTCGGCCACACCACGGCGCTGCTGTGGGCGGCCCATGCGGTGCACCACCAGAGCGAGGACTACAACCTGTCCACCGCGCTGCGCCAGACCGGCAGCGGCTGGCTGGTCGGATGGATCTTCTACATGCCGATGGCGATCCTGGGTTTCCCGCCGCTGGTCTACGCCGTGGTCGCCCTGGTCGACCTGCTGTACCAGTTCTGGGTGCACACCCAGCAGATCGGCAAGCTGGGCTGGTTCGACCGCTGGTTCTGCTCCCCGTCGAACCATCGCGTGCATCACGCCGTCAACGACCCCTATCTCGATCGCAACTACAGCGGAATCCTGGTGATCTGGGACCGCCTGTTCGGCAGCTTCCAGGAGGAACTGGACCACGAGCCCTGCGTCTACGGCACCCGTGACGCGCTGCGGAGCTGGAATCCCTGGACGGCGAACGTCCAGGTCTACGCCAGGCTGATCGGCAAGATGCGACGCACGCCGCGCTGGCGGGACAAGTTGCGGCTCTGGTGGGAGCCGGCGCATTGGGAGCCCGGCCTCGGCGCTCGCATAGCGCCCGGCTACGACCCCCGGGCGCGGGCGCTCTTCGACCCGGCGGTCGCGCCCGCGCACGCCGGGGCGGCCGCGGCGATGTTCCTGTTGATGCTCGGCGCGGTGGCGCTGTTCCTCTGGAACGCCCACCGGCTCGGTACTGCGGGGCAGCTTGCCGCGCTGGCCGGACTGCTCGCCGGACAGGTGCTGACGGCCCGTCTGCTTACACCTTTGCCGCCTGGATCCCACCCCTAACGGGGAACTGTTGCAATTTCGCGTCGAGTGTTATGGGTGCGTGCAACGCACTTCTATACTCCGCACACCTTGCAGTACCGCCATTGAGCCAGACCGGCTGAAACCTCCAACTGATGAAGGTGGATATGAAGAAGATTGCAATCGCTGCGGCCATCGCGGCTCTCTCCGCACCGGTGTTCGCGCAAAGCTCCGTCACGCTCTGGGGCCGCATCAACACCTCGGTGGAAAGCATCAAGACCGGCAACCGCGACCGCGTTGCCTCGGTGATCAACAACAACTCCCGTCTGGGCTTCAAGGGTACGGAAGACCTGGGTGGCGGCCTGAAGGCCAGCTTCGCCCTGGAGCACGGCCTGAACTCGGACGACGGCCGCCAGACCAGCTCGGCGTTCTGGAACCGTGAAGCCAGCGTGCAGCTGTCCGGTGACTTCGGCGCCGTCCGTCTGGGCCGCTGGACCCCGGGCTCCTATTACGCCACCGCCGACTACGTGTCGATGCACAACCACGACACCGGCACGTCGGAAGACAAGCTGTACTCGGGCGCTGGCTTCACGCAGACCAACAAGGTCGGCTACTTCACCCCGAACGTCAGCGGCTTCAACGCCGAGTTCGCGCTGCACGCCGGTGAAGGCGTCGATCCGCGCGGCTACGACGTGGCGCTGAACTACGACCAGGGCCCGCTGCACCTGGGCGCTGGCTACAGCAAGCAGGGCGACGCCAACCAGTGGGCCATCCGCGGCCTGTACGAACTGGGCGCCTTCACCTTCGGCGGCTACGCGCAGCGTGAAGACGACTCGCGCTCGCTGGGCAAGGACACGCGCTGGATCGGCCGCGCCGCCGTGATGTACACGATGGGCCAGTCGGAATTCCACCTGAACGTCGGTGGCACCAAGGCCGGTGGCTCCTCGTTCAACGGCGGCCGCAACGGCGGCAAGCAGTACACGCTGGCCTACAACTACAACCTGAGCAAGCGCACCAAGCTCTACGCCTTCTACACCGCCGTGGACGCCACCACCGCGAACAAGGCCGACGACCTGAACTCGTTCGCTCTGGGCATTCGCCACAACTTCTGATCCCCGGATCAGGCACGACAAAGGCGCTCTTCGGAGCGCCTTTTTCATTGGTGCCGTCGTTCGGTGGCGCGGCGCTCGCCGCCGCGTCCCGTGACCGATCCCCTGATTCGATTACTCGAGGTCGAACAGCTGCCCCGCCTGCTTGGGCGGCGCCACGCCGAGGTGGCGATAGGCCGCGAGCGTCGCGATCCGTCCCCGCGGCGTGCGCTGCAGGAAACCTTGCTGGATCAGATAGGGCTCGATGACGTCCTCGATGGTGCCCGGCTCCTCGCCGATGGCGGCGGCGACGTTGTCCAGCCCCACCGGGCCGCCGTCGAAGCGGTGCACCACCGCCTCCAGCAGCTTGCGGTCCATCAGGTCGAAGCCCAGCGGATCGACGTCCAGCATCGCCAGCGCCTTCTCCGCGATGGTGCGGGTGATGGTGCCGTCGCTCTTGACCTCGGCGTAGTCGCGCACGCGGCGCAGCAGCCGGTTGGCGATCCGCGGCGTGCCCCGCGAGCGCCGCGCCACTTCGAGCGCCCCGGCCGGCTCGATCGCCGCGCCGAGCAGCGAGGCTGAGCGCGTCACGATGCGCTGCAGCTCGTCGGCGGTGTAGAACTCCAGCCGCGCCACGATGCCGAAGCGATCGCGCAGCGGGTTGGTCAGCATGCCGGCGCGCGTCGTGGCCCCGACCAGGGTGAAGGGCTGCAGGTCCAGCTTGATCGAGCGGGCCGCCGGGCCCTCGCCGATCATGATGTCGATCTGGTAGTCCTCCAGCGCCGGGTACAGGATTTCCTCGACGACCGGCGACAGCCGGTGGATCTCGTCGATGAAGAGCACGTCGTTGCGCTCGAGGTTGGTCAGGATGGCCGCCAGGTCCTTGGGTTTCTCCAGCACCGGCCCGCTGGTCTGGCGCAGGTTCACGCCCAGCTCCGCGGCGACGATGTGGCTCAGCGTGGTCTTGCCCAGGCCGGGGGGCCCGAACAGCAGCACATGGTCGAGCGCCTCGCGCCGCTTCTTGGCGGCGCCGATGAAGATCTCCAGTTGCTCCCGCGCCTTGGCCTGGCCGACGTATTCATCGAGCAGCTTGGGCCGCAGCGCACGCTCGATCGCGTCCTCGTTGGGCGAGGCGGGATGGGCGCTGATCAGGCGGGCCTGCTGCGGCGCGGGGGTGAAGTCGTCGGTCTGGATGCTCATGGCGAGGGGCGGGGCGGCTGGGGGCCGATCATGACAGGTGCTTCATCGCCAGCTTGATGCCGTCGCTGACGCCGACGTCCGCCGGCAGCGTCTTGAGCGCGGCGCCGGCTTCCTTTTCGCTGTAGCCCAGGGCCACCAGCGCCTGCAGGATGTCCGCCTGCGCGTCGTTCGCGATCGCCACCGGCTGCGACAGGTCGGGGCTGAGCTTGCCCTTGAGTTCCAGCAGCAGCCGCTCGGCGGTCTTCTTGCCGATGCCCGGCACCTTGACCAGCCGTCCGGCCTCCTGACGCGACACCGCCTGCGCCAGGTCGCCGACCGACATGCCCGACAGCAGCGACAGCGCCATCTTCGGTCCCACGCCGCTGATCTTGATCAGCAGGCGGAAGGTGGCGCGTTCCTCGGCGGTGAGGAAGCCGAACAGCACATGGGCGTCCTCGCGGATGCTGAGGTGGGTCAACAGCGTGGCGCGCTCGCCCAGGTTCGGCAGGTTGAAGAAGGTGCTCATCGGCACGTCGACTTCGTAGCCGACGCCTTGCACGTCGATGAGAACCTGCGGGGGCGACTTTTCCGCGATGACGCCGGTGAGCTTGCCGATCATGGGCGCGGATTATCCGCGTTCGGCGGCGCCCGGCGGGCGTTTCGCTGGATGTTTGTCCAGTATTTTCCCGAGGCCTGAGAACCCCGCCCGGCGCGCGGCCGGCGCGGCGCTCAGTTGCGGCCGAACAGGCCCAGGCGCTGCGCTTCCAACGCGGCCTCGGCGCGCGAGCTCACATTGAGCTTGCGATAGATCTGCTTGACGTAGTCCGCGATCGTGTGGCGCGACAGGCCCAGCTGCACGCCGATCTCCGGCAGCGTGAAGCCCTTGGCCACGCGCAGCAGCACCTCGGTTTCGCGGTCGGTCAGCGAGACCTCGTGCAACACCTGCGCCGCCTGCGGCCGGCGCTGCGAGGTGAAGTAGGCGATAACCTTGCGCGCGATCGACGGCGACAGCGGCGGCTCGCCCTGGCTGATGCGCTGCAGCTGCTCGACCAGCAGCTCGCGCGACTGCTCCTTGAGCAGGTAGCCGAAGGCGCCGGCCTGCAGCGCGGGGAAGAGGTGCTCGTCGTCGTCGTGGATGGTGACGATGACCGACTGGACCTCCGGCTGCTTCTCGCGCAGCGCCGAGATCACGTCCACGCCGGAGCCGTCGGGCAGGCCCAGGTCCAGCAGCGCCAGCGTGAAGCGCTGCGTGCTGACCTGCTGCAGCGCGTCCTGCACCCGCGAGCATTCGGTGACCACCGCGTTGGCGAAGACCTGTTTGACCAGGACCTTGAGCCAGGCGCGGATTTCGGGAATGTCTTCGAGCAGCAGGATGTGGTTCATGGCGCGGGATTCTTGCTCAGGAATGAGGCGCCGGCAGGCTGCCTGGCGGGTGTTTGCAACGGTACGGCTTTCTCGGCGGGCTGACCATCCGGATCGGCGCCGGAGTGTGGCGTCGTCGGCAATGGATCACGCCGCAGGCGGCTTTGCAGCCGGCGCGCCTCAAAGCGGGATGGTCAGCCGGATCACCGTGCCCCAGCCGGGGCCGGATTCGACCAGGCACTGGCCATGCATCTGCTTGGCGCGCGCCTTCATGCTGGCCATGCCGTGTCCCTTGTCCAGGCGACCTTCCAGCTCGAGCGGGATGCCCTGGCCGTTGTCCTGGATCACCACCGAGAAGTAGCCGTCCTGGGCCGAGCAGCTGATCACGCAATGCGTCGCGCCGCTGTGCTTGATGATGTTGCTGACCGATTCGCGCAGGATGCGCGTGGTCTGCACGTAGGCGCGCGCGGGGAAGGTGTGCTCGATGTCCTCGGCCGGCGATTTCCATTCCGCCAGGATGTTGGCCTGGGCCAGCCGGGAGACGACCTCCGCGCGCCAGTCGCCGAGCGCGTCCAGCAACTGGACCGGCTTGCCGGTCAGGCCGCGCACCGACAGCCGCATTTCCTCGAGCGCCTCGCGCGCCAGCGTCGAGATGCGGTCCGACTCGCTGGTGTGGACGATGGTCAGCAGCTTGGCGCCGAGGTCGTCGTGCAGGTCGGCGGCGATGCGCTTGCGCTCGCGCTCGGTGACCTGCTCCAGCTTGGCCTCGGCGACCTGGTCGAAATGGCGCTCCAGTTCCGCGATGCGTTCCTGCAGGCGCAGCTCCCCCTGCAGCACGGCGAGCTCGGCCTGCGTCAGCGCCCGGGCGAACTCGCGCACGCGATGCAGGCCCAGGCCCAGCAGCGACAGCGGGCCGAGGATGCCGGCCAGCCCGCTGCCCGGCAGGAACCATGCCGACAGCACCGCCAGCGCGCCGAAGCCGATCAGCACGCAGCTCAGGACGAAGTCGAAGCGCGGGTAGCGCTCCTCGAGCGTCGGCAGGAACATGTCCTGCCACAGCTGCCAGAGATGCCATCCCATGGTCACCAGCAACTGGGCACCCAGCCACCACAGCGCGAAGCCGGCCACGCGCGAAGCCGGCACCGGCAGCAGCAGGGCGGCAGGGAAGAGCAGGGCCTGCGCCAGCAGCAGGCGATGCAGGCGCCGGTCGCGGCGCCGCGTGCGACGCATCAGGTAATGGACCGCGCACCAGAGCAGCCACGGCGCCAGGACCACCGCGATCGCCGTCTGCCAGGAGGACAGCGGCGACAGGCCGACCATGACCACCCAGCCCGGCATCAGCGCCAGCAGCCAGGCGATGTGGCGCTGGGCGCGGCGCTGCCAGATCAGCAGGCCCAGCGCGAAGGCCATCAACACCAGCGCGGATTGCAGGCCGTAAGCCAGCTGCGGCGCGAGCTTGCTCCAGAGCGTCGCGAAGGACCAGGTGGAGATGCCCTCGCCACTGGCGGCCGCGGCGCCCGCCACCTGGGCGAGGCAGACCGGCACCGCCAGGGTCAGGGCGGCCGCGGTGCCGGCGGCGAACTGCCTCGCGGCGCCCGGTGCCGCCGCGGCCGAGTTGCGGCCGGCGGCCTCCCCGTGTTGTTCTGTGGTCCGGTGCATGGGGCGCGATTGTGCAGGCGCGGCACGCGCGTGGCACATCGACGCGCGACAATACCGCCCTCAACCCCCCTGAATACGGAGCTTCCTCCGCCTTGAACCTGCGCCACGCCTTCACCCCCGCCGACAACCGGCGCCTGTCACACCTGTGCGGCCCGCTGGACGAGCACCTCCGCCAGATCGAGGCGGCCCTGTCCGTGCGGATCACCCATCGCGCCGAGCACTTCAACATCGAGGGCGAACGCGCCGCGGCGCAGCGCACGCTGGCCTTGATGGAGGCGCTCTACGCGCGGGCCGACCGGGCCATTCCCGGCGAGACGTTGCGGCTGGCGATCGTCGAGGCGGCCAACGACGTGGGCGCGCCGGCCCGGTCCGGCCCGGCCACGCCGGACGACGAGGACAACGTGGTGCTGCGCACGCGCCGCGCCGACCTGGCCGGGCGCACGGCCAACCAGCATCACTACCTGCGCCGGATCCTGTCGCATGACATCAGCTTCGGCATCGGCCCGGCGGGCACCGGCAAGACCTTCCTCGCGGTGGCTTGCGCGGTGGACGCGCTCGAGCGTTCGACGGTGCAGCGCATCATCCTGACGCGTCCGGCCGTGGAGGCCGGCGAGCGGCTGGGTTTCCTGCCCGGCGACCTGACCCAGAAGGTCGATCCCTACCTGCGCCCGCTGTACGACGCGCTCTATGACCTGATGGGTTTCGACCGCGTCACCAAGGCCTTCGAGAAGGGCCAGCTCGAGATCGCGCCGCTGGCCTTCATGCGGGGCCGCACGCTGAACCATGCGTTCGTCATCCTCGACGAGGCCCAGAACACCACGCCCGAGCAGATGAAGATGTTCCTGACCCGCATCGGCTTTGGCAGCAAGTGCGTGGTGACCGGCGACACCAGCCAGATCGACCTGCCGCGCGGCATGCACAGCGGGCTGGTCGATGCCGAGCAGGTGCTGGACGGCGTGGACGGCATCGCGATCACGCGCTTCAACCGGACCGATGTGGTGCGCCATCCGCTGGTGGCGCGCATCGTCCAGGCCTATGAGGACCGGGACGAAGTGGCGGCCCGCGAGGAGGCCCGCGAGCAGCAGGAGCGCGAAGCCCGCTTCGCCGAGGAGCGCGAGGAGCGCCGCCTGCGCGCCATCCAGCTGCGCGAAGCATCGGCGGCCCGCTTTGACGATGCAGCCGCGCCTGCGCCTGCGAAGCCTGCTGCGAAGAAGGCGGCGGCAAGGCCGGCGGTCGCAAAGCCGGCGGCCGCCACGAAGGCCGTCGCCAAGGCGCCTGTCGTGAAGACGCCCGCCATCAAGAAGCCTGCGCTGAAGAAATCGGCGGCGAAGAAGCCGGCGGCGAAGACATCCGCCGCGAAGCCGGCTCGCAAGGGAGTCGCGCGATGAGCCGTCCGGAACTGAGCCTGTCGCTGCAATTCGCCGATCCGCGCCACAGGGCGCAGTTGCCGCGGCACAAGGTCATCCGCTGGATGCGCGCGGCGCTCGAGCTGCCGGGCGAGATCACGGTGCGCATCGTCGATGCGGAGGAAGGCCAGGCGCTCAACCGCGAGTACCGCTCGAAGGACTACGCGACCAACGTGCTGACCTTCGACTACACGCACGAGCCGGTGGTCGCCGCGGACCTGGTGATCTGCGCCGAGGTCGTCGAGCGCGAGGCCAGGGAAATGGGCCTGGACCTCGCCGCGCATTACGCGCACATGCTGGTCCACGGCACGCTGCACGCGCAGGGCTACGACCACGAGGAAGACGACGAGGCCGAGTGCATGGAAGCGCGCGAGACCGAGATCATGCTCGGCCTGGGTTTCGCCGACCCCTACGCGAAGCGCTGAGGCGGGGCGCCGCGGCCGGCGCCCGAGCGCTACTGCTCGCTACTGCTGGGAGCCGAGATAGCGCTTGCGCCAGAAGAAGGCGCCGAGCGCCAGCGCGGTGACCACCATCACGCCGACGGCGATCCAGAAGCCGGTGGCGGCGTGGATCAGCGGCAGGTTGTCGAAGTTCATGCCGAAGACGCCGGTGATCAGGTTCAGCGGCAGGAAGATGGCCGTGAGCACGGTCAGCGTCCGCATGATGTTGTTGGTGCGCTCGCCGGTGAGCGAGAAGTGCATCTGCACCGAGGTCTCCGCGGAGGTCTCCAGCCGCCGGACATGGGTCAGCACCCGCTCGATGTGTTCGAGCACGTCCCGCGAGCGCACACGCAGCAGTTCGCGCTCGCGCTCCGCGCGGGCATCGCCGGCCGGCCATTCGCCCAGCGCGTCGATCCACTCCTGCACCGCGCTGCGCTGGTCCTCGCAGAGGTCCTCCAGCCGCGAGAGCGTGTCGCGCGCATGCAGCACGACGGACCAGTCCCGGAAGTGGCCGCGGCGGTCCAGCAGCAGGCCCTGCAGCGTCGTCAGCTGGCGGGTCAGCAGCCGGCGCAGGTCCAGGTAGCTGTCCACCATGTGGTTGACCATGCGCAGCATCAGCTCTGCCGGGCTGGTCGGGAGCCGCGTGCTGCCGCGCAGGTCGCGGCCCTCCTGCTGCGCGCCGAGCTTGCCGGCGAAGTAGTCGCGCAGCGAGCACTCGCCCGGATGCACCGTGATCAGGACGCGGTCGAAGACGGCGAAACCGACGGGACTGGTGTCGATCGCTTTCAGCGCGTCGTTGACGCCCGCGGCGTTGCGGGGTTCGTCGTCGGCCAGGAGTTGCTGGCTGCCCGGTATCGTCGCCAGCCGGCGGAAGACCATGAGGTCGTACCAGCTGGTGTAGTCGAAGTGCGAGGGCAGCTGCGGATTCATCAGGTCCGAGACATGCAGGTCGAGCAGCTGCGCGCCCGACCAGCGTGTCAGCCGCTGCTGCAGCGCGCCGAGTTGCAGTTCGAACTCGCGTCGCGGCAGGCCGATCCACAGGAAGCCCTCCGGGGGGAGGTCCTCGGGCAGCGCGGCCAGTTCCTCGTAGAGCGCGTCGCTGAGATGGAAGATGCGCATGCGTCGGTCGGGCAGGCCGCGTGCCGCGGCCTCAGGCACCGGCGCGCAGCAGACGCGCCGCGTCCATCGCGAAGTAGGTCAGGATGCCGTCGGCGCCGGCGCGCTTGAAGGCCAGCAGCGCCTCGAGCATCACCGCGTCGTGGTCCAGCCAGCCATTGGCGGCGGCGGCCTTGATCATGGCGTACTCGCCGCTGACCTGGTACGCGAAGGTCGGGACGCGGAATTCCTCCTTCACCAGGCGCACGATGTCCAGGTAAGGCATGCCGGGCTTGACCATCACCATGTCGGCGCCCTCGGCCAGATCCAGGCCGACCTCGCGCAGCGCCTCGGCGCTGTTGCCCGGGTCCATCTGGTAGGTTTTCTTGTCGGCCTTGCCCAGGTTGGCGCGCGAGCCCACCGCGTCGCGGAACGGGCCGTAGAAGGCGCTGGCGTACTTGGCGCTGTAGGCCATGATCCGCGTGTGGATGTGCTCGTCGGCCTCCAGCGCGGCGCGGATGGCGCCGATGCGGCCGTCCATCATGTCGCTGGGGGCGACGATGTCCACGCCGGCGCGGGCCTGGACCAGCGCCTGCGCCTTGAGCAGTTCCACCGTGCGGTCGTTCAGGATGTAGCCCTGCTCGTCCAGCACGCCGTCCTGGCCGTGGCTGGTGTAGGGGTCGAGCGCGACGTCGGTCAGCACGCCCAGGCCCGGGACCCGCTCCTTGAGCGCTCGCACGACGCGCGGGATCAGGCCGTCCGGATTGGTCGCCTCGATGCCGTCGGGCGTCTTCAGCGCCGGGTCGATCGCCGGGAACAGCGCCATCACCGGGATGCCGAGCTCCACGCATTCCTCGGCGACGGGGAGCAGCCGGTCCAGGCTCAGCCGGGACACCCCGGGCATGGACGCGATCGGCTCGACGCGGTTGTCCCCCTCATGGACGAAGACCGGAAAGATCAGGTCGCTGGCGTGCAGGCGGTGTTCGCGGACCAGCGCCCGGGTGTAGGCATCGCGACGCAGGCGACGCGGGCGGCTGGCGGGATAAGGTGCGGGAAGTTGCATGGTTTCCGAGAAATACCACCGGGTTGGGGGGCGCTAGGGGAAAGCCGAGATTCCGAAATTCGGCAGATCTGTTAAAGTCGCTCCTGAATGATAGCCGTTCGGCTGTCGTTCCCTGCTTTTCCTCCCTGAGCAGGAGCCTTAGCGTGATGACAGCGATAAGGCTTTCCGACCCCGGCTGTGAAGCCGGGGTTTTTTTTCGCGCCATCCATAATGCCGCGATGCTCTGGATCAAAGCGCTTCATATCATTTTCGTCGCCGCGTGGTTCGCCGGCCTGTTCTACCTGCCGCGGATCTTCGTGAACCTGGCCATGGTGCCGGCCGACAGCCATGCCGAACGCGAGCGGCTGCTGCTGATGGCCCTGAAGCTCTACCGCTTCAGCAGCGGGCTGATGCTGCTGGCGCTGCTCTTCGGCGGCATTCTCTGGCTTTACTACGGCATCGGTCGCGGTCCGGGCAATGGCTGGATGCATGCCAAGCTGGCGCTGGTGGTGGCGGTGATCGGCTACCACCACATGTGCCGCGCCTTCCTGCGCAAGTTCGAGCTGATCGCCAACCGCCGCAGCCACAAGTGGTTCCGCGTCTTCAACGAGGTCTCGGTGCTGCTGTTCGCGGCGATCGTGATCCTGGTCGTCGTCAAGCCTTTCTGATCCCGTGATGCAGCGGCGCAGCTCCGCCACCTGGCTGGCCCTGTGCTACGCCGTGCTGGTGGTCTACGCCAGCCTCTATCCCTTCTGGCCCTGGCGGATGCCCCCGAGCCTGCCCTGGCCCGGCGTCATCGGCCTGCCCTGGCCGCGCTACTGGGGGAAGTTCGATCTCTGGATCAACGTCGCCGGCTACTGGCCGCTGGGCCTGCTGTGCTTCTCCGCGGTGATCCGCAGCGGCGGCGGCCTGTGGCGCGCGCTGCTGCTGACGCTGGTCGGCCTGCCGCTGCTGTCGTTCGCGATGGAGACGCTGCAGTACTTCCTTCCTGGTCGCGTTCCCTCTCTGGCGGACTTCCTGCTCAACAGCGCCGGCGCCTGGCTGGGCGCGTTCTGCGCCTGGGGCGTGCTGCGCCTGGACGGCCTGGCGCGCTGGAACGGCTGGCGCGAGCGCTGGTTCGTGCCGCACAGCGCCGGCGCGCTGGCGCTGCTGGCGCTGTGGCCGGTGGGCCTGCTGTATCCGGCGCCGTTGCCGCTGGGCCTGGGCCAGCTGTTTCCCCGCCTGCGCGAATGGGCGGAGCTGCTGCTCCAGAACACGCCGTGGGAGCTGGTGCCCAAGGAACTCGCCGACGATCCGCCGCTGCCACCCGGCCTGGAAGCGATCGCCATCGCGATGGGGCTGCTGGCGCCTTGCCTGCTGGCCTTGTCGGTGGCCCGGCCGGGCCGGCGGCGGGCGCTGCTGGTGCTGGGCGCGGTGGCGCTCGGCGTGACCACCACGGCCTGGTCGACGCTGCTGAACTTCGGACCCGACCACGCCTGGGCCTGGCTGACGCCGACGACCGAGCCCGGCCTGATCGCCGGCGGCGTGCTGGCGCTGCTGGCGGCGTTCATGTCCCGGCGCGCCAACGCGGCCTGGGGCCTGGTGGTGCTGACCGCGCTGATCGCGCTGATGGCCGAGGCCCCGTCCGACCCCTACCTGCTGGAGAGCCTGCAGTTCTGGGAGCAGGGGCGCTTCGTCAACCTGTACGGCCTGGCGCAATGGGTGGGCTGGTTGTGGCCCTTCGCGGCGCTGGCCTGGCTGCTGTACGGGGTCACGCAGAGCGACCGGCCCCTGCCGCCGCGGCCGCCGGAACCACCGCCGGGCGGGCGCTCTGAAGGACAAGCAGGTCGTGACGAAACGCACGAACGGCCGGTCGGTGGAAACCCTGAAACTACAATCCCGCGATGAGCTCCACCAGCTACTACCAACGCCACATCTTCTTCTGCCTGAACCAGCGCGAGGGCGAGAACGCCTGCCTGCAGCACGATGCGCAGGCCGCCTTCGACCACTGCAAGCAGCGGGTGAAAGCGGAGAAGCTCGCCGGCAAGGGCGGCGTGCGCGTGAACAAGGCCGGCTGCCTGGACCGCTGCGCCGGCGGGCCGGTGGCGGTGGTGTACCCGGACGCGGTCTGGTACTCCTTCGTCGACAACAGCGACATCGACGAGATCGTGGAGCGCCATCTCAAGCACGGCGAAGTCGTCGAGCGCCTGGTGCTCGACGATTCGGTCGGCCGCTGAGCGGGAGCCCGCCGCGATGAATGCACAGACCCAGCGCCGGCAGATCGCCGGCCCGGCCGGCGAGATCGAATGCGCCGTCGACGAACCCGCGGTCGACGCCGGTCCGCTGCGCGGCGTGGTGGTGATCTGCCATCCCAATCCGACGCAGGGCGGCACGATGGACAACAAGGTGGTGCAGACGATCGCGCGCGCCTTCGTGCACCTGGGCTATCGCACCGTGCGCTTCAACTTCCGCGGCATCGGCAAGTCGCAGGGCGGCTGGGACGAGGGCCGCGGCGAGGTCGACGACGCGCTGGCCGTGATCGCCGCCTTCCGCGACGCGTCGCTGCCGCTGGCGCTGGCCGGCTTCTCGTTCGGCGGCTTCGTCGCGTCGCAGGCGGCGCTCCAGCTCGAGCAGCCGGCCGAGCGCCTGCTGCTGGTCGGTCCGGCCGCCAGCCGCTTCGGCGTCGCGACGGTGCCGGCCGATACCGTCGTGATCCACGGCGAACAGGACGATGTGGTGCCGCTGAGCGCGGTGCTGGACTGGGCGCGCCCGCAGGCGCTGCCGGTCATCGTGGTGCCCGGCGTCGGGCATTTCTTCCATGGGCAGTTGCCGCTGCTCAAGAACCTCGTGCTGCGCAGCTGGCATGCCGTCGGCGAAGCGCGCGCCTAAGGATTTCCCTCGAATGAAACGCTTCCTCGCTTCCCTGGCCCTCGGCGTGGGCCTGTCCAGCTTCCTGATGGTGACCGGCGCGTCCGCGCAGGCGCCGACGCCGCCCGAGATCGCGGCCCGCAACTTCGTCCTGCTGGACCTGACCACGAACCAGACGCTCGCCGAGCGCGACGCCGACACCCCGCAGGATCCCGCCTCGCTGACCAAGCTGATGACGGCCTACATCGTCTTCGACGCGCTCAAGGCCAAGCGCCTGACGCTGGAGCAGACGCTGACCGTCTCCAAGCGCGCCTGGGACGAGCGCAAGGGCGATCCCTCGCTGATGTTCATCGACACCACGATGACGCCCAAGGTCGACGAGCTGATCCGCGGGATGATCATCCAGTCGGGCAACGACGCCTCGGTCGCGCTGGCCGAGGGCGTGGGCGGCACCGTCGAGCAGTTCGTCGCGATGATGAACAAGCAGGCGCAGGCCTGGGGCCTGAAGAACACCTCGTTCAAGAACGTCACCGGCATCACCGAGCCCGGCCACAAGACGAGCGCGCGCGACATCGCGGTCATCTTCTCGCACGTGATCCAGGACTTCCCGCAGTACTACGCCGAGTACTACTCCAAGCGCGAGTACACCTTCAACAAGATCAAGCAGTCCAACCGCAACATGCTGCTGGGCCGCGATCCGTCGGTGGACGGCGGCAAGACCGGCTACACCGATGCCGCCGGCTACTGCCTGGCGGCCAGCGCCCAGCGCGACGTGCCCAACGGCAAGCGCCGCCTGCTGAGCGTGGTGATGGGCACCGCCTCCAAGGAAGCCCGCGCGACCGAGAGCCAGAAGCTGCTGAACTGGGGCTACGCCGCCTTCGACGCGGTGCGCCTGTTCGAGAAGAACCAGCCCATCACCACCGTGAAGGTGTGGAAGGGCGCGGTGCCGGAAGCCAAGCTCGGCGCGGCGGACGCGGTGTTCGTGGCGGTGCCGCGCGGCGAGGGCGGCAAGCTCAAGACCGACATCCAGCGCACCGATCCGCTGGTCGCGCCGCTGGGCCTGAACCAGCGCGTGGGCACGCTGAAGGTGACGACCTCGGGCGGCGCGCCGGTGGCCGAAGTGCCGCTGGTCGTGCAGCACGAGGTGCCGCTGGCCGGCATCTTCGGCCGCGCCTGGGACGCGATCCGTCTCTGGATCAAGTAAGCCGCGCCTGGTCGTGGCCGGCCAAGGCCCCTCGCTTGCCGGGGTTGGCGGGCCGGGCCGGCGGCGTACAGTCGACGGCTTGGGCCTGACCACTTGCGGGAGCCACCGATGACGATGCCCTGGGCCGACCTGCCCTGCTACCTCAACGGCCATCTCGGTCGGCTCGGCGATGCCCGGGTGCCGGTGATGGATCGCGGCTTTCTGTTCGGCGATGGCGTCTACGAGGCCATCCCGGTCTACGGCCGGCGCCTGTTCCGGGTCGACGACCACCTCGACCGCCTCGGACGCAGCCTGAAGGCGCTGCGGATCGAGGATCCGTATGAACGCGAGGCCTGGCTCGACCTGCTTCGCAGCCTGGTGGCGCACCTGCCGGAGGTCGAGGACCAGTCGATCTACCTGCAGGTCACGCGCGGCGTCGCGGCGCGCGGCCATGCGATGCCCAAGGACCTGGAGCCGACGGTGCTCGCGTACACGCAGCCGATGCATGCGCTGACGCCGGAGCAGCGCCACCAGGGATTGAGCTGCGTGACGGCGCGCGACTTCCGCTGGCAGCGCGGTGACATCAAGAGCATCTCGCTGCTGGGCAATGTGCTGGCGCGGCAGGTGGCGGCGGACCAGGGCGCCGACGAGACGCTGCTGATCCGCGACGGCTGCCTGACCGAAGGTTCCAGCAGCAACGTCTGGATCGTGCGCGACGGCGCGCTGCTGACGCCGCCGCCGGGCGAGGCCCTGCTGGAGGGCGTGCGCGTGCGGCTGCTGCAGGAGCTGTGCGAGGAACTCGGCATCGCCTGCAACCTGCGGCCGATCGCGGAAACCGAGCTGCCCACCGCGGACGAGATCCTGCTGACCTCGGCCAGCAAGGAGGTGGCCCCGGTCACGCGGCTGGACCGCGAGCCGGTCGGCCACGGCGCGCTGCGCGGCAAGCCGGGGCCGGTCTACGCGAAGCTCTACGAGGCGTACCAGCGGGCCAAGCGCTTGCAAAGCCTCTGAGCATCCCCATTTGGATTCCCCATCATGACCTCGTTCACCAACGCCCCGATCCCGCCCGAGCGGTCGCTCATCGAATACCCGTCGCGCTTCCCCATCAAGGTGATGGGCGCGCATGTGGACGGCTTCGTCGAGGCGATCGTGAGCGTCGCCCGGCAGTTCGACCCGGGCTTCGACGCGTCCACCGTCGAGCAGCGCCCGAGCAAGGGCGGCAACTACCTGGGCCTCACCATCACCGTCACCGCGACCAGCCGCGAGCAGCTCGACGAGCTCTATCGCACGCTGACCACGCACCCGATGGTGAAGGTCGTCCTCTGACGCCTTGAGCCGCGATCAGACCGTGCCGGCGTCGGCGGCCAGCGCGTCGTCGACGGCCTTGAGCTTGTAGGGCGCGGCTTCGTCGCCGTTGCGGGCGGCGATGTCGTACCAGTAGCGCGCCAGGCGCAGGTCGCGCTCGACGCCCAGGCCCGATTCATACATCGACGCGATCAGGTACTGCGCGCCCACATCGCCGCCCTTGGCGGCCTCGCGATACCACTGCGCGGCCTGCGCGAAATCCTTCGCCGCGCCGCGGCCCAGGTAGAACGCCGTGGCCACCGCGACCTGCGCATCGACGCTCCCGTGTTCCGCCGCCTTCAGGTACCAGGACTGGGCCTGGACCAGATCGGGACGCCCATCCTCCCCCTGCTCGTGGAACTGGCCCAGCGCCAGCTCGGCGCGAACCAGGCCCCGGCCGGCGGCGCGCACGAGCAGCGAGCGCGCGAAGCGAGGATCCGGTTTCGGCACTTCGGACCTCAGATGCATCATCGCGAGGTTGTAGTCCCCGAGGGCGAGGCCTTGCTGCGAGAGCAGCCGGAACTGGCGCTCGGCGGCGGGCAGGTCGCCGCGCTCGTAGGTGGCGAGCGCCTGTTCGAGCGTCACGCGCGCGGCCGGCGCGGTGGCCGCCACCGCGGGCAGCGCGAGTCCGAGGGCGATCGCCGCGGCGGCGAAGCGCATGAGGTGGCGCGACATGGCGCACTCCTGAATGTCCCGATGCGGCCGATGCTAGGTCCATCGCGGCTAGCATGCCGGCATGCTGATCAAGACCCTGGGCCGCGTCGACTATGCGGCCACGCTGGATGCGATGCGCGCCTTCACCGACGCGCGCGGCCCAGAGACGCCGGACGAGCTCTGGCTCTGTGAATTCGACCCCGTCTACACCCAGGGCCTGGCCGGCCAGGCCGACCACGTGCTCGACGCCCAGGGCATCCCCGTCGTGCAGACCAACCGCGGCGGCCAGGTCACGTACCACGGCCCGGGACAGGTGGTCGCTTATCCGCTGGTCGACCTCAAGCGGTTGGGCATCTTCGTCAAGGAATACGTCTTCCGCCTCGAAACCGCCGTCATCCAGACGCTGGACGGCTTCGGCGTGACCGGCCACCGCGTGGCCGGCGCGCCCGGTATCTACGTGCGGCTGGACGACCCCGGGGCGCATGCCGCCCTGACCGGGCCGGCCGATCCGGCCGACCCGTTCCGGGGGCTGGGCAAGGTCGCGGCGCTGGGCATCAAGATCAGCCGGCACTGCACGTACCACGGCGTCGCGCTCAACGTGGCGATGGACCTGAAGCCCTTCCTGGGCATCAATCCGTGCGGGTACGCAGGGCTCCAGACGGTGGACCTCGGTACACTCGGGGTTTTCACGGACTGGGCCACGGTGGCCCAGCGGTTCGCTGAACGGCTCGCCGCGCAGCTGGAACCCTGAGGCTCGAACCCGGAACCGAAAGAGCGCCTGATGGCAACCGAGAACGTCACCCACGAAGCCAAGAGCGCGTCCGACTACGACGCGACCGCCAAGCAGAAGGCGCAAGCCAAGACGGCGCGGATCCCGATCAAGATCATCCCGGCCGAGCAGCTGAAGAAGCCGGACTGGATCCGGGTGAAGGCCGGCAGCCCGTCGACCCGCTTCTACGAGATCAAGCAGATCCTGCGCGAGCACAAGCTGCACACGGTCTGCGAGGAAGCCTCCTGCCCCAACATCGGCGAGTGCTTCGGCAAGGGCACGGCGACCTTCATGATCATGGGCGACAAGTGCACGCGGCGCTGCCCGTTCTGCGACGTCGGCCATGGCCGGCCGGATCCGCTGGACGTCGACGAGCCGCTGAACCTGGCCAAGACGATCGCGGCGCTGAAGCTGAATTACGTGGTGATCACCAGCGTGGACCGCGACGACTTGCGCGACGGCGGTGCCGGCCATTTCGCCGAATGCATCCGCAAGGTGCGCGAGCTCAGCCCGACGACGCAGATCGAGGTGCTGGTGCCCGACTTCCGCGGCCGCATGGACCGCGCGCTGGACATCCTGAAGGCGGCGCCGCCGGACGTGATGAACCACAACCTGGAAACCGCGCCGCGCCTGTACAAGGAAGCGCGTCCGGGCTCGGACTACCAGTTCAGCCTGAACCTGCTCAAGCGCTTCAAGGAAGCGGTGCCGGGCGTGCCGACCAAGAGCGGCATCATGGTCGGCCTGGGCGAGACCGACGAGGAGATCCTCCAGGTCATGCGCGACATGCGCGCCCACGACATCGACATGATCACGATCGGCCAGTACCTGGCGCCGTCGGGCCACCACCTGCCGGTGCGTCGCTACGTGCATCCGGACACGTTCAAGATGTTCGAGGAAGAGGCCTACAAGATGGGCTTCACGCACGCCGCCGTCGGCGCGATGGTGCGCTCCAGCTACCACGCCGACCAGCAGGCCCACGCCGCGCTGGAGAAGGCCGAAGCGGAGAAGGCCTCGGCGGCTTGAGTCGCTGAGGCCGGGCGCGGCTGACGCGCTGAACGAATGACGGCTCCTTCGGGAGCCGTCGTCCGTTGCGAGGTCGAATCGGGAATTCAGGTGGCGGGAATCTGCAGCCTTTCGAAGAAGGCGCGGTTGCGCTTCTTCGCATCGTTGAGCACCTTGTCGTAGGACACGATCTCGATGTAGCAGCCCTGGCTCTGGTGGTACTTGAAGTAGCCCTCGTTGTCAGGCGTCCGCACGAAGTCGTGGTCTTCCGCGATGGCGCGCATGCGGGGCGTGAGGCTGCACAGGATGTAGGCGTAGAAGGGGATCGCGCCGACGTTGATGGTTTTCAGGTCGCGGTCCTTGGCCTGGCCTTCCTTGATTTTGCGGACATAGCGCAGGACCTGCTCGACCGGGTTTTCCTCCCGGGCGGGGTACTCGTTCCTTTCGGGGCGCTTGAACTCGACGATGACGACCGACTGGTACGGGCTCTTGGTGTCGGCGAAGGCCCGCGGGGTGTTGAACACCACGAGATCCGGTTCATCGCGGTCCGCCACGGCGATGGGCGTGAGCCGGCTCATCGGCAGGTCCGACGCCAGGTGCGTGTGATACGCGAGCCGTTCATCGACGACCCACAGGTTCTGCCTCGTGAAGTCGACTTCATCCGACGTCGTCCGCATTGGAAAGATCAGGCCGTGGATGAGGTCCTCGCGCGCGTAGGCGCCGGAGTCCTGGATCTTCAACGCGCCCTCGAGCATCTCCAGGATCGTGCGGCGGTGCACGACGTAGCGCGCCAGCGCCGCCTTCCCGAGCTCGTTCTCCTCGTCCAGGTATTGCCGGTAGAGCGCTGCGTACTCACTCGACCCGGTTGCGGAGTCCAAGGGCATCGACTGGATGCTGGCCGCTCGTTGGCGATGCTCGAGTTCAATGTCCTTCTGGATCTTGAACAGCTCGATGTCCAACTGCTCCTTGCCCAGGTCGGCGGGAATGGTGGACAGGCGCTCGCGGTACTGCGGGCGCAACTGGATCCGGTATTGCGGCGCGTGTTGGGTGATGTAGGTCTCGACGGCGTGATACCGCTCGAGATCCTCGGCCCTCGTCGGTGGGGGCAGGGCGCCGCGCACGGCCGCCCTCGCTGCGGGATCGATCTGCATGCCTGTTCCTTTCGCGGACGTCCGCCGCGGTCAGTCTCACGGGCGTCAAGGCGCCCAATGAGAGGCATGCTAGGAGCGCTCAATTCCGACTGATTTCAAGGGTCAGTCGCCTTGTTGCGCAGCGAAGACAACCGGACCACCCGCCCACTTGGGGGACGCCGCAGGCCGCCTTACGCAGCCTCGGGTCGCCTCACGCCGGCGTCCACCGCCCCGCCACGTTCTTCAGCAGCAGGCTGATCGCCGCCAGCTGCCGGTTGCGTACCGACAGCAGCGAGGCCTCCGCATTGAACGCGCTGTTCTGCGCGGTCGTGACGTCCAGGAAGGACACCGTGCCCGCGCGATACTGGTCCGTCACCAGTTCCAGGTTGCGCTGCGCTGATTCCAGCGCCTCCTGCTGCAGCCGCGCCTCTTCACGCAGGTGGTCGGCCAGGATCAGGTTGTCCTCGACCTCCTGCAGCGCCGTCAGCACCGTCTGCCGATAGGTCGAGGTCGCCACCTCCGCGCTGGTGCGGGCCTGAGCGCTGGCCAGCTTGCGCTGGCCGCCGTCGAAGATCGCCTGCGCCAGCGACGGGCCGAGCGACCAGAACAGGTTGGGCGCCGACAGCAGCTTGCTGAGCGTGCTGCTTCGGTAGCCCCCGCTGCCCGACAAGGTCAGCGACGGGAAGTAGGCCGCGTCCGCCACGCCGATCTGCGCATACGCCGAGGCCACCCGCCGCTGCGCCGCGGCGATGTCGGGCCGGCGCTCGAGCAGCTGCGACGGCAGCATCATCGGGACCTCCGGTGGCGTGGGCAGCGCGGCGTTCTTCGAGAGCTCCAGCGCCGACGGCGGCAGGCCGAGCAGCACCGCGATCGCATGCGCCAGCTGGGCGCGCGTGGACCGCGTCTCCAGCAGCTGCGCCTGCGCCGAGCGCAGCTGCGTCTGCGCCTGCAGCACGTCGCTGCGCGCGGCCACGCCGCTCTGGTAGCGCGCCTGCGTCAGGTCCAGGAAGCGCTGGTAGGCCTGCACGCTGCGGTCGTACAGCGCCTCCTGCGCCTCCGCCGTGCGCAGCGAGAAATAGCTCTGCGCCAGCGTCGCCTGCGCGCTCAGCCGCGCCGCCGCCAAGTCGTCCGCCGTGGCCTGCAGCGTCGCGCCCGCGCCCTCGCTGGCCAGCCGCAGCCGGCCCCACAGGTCCGGCTCCCAGCTCGCGTTGAGCGAGGCCTGCACGCTGTTGGTCGGGCCGCGGTTGATCGTCCCGTTGGTGACGTTGCCATCCGGGCTCGCGCTGCGCGTGCCAGACACGCCGACCGACAGCGTCGGCAGCAGCGCCGAGCGGCTCGCCTCCAGCGCCGCGCGCGCGCCGGCCAGCTGCGCCACGGCGGCCTTCAGGTTCTCGTTGCCGATCACCAGGCGGCGCTGCAGGTCGTTCAGCACGGGGTCGTCGAACAGCGTCCACCACTGCTCCGGGACCGGCTCGGCGGTGGCGGGCCGGGCCTGCTTCCAGAGCCCCTCCTCCTTGTACTGCGCCGGCGCCGTCACCGGCGCGGGCGGATCGACGCGCGTCACCGCGCAGCCGCTCAGCAGTGCGCCAAGCACCGCCGCCGCCACGGCCGGCAGCGAGGGACGAAGGAACGAAGTCGAGGTCGTCGAGGTCATCGAGGTCGGCATGTCTCAGCCCTGCAGGGTCGGAGCCGCGGGCGGCTCGGGAGTCGTCGGGGGCGCCTCGTGCGGCGGCTGCGCGGCGCTGGCGGCGCGTTTCGCCGCGCGGCGCCGCATCACGCGCTGGCGCAGCCTTTCCATCATCACGAACACGACCGGCGTCGTGTACAGCGTCAGCAGCTGGCTCAGGATCAGGCCGCCGACGATCGCGATGCCCAGCGGCTGGCGCAGCTCGGCGCCATCGCCGCTGCCGATGGCCAGCGGCACCGCGCCGAAGATCGCCGCGAAGGTCGTCATCAGGATGGGCCGCAGCCGCAGCTTGGCCGCGCGGAAGATCGCCGCGCCCGCCGTCAGGTGCGCGGTGGTGCGCTGCCGCGCGATGGCGAAGTCGATCATCATGATCGCGTTCTTCTTCACGATGCCGATCAGCAGGATCACGCCGATCAGGGCAATGATCGAGAACTCGGTGTGGAACATCATCAGCGCCAGCAGCGCGCCCACGCCCGCCGACGGCAGCGTCGACAGGATGGTCACCGGATGCACCAGGCTCTCGTAGAGCATGCCCAGCACCAGGTAGATCGCGATGATGGCCGCGCCGATCAGGATGGGCTGCGACTTCAGCGCATCCTGGAATGCGTTGGCCGTGCCCGCGAAGGTGCCCCGCACCGACACCGGGATGCCCAGCTCCGCCATCGCGTTGTTGATCGCGTCGGTCGCCTGGGACAGCGACACGCCCTCGGGCAGGTTGAAGCTGATGGTCGAGGCCGGCGTGCCGCTCTGGTGGTTCACCGACAGCGGCGTGTTGGTGGTCTCGAAGCGGCTGAACGCCGACAGCGGCACCTGCGCGCCCGAGCTGCTGGTCACGTAGAGCTTGCGCAGCGTCTCAGGTCCCTGCAGGTACTCCGGCGCGAGCTCCATCACCACGCGGTACTGGTTCAGCGGGTTGTAGATCACGCCGACCTGGCGCTGGCCGAAGGCATTGTTGAGCGTCGTGTCGATGGTGCTGACGCTGATGCCCAGCCGCGCCGCCGCATCGCGGTCGATCACCAGCGAGGTCTGCATGCCCTTGTCCTGCTGGTCGGTGTTGACGTCGGTCAGCTCGGGCAGGTTGGACAGGGCGTTGCGCACCCGCGGTTCCCATTCGCGCAGCACCGCCAGGTCGTCGGCCTGCAGCGTGTACTGGTACTGCGCGTTGGCCTGCCGGCCGCCGATGCGGATGTCCTGCACCGGCACCATGAAGAGGTTGGCGCCCGGCTCGTGCGCCATCTTGTCGCGCAGCCGGTTCACCACCTGGTCGGCCGAGACCTTGCGTTCCTTCAGCGGCTTGAGGGTGATGTAGAAGTTGGCCGAGTTGCGCTGCCCGCCGCCGGTGCTGCCGTTGACGTTCTGCACCGCCGGGTCGGACAGGATGATCTCCATGAAGCGGTCGACGCGCTTGCGCATCATCTCGAAGGAGCTGCCCTGGTCCGCCTGCACGCCGCCGATGAGCACGCCGGTGTCCTGCTGCGGGAAGAAGGTCTTGGGGATCACGCCGTACAAGTGCACGTTCAGGGCGATCACCGCCACCAGCGAGAGCAGCGCCACTGGCTGGTGGCGCAGCGTCCACATCAGCGAGCGCCGGTAGCCCCGCGCCAGCGCGCGGTTGAAGCGGCCGGCCGCGCGCGCGAGCCGGCCCTGGCGCCGCGCCGCCGCGCCGTGCGCGGGTTCCGGGCGGGCCCGGAGCACCCGCGAGGCCATCATCGGCGTCGTCGTCAGCGAGACCACCATCGACACCAGGATGGACGCCGACAGCACCACCGCGAACTCGCGGAACAGCCGCCCCACGACGCCGCCCATCAGCAGGATGGGGATGAAGACCGCCACCAGCGACAGGCTGATCGAGATCACGGTGAAGCCGATCTCGCGCGCGCCGCGCAGCGCGGCCTCGACCGGCGTCAGGCCCTGCTCGATGTAGCGGGTGATGTTCTCCAGCACCACGATCGCGTCGTCGACGACGAAGCCGGTGGCCACCGTCAGCGCCATCGCCGACAGGTTGTCCAGGCTGTAGCCGCACAGGTACATCACGCCGAAGGTGCCGGCCAGCGAGACCGGCACCGCCACCGCCGGCAGCAGCGTCGCGCGCCAGCTGCGCAGGAACAGCAGCACCACCAGGATCACCAGCCCGACGGCGATGGCCATCGCGCGCTGCACCTCGTCCAGCGAGGCGCGGATCGTCGGCGTGCGGTCGCTGATGACCTTGAGCTCGATGGCGGGCGGGATCGAGGCCTGCAGGCGCGGCAGCAGCTCGCGCACATGGGCGACGGTCTCGATGATGTTGGCGCCCGGCTCCTTCTGGATGAACAGCAGGATCGCCGGCTGGCCGTTGGACGCGCCGTAGTTGCGCACGTCCTGGACCGAGTCGCTGACCTCGGCCACGTCGCGCAGCCGCAGCGCCGCACCGTCGCGGTAGGACAGCACCACCGGCGCGTACTCCGCGGCGGTGCGGGCCTGGTCGTTGGCGCCGACCTGCCAGTAGCGGCCGCCTTGTTCGACCGCGCCCTTGGGCCGGTTCGCGTTGGTGTTGGTGATGGCCTGGCGCACCTGGTCCAGCGCGATGCCGTTGGCCGCCAGCTTGTCCGGGTTGAGCTCCACCCGCACCGCCGGCAGCGCGCCGCCGCCGACGTTGACCTGCCCCACGCCGTCCACCTGGGCCAGCCGCTGCGCGAGCACCGTCGAGGCGGTGTCGTACATCTGGCCGCGCGTCAGCGTCTTCGAGGTCAGCGCCAGGATCATGATCGGCGCGTCGGCCGGGTTGACCTTGCGGTAGGTCGGATTGCTGGGCAGGCCCGAGGGCAGCAGCGTGCGCGCGGCGTTGATCGCCGCCTGCACGTCGCGCGCGGCGCCGTTGATGTCGCGGCTCAGGTCGAACTGCAGGGTCACGCTGCTCGATCCCAGCGAGGAGCGCGAGGTGATCTCGGTCACGCCGGCGATGCTGCCCAGCGCGCGCTCCAGCGGTGTGGCCACCGTCGCGGCCATTGTGTCGGGGCTGGCACCGGGCAGCGAGGCGGACACAGAGATCGTCGGGAAGTCCACCTGCGGCAGCGGCGCGATCGGCAGGAAGTGGTAACCCAGCATCCCCGCCAGCGCGATGCCGATGGTGATCAGCGTCGTCGCGACCGGACGCGCGATGAAGGGCGCTGAAATATTCATCGCGGCGCTCCGCCGTCGTCGCCCGGTTGCCGGGGCAGGCTCGGACCGGCGGGCGCGAGCGGCGCGGCCGGATCGGCGATTTCCGGCGCGTCGGGACCGCGGCGCTGCTCGGCCGCGCGCGTTTCGCGCTTCACGCCGCGGCGTTCGCGCCAGCGCTGCGCCATGCGCGCGAAGCCGAGGTAGATCACCGGCGTCGTGAACAGCGTCAGCAGCTGGCTCACGATCAGGCCGCCGACCATGGTCACGCCCAGCGGATGCCGCAGTTCATGGCCGACGCCCGTGCCCAGCATCAGCGGCAGCGCGCCGAGCAGCGCGGCCATCGTCGTCATCAGGATCGGACGGAAGCGCAGCAGCGAAGCTTGATGGATCGCGGCGCGCGGATCGAGGCCTTGCTCGCGCTCGGCCTCGAGCGCGAAGTCGATCATCATGATCGCGTTCTTCTTCACGATGCCGATCAGCAGCACGATGCCGATGATCGCGATGATCCCCAGGTCCAGCCCGCCGATCAGCAGCGCCAGCAGCGCACCGACGCCGGCCGACGGCAGCGTCGACAGGATGGTGACCGGATGGATGTAGCTCTCGTAGAGCACGCCCAGCACGATGTACATCGTGACCACCGCGGCCAGGATCAGGAACAGCGTGCTGGACAGCGAATTGCTGAAGGCCTCGGCCGCGCCCTGGAAGCTGGTCTCGACGCTGATGGGCAGGTCCAGCTTCGCCTGCTCGGCCTTGATCGCCTGCACCGCGTCGCCCAGCGCGACGCCGGGCGGCAGGTTGAACGAGATCGTCGCGGCCGGGAACTGCGCCACATGGTTGATCGCCAGCGCCGCCGGCCGCTCGACGATCTGCGCCACCGAGCTCAGCGGCACCTGCACCGTCGTGGTGGTGGCCGTGCCGGTCGCATTGGTCGTCGTTGTGCTGCCCGGCACGTACAGCCCTTCGAGCGCGCGCGGGCCGCTGCGGAATTCCGACGCCGCCTCCAGCACCACGCGGTACTGGCTGGCCTGCGTGTAGATCGTCGAGATCAGCCGCTGGCCGAAGGCGTTGTAGAGCGCGGTGTCGATCGATGCGACCGTGACGCCGAGCCGGCCGGCCGCCTCGCGGTCGATCTGCACCCAGGCCTGCAGGCCCTGGTTCTGCAGATCGCTGGCGACGTCGGCCAGCTGCGGCAGCTGCTTGAGCCGCGCCAGCAGCGCGTCATTGGCCTTCTGCAGGTCGGTCGAGTCCGGCGAGCTCAGCAGGAACTGGTACTGCGTCTTGGAGACGCGATCCTCGATGGTCAGGTCCTGCACCGGCTGCATGTAGGCGGTGATGCCGGGCACCTGGCGGTTCAGGTCGCCCAGCCGCGCGATGACCTCGGTGGCCGACGCGTGGCGCTGCGCGAAGGGCTTGAGCGTGATCTGCATCCGGCCGGTGTTCAGCGAGGCGTTCGCGCCGTCCACGCCGATGAAGGACGCGATGTGGTCGACGTCGGGATCCTTCAGGAAGACCTCGGCGAGCCGCTGCTGGCGCTCGCTCATCGCATCGAAGGAAGTGCTCTGCGTCGCCTCGGTGATCACCTGCACCAGGCCGGTGTCCTGCACCGGGAAGAAGCCCTTGGGCACGACCACGTACAGCAGCGCGGTCAGCGCCAGCGTGGCGGCGAAGCCCAGCAGCGTCAGCACCGGGCGGTCCAGCACCCAGTCCAGCGCGCGGCCGTAGCCCTGGATCATGGCCTCGAACTTCTCGCCGAACCAGGTGCCGAGCCGCGAGTGCTTCTGCTCGGTCTCCGGCTTCAGCAGCCGCGCGCTCATCATCGGCGTCAGCGTCAGCGACACGAAGGCCGAGATCAGGATGGCCACCGCCAGCGTGATCGCGAATTCATGGAACAGCCGGCCCACCACGTCGCCCATGAACAGCAGCGGGATCAGCACAGCGATCAGCGAGACGGTCAGCGAGATGATGGTGAAGCCGATCTGGCGCGAGCCCTTGAAGGCGGCCTCCATCGGTGAGTCGCCTTCCTCGACGTAGCGGGCGATGTTCTCGATCATCACGATCGCGTCGTCGACGACGAAGCCCGTGGAGATCGTCAGCGCCATCAGCGTCAGGTTGTTGATCGAGAAGCCGGCCAGGTACATCACGCCGAAGGTGCCCACCAGCGACAGCGGCACCGCGACGCTGGGGATCAGCGTGGCGCTGCCGCTGCGCAGGAACAGGAAGATCACCGCCACCACCAGCGCGATGGCGAGCAGCAGCTCGATCTCGGTGTCGTCGACCGAGGCGCGGATCGTGGTGGTGCGGTCGGCCAGGATCTGCACGTCGACGGACGCCGGCAGCGTGCCCTGCAGCTTGGGCAGCAGCGCCTTCACCCGATCGACGGTCTGGATCACGTTGGCGCCGGGCTGGCGCTGCACGTTCAGGATCACGCCCGGCGTCGTGTCGGCCCAGGCCGCCAGGCGCAGGTTCTCGGCGTCGTCGACGATCTGGGCGACATCGCTGAGCCGCAGCGGGTTGCCGTTCTTCCAGGCAATGATCAGGTTCTGGTACTCGGCGGCGGAGCGCAGCTGGTCGTTGGCGTCGATGGTGGAGGCGCGCTGCGCGCCGTCGAAGCTGCCCTTGGCCTGGTTGACGTTGGCCGAGGCGATGGCGCTGCGCACGTCGTCCAGCGACAGGCCCAGCGCGGCCAGCGTGCTCGGGTTGGCCTGGATGCGCACGGCGGGCCGGCGGCCGCCGGCGATGCTCACCAGGCCCACGCCGTCGACCTGCGACAGCTTGGGCGCGAGGCGGTTCTCCACCAGGTCATGCACCTTGATGACCGGCAGCGAGGGCGAGGTCACCGCGATCGTCATCACCGGCGCGTCGGCCGGGTTGACCTTGCTGTAGACCGGCGGCATCGGCAGGTCGGAGGGCAGCAGGTTCGATCCGGCGTTGATCGCGGCCTGCACCTCCTGCTCGGCCACGTCCAGCGACAGGCCCAGCGAGAAGCGCAGTGTGATCACCGAGGCGCCGCCCGAGCTCGACGAGGTCATCTGCCCCAGCCCCGGCATCTGGCCGAACTGGCGCTCCAGCGGCGCGGTGACGGTGGTGGAGATGACGTCGGGGCTCGCGCCCGGGTAGAGCGTCGTGACCTGGATGGTGGGGTAGTCGACCTCGGGCAGCGCCGACAGCGGCAGCAGCCGGTAAGCCAGCAGGCCCGCCAGCAGGATGGCCAGCATCAGCAGCGAGGTCGCGACCGGCCGCTCGATGAAGGGACGGGACGGGTTCATGGCCATGGCCTTGCCCTCGTCGCGGTCAGCGGGCGTTGCCGGAGGCGGCCTGGCGCTTGGCGCGTTCGGCGCGGCGCTCGGCGATCCAGGCCTCGCGCTCGGCGGGGCTCATCTTCATGACCTTGTCCTGCAGGTCCGGCGGCAGCCGATCCAGCCAGGCCGGGCGCTCGCCGCCGGACTGGGCCGCGTCGTTGCGCGCTTCGGCGGTGGGCGCGCGCAGCGCCGCATCGGCGGGGTTGCCGCTGTCGCCGGGGGCCGCGGAAGTGGCGGGAGCGGAGGCGCCCGAGGCGTGACGGCCACCACCGTGCGCGCCGGAGGCCGCGCCGCCCGGTGCGCTCGCGCCGCGGCTGCGTCGCGGCGCCGCGTTGGCACCGGCGCGCTGCTTCGGGTCGTTGGCGATGACCTCGACCTTGGCGCCCTCGCGCAGGCGGTCGACGCCGTCCACGACGATGCGGTCGCCGGCCTGCAGCGGGCCGTCCACCGCCATCCAGTCGCCGTCGACCGCGCCGGTCTGCACGACGCGCGTGCTCACGGTGTTGTCCGGGCCGACGACGTAGACGTAGAAGCCCTGCGCGCCGCGCAGCACCGCGGCGGCCGGCACGGCCAGGCGGTTGGCCTCGGTGGCGAGCTGCAGCTTCACGCTGACCGACTGGTTGGGATACAGCGCGTCGTCCTCGTTCGGGAACAGCGCCTTGAGCTTGATCGTGTCGGTGCTCAGGTCGATGGCGTTGTCGGCAGTCGCGAGCCGGCCGGTCGCCAGGCGCGTCTTGCCGTCGCGGCTCCAGGCTTCCACCGTCAGCGACGCCTTGTCCTTCAGGCCGGCGGTCACTTGGGGCAGCAGCGCCGACGGCACGGCGAAGGTCAGCGCGATGGGCCGCGTCTGCGTGATGCTGACCACGCCGTTGGCGTCGCTGGTCTGCACGACGTTGCCGATGTCGACCTGCTTCAGGCCGACGCGGCCCGAGATCGGCGCCAGCACCCGGGTGTAGGTGACCTGCAGCCGGGCGCTGTCCACGGCGGCCTGGTCGGCCTTCACCGTGCCATCGAGCTGGCGGACCGTCGCCTGCTGCGTGTCGACCTGCTGGCGGGCGATCGCGTCCTTGGCGAGCAGGTCCTGGTAGCGGGCGAGGTCGATGCGCGCGTTGTCCAGCGTGGCCTTGTCGCGGGCCAGCTGGCCCTCGGCCTGGCCGAGCGCGGCCTGGAAGGCGCGCGGGTCGATCTGCGCCAGCGGCTGTCCGGCCTTGACCTGCTGGCCCTCGGTGAAGTGCAGCTGCTGCAGCACGCCGCTGACTTGCGCGCGCACGACGGCGGTGTTGGAAGCGCTGATGGTGCCGATGGCGGAGGCGGTGTGCCGGATGTCCTGCAGCCGCGCGGGCGTCACCGAGACCGGCTGCACCCGGTTGGTGGCGAAGCGGCCGCCCCGTCCGCCGGCACCGGCCGGGCTGGCGCCGCCGGGACCGCTGGCGGCGCGCGCGGGTCCGCCGCCGGCCTCGCCATCCGCGCCGCGGCCCTTCCACCACCACCAGCCGCCGGCGGCCGTGGCCAGCACGACGAGGGCGAGGATCCACGGCGCCGCGCGGCCTTGTTGTCGGCGGCGCCTCGTGACGCCAGGGACGCGGACGGGGCCGGGGACCGGCGGGCAGGGCAGCTTGTTGTTGGTGTTCATGCGGGTCGGTCGCTGGTGCGGAGGGCCTCTGGCGGGCCGGGAGCGGGACGCGGGCCGGCCGTCGCGGCGCCGTCAGGGCGCAGGGTCGGCGGGCATGTCGACACCCTAGTATCTGGCGACAGCAGCCTGGTGTCGCCGACGAAAAGAATCGCAAAGCGTCCGGCCCCGCCCGAGGAGCGGCCATGAAAAATGCCGCTCGGGGAGCGGCATGCTTCGGGGCGGGAAGGGCGGATCAGCTCTCCGCGAGCAGCTTCTCGATCGTGCCGTGCAGCGCGGCGAAGTCGGGCTCACCGACGAAGCGCTTGACGATCTCGCCACGCTTGTTGATCAGGAAGGTGGTGGGCGTGAGTTGCACCTTGCCGAAGCGGCGCGCGATCTCGCCGGTGCTGTCCATCGCGACGCCGAAGGGCAGCTGGCGGGTCTCGGCATAGTTCGCGACATAGGCCGGTGGGTCATAGCTCATGGCCACTGCCAGCGTGTCGAAACCCTTGTCCTTGTACTTCTGGTGCGTCGCGATGACGTTGGGCATTTCCTTGACGCAGGTCGTGCAGGACGTGGCCCAGAAGTTGACCAGCATCACCTTGCCGGACCAGGCCTGCGCGGACGCGTGCTTCGAACCGTCGAGCAGCACGTAATCCACCTGGGGGGCGGGTTCGGGCTTCAGGCCCTCATAGGCGAGGCCGGCGCCGACACCGACGGCGACAACCAACAACAGGAGTCCGGTCCAGCGAGGCAGCTTCATGGGGGGCGAGTGTATGCCGGTCGCCCGTGGCCCGTCACCCGGCAGGGGCTTGGGCGGGAGGGCGCCTCACAGCGCCTTGGACAGCTCGAAGAGCAGCACCGACGGCAGCGCGTCCTGCAGGTTCTGCCGCGAGATCCGCGCCATGTGGTCGGCCGTCGCGGTCGAGAGCTGCGTCTGCTGGTCGCCGTCCATCACCTCGACGAAGCTGAAGTTGGGCACCTCGCCGGTGATGTCGGCGCGCAGGCGATCGAAGTCCGCGTCGCGCAGCGACTGCTCGAAGGCGATGCCGTGCGGCAGGCCTTCCTCGCAGAACTGCAGGGCTTCGTCCATCGAGCCCACGGCGTCGATGATCAGGCCCATGTGGCGCACCGCGGCCTGGATCTCCTGCCGCAACTCGCGGCGCGGCGAGACGATCAGCAGGTGGCAGCCCGCCAGCGGCTTGGAGTTGTGCGACGGCGTCGGATCGTCGAGCTCGGGCCGGTCCGGCGGCGCGACCGGCGCGGGGCCGTGCTGCGCGCCGGGCTCGTCGCCGGCCAGGTGCGGGAACTCCAGCGTCAGCATCGTGATGCCGGCCTCGTCCTCGCGCAGCGGCAGGGCGCCGATCGTCAGCGCGGTCTGCTCGATCAGGCGCCAGGTCAGCGAGTTCAGCGATTCGGGCGGTTCATTGATCGCCGACGACGGCGCGCTGCCCAGGTCCAGCGAGCGGTGGGCGAAGCGGCACATCAGCCGCGCCCTGGCGGGCCAGGGCGTCAGGTCCAGCCGCATCTCCAGCGAGGAATGCGTGTTCGTGAGCGCCCAGTCCATCACCGCGTTCAGCAGCGAGAACAGCAGCGACGCGTCGGTCATCACCTCGATCGGCTGCAGCAGCTGGCGGATCTGGATGCCGCGCGCCTGGGTCTCGCGGCTGCGCTGCGCCAGCACGCCGCGCAGCACCTGCGTCAGCGACACCTGCTCGCGCGACAGCCGCAGCCGGCCCGACGCCAGCCGCGCCAGTTGCTGGCTGACCATCCCGGCCTCGCGGGCCTGCGCCACCGCGTCGCGCAGCGCCCGCAGGCCCTGGCGGTCGATCTGGCCGCTGCTGATCAAGGCGTGGATGCGCTCCAGGGCCCCGCTCAGCGGGCCGGCGATCTCGGCGCCGAGCTGCTGGACGATGTCGCCCCATTGGGAATCGCTGGGGCGCTGCACCATGTCATTGGCGGCCAGCGGCGCGGCCACGGTGGGGGGCGGGCGGGACATGCTCTCTCGTTCGGGTGGGCCGCCGGCGGCATGCCGGGGCGGGGAGGCGCCATGGTTCCGCGCGGTCCTGGGGGAGGCCATCCCGTGAGTCGGGGGCGACCGCCCCCCTGGGGGGATGCCGTGAAATGGCTCACGTTTCCCAGGGGGACGGGGGCGGATGGCGGACGATCCGTCAGCCCTGGGCCTGGCGGTCGGCCAGCATGAGCAGGCGTTCGATGAGCGCCTCGGGCGCCGAGATCATCACCTGGTGGCCGGTCGGGATCTCGAAGCGTTCCCAGCCGGGCTGACTGCGGGCGCGTTCGCGCGCGGCCGCGATGGTGAGCAGGGCCGGCCGGTTGCAGTCGATGAAGGTGCGCGGCCGCGCCAGCCAGGCCTCCTGGTCGAAGTCCAGCGGGCTGTCGTAGACGCCGCCCGGCTGCGGGCGCTGGCAGCGCATCATCCAGTCGAAGTCCTCCGGCTTGAGCCCCATGCCGTGCGGCTCGGTCACCGGCAGGTGGCCGAACTTCGCGATCAGCTCGCGCCGCTGCGCCTGGGTCTCCGGCGTGTGGCGGCTGGACCAGGACTCGCCCGGCTCCGGCACCACCGCGTCCAGGTAGACCAGCCGCGCGATGCGGGTCGGCAACTGGTCGGCCACGCCGGTGATCACCATGCCGCTGTAGCTGTGGCCGACCAGCAGCACCTCGCTCAGTTCCTCGCACTCGATGACGGCCTTGACGTCGTCGATGTGGGTCTGCAGGCGGATGCCCTCGTGCGGCTGGTGCGCCCGCTCGCCGACGCCGCTCAGCGTCACCGGGAAGACGCGATGGCCGGCCGCCCGCAGCGGCGCCAGCACCCGCCTCCACGCCCAGGCGCCCAGCCACGCGCCGTGCACCAGGACGATGTCCACGCCCCGCGCTCGATCCGCGCCGTCTCGATCGGTGCTGCTCATGCGATGACTCCTTCCTCGCGCCAGGCGGCGATGGCCTCGGGGCCGTGGCCGAGCTCGGCCAGGACCTCGTCGGTGTGTTGTCCCAGCAGCGGCGGGGGCAATCGGTAGGCCACCGGCGTGCCGGACAGCTTCATCGGGCTGGCGACGACGCGCAGCGCGTCGCTCAGCGGATGCGCCATCGGCACGACCATGCCGCGATGCCGCACCTGCGGATCCTCGAAAACCTCGGCCAGGTCGTTGATCGCGCCCCCGGGCACCTTGGCCGCTTCCATCGCATCGAGCCAGTGCTGGCGTGGGCGCGCGGCGATGCGCTCGGCCAGCAGCGGGACCAGCGCCTCGCGGTGCCGCACCCGCTGGGCGTTGGTCGCGTAACGCGGATCGCGGGCCAGCTCGGGCACGCCGAGCAGTTCGCAGAACTTGACGAACTGGCCGTCGTTGCCGACGGCGACGATCAGGTGGCCGTCGCTGGCCTGGAAGACCTGGTACGGCACGATGTTCTGGTGGGCATTGCCCATGCGGCGCGGCGCCTGGCCGGTGCTCAGGTAGTTCGCGCCCAGGTTGGCCAGCATCGCCACCTGCGTGTCCAGCAGCGCCATGTCGACGACCTGGCCCTCGCCGGTCGCGTCGCGGTGGCGCAGCGCGGCCAGGATCGCGACCGTCGCATACATGCCGGTGAACAGGTCGGCCACCGCCACGCCGACCTTCTGCGGTCCGCCGCCGGGCAGCGCGTCGGCCTCGCCGGTGACGCTCATCAGACCGCCCAGGCCCTGGACCGCGTAGTCGTAGCCGGCGCGGTCCCGGTAGGGGCCGGTCTGGCCGAAGCCGGTGACCGAGCAGAACACCAGCCGCGGATTGAGCGCGAGCAGCGCCGGCGCATCCAGGCCGTAGCGGGTCAGGTCGCCGACCTTGTAGTTCTCGACCACCACGTCCGCGCGCAGGGCCAGCTCGCGGATCAGCGCCTGGCCCTTGGGACTGGCGATGTCGACGCCGATCGAGCGCTTGTTGCGGTTCGCGCCCAGGTAGTACGCCGCCTCGGCGGTGTCCTGGCCGTCGCGGTCCTTCAGATAGGGTGGCCCCCATCCGCGGGTGTCGTCCCCGCCGGGATGGCCGCCTCTGGGGGGGCGTTCGACCTTGATGACGTCGGCGCCGAGGTCCGCCAGGGTCTGCGTGCACCAGGGTCCGGCCAGCACGCGGGAAAGATCCAGAACGCGCACGCCCTGCAGGGCCATGGCGGAGGGACGGGGGGAGTTCGCTTCGCTCATCGGGGCATTGTGGGGGATGCCGCCGGGGTCGCCCGCGAGGCAGGCGCCGGTCGCACGGCCGCCATAATCGCCCGATGCGACGACTGGCTCCGCTCGTTCCGATCCTGGCGCTGGTGCTGGCCGCCGGCTGCAGTCCCGCGCTGAACTGGCGCAAGGTCGATCCGGAAGGCGCGCAGGTCTCGCTGATGTTCCCTTGCAAGCCCGAACGCGAGGAGCGCACCCAGCCCGGACCCGCCGGCCAGCCGGTCGTCGTGCGCTCCATGAGCTGCAAGGCCCGCGGCGGGCAGTTCTCCTTCACCTGGACCGACCTGGGCGACGCGCGCGCGACCTCCGCGGCGATGCGCCGCATGCATGACGGCATCGCCCGGCAGATGGCCCCGGGCGCCTCGGCGCCTCTCGGCGTCCGCGGGATCGCCGTCGATCCGGAAGCGTTCCAGCAGGCCTTCGAGGCCCGGCCGGGCCAGCCGGCCCAGCAGGTGCGCCAGGCCGTGTTCTCCCGGGAGGGGCGCCTGTACCAGCTGCTGCTGCAGGGCGAGCGCCTGGACGCGGAAGCCTGGGACGTGTTCCTGGGGTCGGTGCAACTGCCCCTTTGAGGGACCACCAAGGCGTCCTCCCCCGGATTGAGGATTTGTGCGGGCCCCGCCCGCGCCATGCTGCGCCGCACGATAATGCGCCCCATGTCCGGCCTGCTGCTGATCGCCCATGCTCCGCTGGCCACCGCGCTCAAGCAGGTGGCCGAGCACACGTTCCCGCACTGCGCGCTGCAGCTCAGCGTGCTGGACGTGACGCCGGAGATGAGCGCCGACGATGTCGAGTCGCTGGCGCGGGCGCTGATCAGCGCCTCCGGACATCTGCAGACCCTGGTGCTGACCGACGTCTATGGCGCCACACCGACGAATGCCGCGCTGCGCCTGCAGGGCGAGCAGGTCAAGGTGCTGACCGGCGTCAACGTGCCGATGTTGTGGCGCTCGCTGTGCTACGCCGGCGAAGGACTGGATGCGCTGCTGCAGCGCGCCAGCCAGGGCGGTACCCAGGGGATCCTGTGCGACGCGACGGCGCCGTGCTCCACCCACTCCTCGTCCCAACCTTCCTGCTCATGATCAAGTCGACCCTCACCATCAGCAACAAGCTGGGCCTGCATGCCCGTGCCTCGGCGAAGCTGACCAAACTGGCGGGGGGATTCAAGGCGGAGGTGTTCATGACCCGCAACGGCCGGCGCGTGAACGCCAAGAGCATCATGGGCGTGATGATGCTGGCCGCCGGGATCGGCGCCGAAGTGGAACTCGAGACCACGGGCGAGGACGAGCAGGCCGCGCACGAGGCGATCACCGCACTGGTCAACGACAAGTTCGGCGAAGGCCAGTAAGACGACCGCGCCACGAGAAAGGGCTGCCGAGGCAGCCCTTCTCTTTTTTGCATGGACGGGCGTCGTCAAAGACCGCCGAGGAAGTGCTTGCGGTAGCGCGCCGGCAGGTCCGCGATGCGCATGATCATCGGCAGGTCGGCGGTGTTGAAGTCCGGATCCCAGGCGGGACGGCCCAGGATGCGCGCACCGACGCGCAGGTAACCCTTGATCAGCGGCGGCGGCTCGACGACCAGGTCCTGGCGCAGGTCGTCGACCGGCAGCGGCAGGCGGGGGCGTACCTGCCACGCGATGTCGGCCAGATGGCTGCCTTCGAGCTGGCGCCACAGGCTGGCCGCGTAGTGGCCGCCGTCGCGCATGCTGATGGAGGCGCAGCCGATCATCGTGTCCAGGTCGTTGCGGACCATGAACTCGGCCAGCGCGCCCCACAGCGCCATGATGGCGCCGCCATGGCGGTGGTCCGGATGCACGCAGGAGCGGCCCAGTTCGACCATGCGGGGGCGCAGCGAGCGCAGTCGGGTCAGGTCGAACTCCGTCTCGCTGTACAGGCCGCCGGCGCGGCGGGCCGCCTCCGGCGTCAGCACCCGGTAAGTGCCGATCACCTCGGCCGGTTGGCCGTGCTCGTCGAGCGTGCGCACGAGCAGGTGCTCGCAGAAGGGATCGAAGAGGTCGATGTCGTGACCGGCGGGCGCCCCGGCGGGCACGCTCAGCCGCGCGCCCATTTCGTCGACGAAAACCTGGTACCTCAGGCGCTGGGCCTGCCGGACCTCGTCCTCCGTGCGCGCCCAACCCACATGGAAGCGAGCGCGCGCAGCGTCGACAACGACGTCTTGGGAGCTGGCTGGAAGTGACCTCCGGGGCGCCTCGGCGGGGCGCAGATCGGAGAAGGGCAGGGTGGGCAGCGGCAGATCCCTCATGGCAAAGCCTCGCTGAAGTGATGCCGGGATGCTGAGCGGCGGCGGTGACGCGTCGGTGACCCTCAAGTGAACGAACCATGACAGTCGTGCCGTCGTCACGCTCGCCCGCACGGACGATTGACGCCGGGCTCACAGGGGTTTTCGCAAGTTCACCTGCGGCTCAAGAGGGCTTCGACACCCGCTGCTAAAGTCGGCGCATGAGTTTCCAGGTCTTCGGCATTCCCGTTTCCCGCGGCGTGGCGATCGGCCGAGCCGTGCTGGTCGCGTCCAGCCGCGTCGACGTCGCCCACTACTTCATTGGCGCCGCCGACGCGGAGCAGGAATATGCCCGGCTGGTCCGCGGCCGCGACGCGGTGACGCGCGAGCTGCAGGCCCTCAAGGCCGAGCTGCCGGAGGACGCGCCGCATGAGCTTGACGCGCTGCTGGATGTCCACCTGCTGCTGCTGAACGACGAGGCGCTCGTTGATGCCGCCCGCGACTGGATCGTCGACCGCCACTACAACGCCGAGTGGGCGCTGTCGGCGCAACTCGAGGTGCTGGCGCGCCAGTTCGACGAAATGGAGGACGACTACCTGCGCGAGCGCAAGGCCGACCTGGAACAGGTGGTCGAGCGCGTGCTGGCTGCGCTCGCCGCCGAGCAGGACGAGTCGCCCAGTGGCGCCTCGGCCGTGGTCGCGCGCGACTTCGCCGGCGAGGATCCCTTGCTGCTGGTGGCCGCCGACATCGCGCCGGCCGACATGATCCAGTTCAAGCGCAGCGTCTTCCAGGGCTTCATCACCGACATCGGGGGGAAGACCTCTCACACCGCCATCGTGGCCCGCAGCATGGCCATTCCCGCCGTGGTGGGAACGCGCGAGGCGTCGCGGCTAATCCGCCAGGACGATTGGGTGATCATCGACGGCGATGCCGGGACGGTCATCGTCAATCCCTCCCCCATCGTGCTGGAGGAGTACCGGTTCAGGCAGCGCCAGGCGGAACTCGAGAACGCGCGGCTGGCCCGGTTGCGCCACACGCCGGCGATCACGATGGACGGGCAGCGCATCGAGCTTCACGCCAACATCGAATTGCCGGGCGACACCGTGGCGGCGCTGGCCTCGGGCGCGACCGGCGTCGGCCTGTTCCGCAGCGAGTTCCTGTTCATGAACCGCGAGGGCGACCTGCCCAGCGAGGAAGAGCAGTTCGCTGCCTACAAGAGTGCCGTCGAGGCGATGGCCGGCCTGCCGGTGACGATCCGCACGGTGGACATCGGCGCGGACAAGCCCCTGGATCGGATGTCGGTCAATGAACTCCGCCACGAGCATGTGCTCAACCCGGCGATGGGCCTGCGAGCGATCCGCTGGAGCCTGGCGGAGCCGAGCATGTTCCGTCAGCAATTGCGGGCCATCTATCGGGCAAGCGCGTTCGGCAAGGTGAAGCTGCTGGTGCCGATGGTGGCCCACCTGGGGGAGATCCGTCAGATCCAGGAAACCATCAAGCGGGTCAAGGGCCAACTGGACGAGACCGGCCAGGCGTACGGCGAGGTGCAACTTGGCGTCATGGTGGAGGTGCCGGCGGCGGCCATCATGCTGCCGCAGTTGCTCAGGCATGTGGACTTCGTGTCCATCGGGACCAACGACCTGATCCAGTACACGCTGGCCATCGATCGCGCCGACGAGGCGGTCGCGCATCTGTATGACCCCTGGCATCCCGCGGTCCTTCATCTGCTGGCCAATGCCATCGCCCAGGCTCGGGCGGCCGGCAAGGAAGTCAGCGTGTGCGGCGAGATGGCGGGGGACTCGGCCTTCACCGACCTGCTGTTGGCCATGGGGCTGACCTGCTTCTCGATGCACCCGTCCCAGATCCCGTCGGTCAAACAGCGGATCCTCCGGGCGGACGTGCCGCGTCTGTCAGCGGCGCTGCCGCGGATCCTGGAAAGCGATGAGCCCGCGAAGGCGGCGCTGGAAGCGCTGGCGCCGCAGTCACGGCTGCATTGACGCAGGACGACCGGCGCTCCCTATATAGGAGGGCCCGTCAAACACGCGCCATGACGATCAGATGACGAGAGAGTTGCGCGAGCGAAGAAACTCGTGCTAGACTCTCGGTCTTCGCTGCTCACGACAACGTTTTGAGCGGCGGCCTCGGAGGATATGCCGAGGTAGTCAAATGATTGGACTGGGTTTCCCAGTTTTCATTTGGCGGCGAGATTCTCGCGGTCGACGCTGAAAATAATTTCGCAGACTGCTTGACGGATTCAAAAAGAATCGTTCATAAT
>NZ_JBQEOF010000019.1:0-122630 GCF_052044995.1 Roseateles sp. 22389
GGGAGAGCAACTGTGTTCCAAGTCAAGCGCTAATCAGGCTAGCGCGGGCTGTGGATAAGAGGGCTGCCAAGCGGTGCCGGACTTGATGACGGCGTTGATGATGGTGAGCAGCTTGTGCATGCAGGCGGTCAGCGCCACCTTCTTAGGCTTGCCCGCTTGCACCAGTCGTTCGTAGAAGCTCCTGAGGACAGGGTCATAACGCACAGCGCTGAGCGAAGCCATGTACAGCGCCGAACGGACATTGGCCCGTCCACCCCAGGTGGAGCGCCGACCCTTGAATGTGCCGCTGTCGTTGTTCAACGGCGCCACACCCACGAGTTTGGCGATCTCGCGTCGCTTGAGTTGGCCGAGTTCGGGCAGCGCAGCCATCAGCATCGCTTGTGTGCCTGGCCCCACTCCCTTGAGCCCTTTGAGCAACTCCAGCTTGTCCTTGAAGTGCTCCTTCAGGAAGCCGCCCGCATCGTCATCGATCTTTCCGATTTGGTGGTCCAGCATCTTCAGAATGGTGCGAATGCTCTTGCGCTGCGACGCGTGCATGCTCGCCAATCGGTTGTGCTCAGCCACCCGCATGGCCACGAGCTGACTGCGCCGCGTCACCATGGCTAGCAGTGTCTCCTGCGCGTCCGTGGGCAGTTTGTAGAGCAGTCGCTCGCGCCGGTCGCTGGCATGCAGCGTGCGCGCAAACTGCGACAGCATCTTCGCGTCCGTGCGGTCCGTCTTGGCCAGGTAGCCCATCGCTTTGGCGAAGTCATGCGCCTGGCGCGGATTGATCACCATGACGGCCAAACCATGCGCGCACAGCATCGCCGCCGCCGGCTGCTCCAGCCCACCGGTGGCTTCCAGCAGAACGACTCCCACGCGCTCGCGCATCTCAGTGAGCATCGCCAACAGCGACTTCAAACCGGGCTCATCGTTGCTGAAGGTCTGCGTCTTGTCCCTGTCATTCAAGGCCACCTCAAGCGTGGCTTTGGAAACATCGATACCAACAAAAATCAGTTCAGGTGCGCCTGCCATTTCCCATCCTTGCAAATTCGAGGTCCGAGCACGCCAGTGCATGTCGGCCGTCCAGCAACTGTTCGGGCTTGCTCAACAGACGGCCAGTCGTCCACGCCAAATGCTCTCCCACGGGCTAGGTATCCCAGAGGGCAGACGGGCTGTGGACAACTGCCAAAACAAACCTGTGTGTACTCTCAAAACGAAAGATACAAGGGAGGGGTGAGGGCCAGCGGCCTATGCAGTGCCGCAGCCTTCTTCCTGGAGCTCTTCGCCGCAGCGGCTTCGCGCCCGATCGCATCGCTTCGCCTCGCCCCGCGGCGGCGATGGATACGGCCTCTAGATTGACCCCTGTCGCAGCGGCCGCGCTGCTCCTGTCCGCGAGGCCCGCCCACCATGTCCGGCGAAAAGACCGAAGAGCCGACAAAAAAGAAGCTCGACGACGCCCGCAAGAAGGGCCAGAGCCCCAAGAGCCAGGACGTCAACGCGGCGCTGGGCCTGGTGGGCCTGCTCATCGTGCTGATCGTGATGGCCGAGTCGACGCTCGACCAGCTCTCCGGCCTCATCGTCCGCGCGCTGCGCGAAGGCGTCGTCGCCAAGAGCAACGAGGAGCTGCTCGCGCTCACCGTCGACATCGCCCGCTCCGGCTTCCTCGCCACCCTGCCCTTCGTCGCCGTGTCGGTGGCGCTGGGCGTCATCGCGTCCTTCGCGCAGGTCGGCTTCAACCTGTCGTTCGAGCCGCTCAACCTGCAGTTCGACAAGCTCAACCCCGCCGAGGGCGTCAAGAAGCTCTTCTCCGTCCGCTCGATCATCGACTTCCTGAAGATGGTGGCCAAGGCCATCGCGCTCGGCGCGGTGCTCTGGGTGATGATCCGCGGCCTGGTGCCGCTGCTGGTCGGCGCGGCCTACTTCGACGCGGTCGGCGTCGGCGTGCTCGGCTGGAAGGCCCTGATCAAGCTGATCTCTGCCGGCTGCCTCGTCTTCATCATCGTCGGACCGGTCGACTTCGGCCTGCAGCTGTGGCTGTTCAAGCGCGACCAGAAGATGTCCAAGGACGAGATCAAGCGCGAGCACAAGGAGAGCGAAGGCGATCCGCAACTCAAGGGCCAGCGCAAGCAGCTCGCCCACGAGATGGCCACCTCGCCGCCCGAGCAGCGCGTGCCCGGCTCCACCGTCGTCGTCACCAACCCGACCCACTACGCGGTGGCGCTGCGCTACGAGCCCGGCGAGACGCCGCTGCCGGTCATCGTCGCCAAGGGCATGGACGCCGAGGCGCTGCGCATCCGCGCCATCGCCGAGAAGTCCGGCGTCCCCATCGTCGGCAACCCGCCGCTGGCGCGCGCGCTGCACAAGCTGCCCGTCGACGACGCCATCCCCGAGGAACTCTTCGAGGCCGTCGCCGCCGTGCTGCGCTGGGTCGCCTACCTGCACACGCTGACCTCGCCGGCGCCCCTGCCCGCCTCCTCCACATCCGGCGCGCCCGCCACATCCGGCGCATCCACCGCGCCCGCCGCCTCCTCCACCGAGTCGCCGCGGCCCGCCGCGCCACCGCCCACTCCCTGATCCCACCCGGAAGGACCCGCCGCCATGGCCGCCCTGCGCCTCAGCCCCACCATGGGCAACGACCTCACGATGGCTTCGCTCATCGTCGCCATCGTGGCGCTGATGATCCTGCCGCTGCCCACGATGCTGATCGACACGCTGCTGGCGATCAACATCGCCGTCAGCGTGCTGCTGCTGATGACGACGCTGTTCATCCCCAACGCGGTGTCGCTGTCCTCGTTCCCGTCGCTGCTGCTGTTCACGACGCTGTTCCGGCTGTCGCTCAACATCGCCTCGACCAAGGCCATCCTGCTGCACGCCGACGCCGGCCACGTGATCGAGAGCTTCGGCAACCTGGTCGTGGGCGGCAACCTGGTGGTGGGCATCGTCGTCTTCATCATCATCACGGTGGTGCAGTTCATCGTGATCTCCAAGGGCTCGGAGCGCGTGGCCGAGGTCGGCGCGCGCTTCACCCTCGACGCGATGCCCGGCAAGCAGATGAGCATCGACGCCGACCTGCGCGCCGGCATCCTCACCGCCGAGGAAGCCAAGCGCAAACGCGCCATGCTGGCGATGGAAAGCCAGATGCACGGCGGCATGGACGGCGCGATGAAGTTCGTCAAGGGCGACGCCATCGCCGGCCTGATCATCACGATGGTCAACATCCTGGCCGGCATCGTGGTCGGCGTGCTGTACCACGGCATGACCGCGGGCGAGGCCTCGACCCGCTTCGCCGTGCTGTCCATCGGCGACGCGATGGTGTCGCAGGTGCCCTCGCTGTTCATCTGCGTGGCCGCCGGCGTGCTGATCACCCGCGTGGCCGACGAGCAGGAGAAGAAGCCGCGCTCGCTGGGCCAGGAGATCGGCGCGCAGCTCTCGCGCAATCCGCGCGCCATCTACCTGGCCGGCGGCCTGACCATGGCCTTCGCGCTGGTGCCGGGTTTCCCGGCGCTGCAGTTCCTCGGCCTGGCGATGGGCCTGGTGGCCATCGCCCACTGGCTGGGCAAGCGCCAGCGCAAGGAGGAAGCCACCGTGCTGTCCAAGCCGATCAGCGCGCTGCAGCGCGAGGGCGGCAAGGGCGACGCGCCCGCGATCCTGCAGCAGCCGCCCCACTTCGCCAAGCCGCTGGCGATCCGGATGTCGCGTCCGCTGGGCGAGCTGCTCGAGGCCGACCGCCTGGACGAGGCGCTCGAATCCGAGCGCCACAAGCTGCAGGCTCACCTGGGCCTGCCCTTCCCCGGCGCGGCGATGTGGGTGTCGGCCGACCTGCCGGAGCACCGCTTCGACGTGCTGCTCAACGACGTGCCCGCCAGCCAGCACACGGTGCCCGGCCGGCTGCTGCTGCTGAACGACCCGGCCAGCGCGCTCGCCGCCGCGGCGCAGCGCCACGGGCCGATCCTGCATCACGCCGAGTCGCTGTGGCTGCCGCCGGCCGCGGTGCCCGAGGCGCAGCGCGGCGCGTGCATGGATCTGGAGTCGGTGATCGCGGCGCAGGTCTTCGGCGTGCTGCGCCGCCACGCGCATCTGTTCATGGGCGTGCAGGAGGTGCAGTGGGTCATCGACCGCGTCTCGCCCGAGTACCCGGGCCTGGTCGCCGAAGTGCAGAAGGTGCTGCCGCTGCAGCGCATCGCGGAGGTGCTGCGCCGGCTGCTCGAGGAGCAGGTGCCGATCCGCAACGTGCGCTCGATCTTCGAGAGCCTCATCGCCTGGGGCCCGAAGGAGAAGGACATGCTGCTGCTCACCGAGTACGTGCGCGGCGACCTGGGCCGCTACCTGGCCTTCGAGGCGACCGCGGGTCGCGGCCACCTGTCGGCGGTGCTGCTGGATCCCGCCATCGAGCAGGCGATCCGCCAGTGCATCAAGCCCACGCCGGCCGGCAACTACCTGGCGATGCCGCCGGAGAACGCGATGGCCCTGACCGACCGCATCGCCGAGCTGGCCGGCGCGCCGTCGCAGGGCGTGGCGCTGGTCACCTCGATGGACATCCGCCGCTACGTGCGCAAGATGATCGAGGGCCGGCTCGAGTGGCTGCGCGTCTACTCCTTCCAGGAACTGGGCAGCCTCGTCGAGCTGCGGCCGATCGGCCGCGTGAGCGGCTGAGCGCGCGGACCGCCGGGCCCCATGTCGCGCACCGAGCCCCGCCGCCCCTTGCGGCTGCTGCAACCCGCCGAGGTCGCGGGGCGCCCCGCCGCGGCCGCGCAAGCAGCGGCGCAACAGTCGGCGGACCGGTTCAGGCGCACGCTCGGCGCGCCGCGCAGGCAGGAGACGGCCGAAGCCGCCACGCCGGCGTCGTCGAGCGCCTCGACCGCGTCGGACACGAGCGCCGCCTCCACGCCAGGGGCCGGCTCCAAGGCCCCCGCCGACCGTCACGGCGCGCTCGCCCAGCCGGCGGCACCAAGGGCCACCTCGCGCACCGCGGCGATCCTGCATGTGCTGCCGCCGCAGGACGAAGGACAGGCGCCGGAGGCGCTCGATGTCCCCGCCGATGACGACGGACCGGACATGCCGGCCGCCGCCGCGGACGACTGGCCCGAGCGCATGGCCGCGTCCATCGCCACCCTGTGCGCCCGCGCCGATCCGGCCATCGTGAACTGGACCGTCACGATCCCGATGGATCCGGCCGTGCTGCCCGACACGACGCTGCAGCTGAGCCTTTCGCAGCACTGGCTCGCGCTTCGCTTCTCGACGCAGTCGCCGCAGTCGCACCACCTAGTCTGCCGATACCGGCCCCGGCTGCTCGATCAGCTCGAGCGCCTGCCCCAACTGCCCCATGGCATCGACATCGAAGTCCTATGACGCCTGAGCTGCTGACCGCCCCGACGCCGACCACCGCCCCGCCCCCGCGTGGCGCCGTGGCGCGCGCGGAGAGCCTGACCGGCCGCCTGCCGGCGCTGCGGCCGGCGGCGGCGCGCGCGGCGCGACTCGGCTTCGACGGCCGCTTCCCGCGCTGGCTCACCGAGCGGCTGGGCCTGGCCGCGCAGGTGCATGCGGCGCGGCCGCCGACGGAACTGCTGTCGCTGGACCTGCGCAGCGCGGCCGGCCGCGCCGACGTGGCGCTGGATCCGTCGCAATGGCCCGCGCTGGCGATGGCGGCGGAACTGCCCGATGCCGAGCTGGCCCGCGAGGTCGCCGACGCGCTGCTGGCGCCGCTGGCCGCGCGACTGGCGCCGCTGCTCCCCGGCCTGCGGGTCGGCGCGGTGCGCCGTTATCCGTCGGAGGCCGTCGGCGATGGCGGCCTGCCGGCGCTGAACGTCGGTGCCGGGCAACTGTCGCTGGTGCGACTGGATCGCGCGCTGGCGGACCACCTCGATGCGCTGATGCGCGACGGCACGGCCTCGCCGCTGGGACGGCTGGCCGCGCTGCGGGTGCCGATGCGCCTCGCGCTCTTCGAGCGACCGCTGGGCCAGCGCGCGCTGCACGGCCTGACCCCCGGCGACGTGGTGCTGGCCGGCGCCGCGCGTCGCGCCGGACCGCGCTGGCGCGTCACCTTGAAATTCGGACTGGGAATCACGATGCAAGCCACTGCCGACCTCGACCTCGATGCCTCCCGCGCCCACCTCGCGGCCCCGCCCCGCCTCGTCGACGAGGCGGCCGCCGCGCCGCTGGCCATGCCGCCGGCCGAAGGCCTGGAGCATCTGCAGGTGCCGGTGTCCTTCGAGATCGACAGCGCCCGCATCGCGCTGGGCGAACTGGCCAGCCTCGGCGAAGGCGCCGTCATCGAGCTCGACGTGCCGCTGCCCGAGGCGACGGTGCGCCTGGTCTGCCATGGACAGACGCTCGGCCTGGGCCAGCTGGTGGCCATCGGCGACCAGCTCGGCGTGCGCATCGTGCGGATGGGCCTGGGCGTGGCGTCCGGCGGCGCCGGCGTCGTCGCCGCCTCCACCGGCCTGACCCCGGGGCTGTCGTCATGATGCCGTTGCCGAGCACCGATCCGGTCTCGCTGTTCCTGGTGCTGGCGGCGATGGCGGTGCTGCCGTTCGCCGCGATGGTGGTGACCTCGTACACCAAGATCGCCGTCGTGCTGGGCCTGCTGCGCAACGCCATCGGCGTGCAGCAGGTGCCGCCCAACATGGTCCTGAACGGCGTGGCGATGATCGTGTCCTGCTACATCATGGCGCCGGTGCTGATGGAGGCCTCGGAGCAGATGCGCGGCGCCTCGACCTCGGCGACGCAGTCCAACGCGCAGCAGCTGCTGGGCGCCGCCGACGCCGCGCGCGAGCCCTTCCGCCGCTTCCTCGACAAACACGCCGATCCGGCCGAGAAGGCCTTCTTCCTGAAGTCCGCCGCCGCCATCTGGCCGGCCGAGCGCGCCGCGCAGCTCAAGAAGGACGACCTGCTGGTGCTGGCGCCGGCCTTCCTGCTGACCGAGCTCTCGGCCGCCTTCCGCATCGGCTTCCTGCTCTACCTGGCCTTCGTCGTCATCGACCTGGTGATCGCCAACGTGCTGCTGGCGATGGGCCTGTCCCAGGTCACGCCGACCAACGTCGCGATCCCGTTCAAGCTGCTGCTGTTCATCGTGCTGGACGGCTGGCCCAAGCTCATCCACGGGCTGGTGCTGACCTACCGCTGATCTGCCGCTGCCCCGCGCCGATGGCCGCCCCCACGGGCGTCCCTCGCGTGCCTCGCGCCTCCCTGCGTCCCCGCTCCGGGGCGCTCCGACCGGAACCCGCCATGCATTACGAGAACATCATCCGCCTCACGTCCGAAGCCCTCATGATGTGCCTGATGCTGTCGCTGCCCGCGGTGGCGGTGTCGGCCATCGTCGGCCTGCTGATCTCCTTCGTGCAGGCGATCACCTCGCTGCAGGACTCCAGCATCTCGCAGGGCATCAAGCTGCTGGCGGTGACGGTGGTGGTGGCGATCTGCGCGCCCTGGGCCGGCTCGACGCTGCTGCGCTTCTCCGAGAACCTGCTCGCGGCGATGTTCCTATGAGCGCCGGATCGATCCGCCGCCAGTTGGCCGCAGACGCCGCCGCCGCCGCGGCGCGCGTGTCCGAGGCCAAAAGCGCCGCGGTGGCGCACCGCCATAACCTGGATCCGCACGACGCGCTGGCGCAGGCCGGTCATGGGCACCGGGGGCAGTTCCGCGGTTATGTGTTCCGCACGGTCCGCGCGCCCGCGCCGCCGCCGCCCCGCCGTCCGACGCCCCTGCGCCGTCGGCCGCCGTCGCCGCCCGGCACCGGCGCGGCGGGACCGGACCATGAGGAGCACGCCAACGCGCCGCCGTTGCCGTCAATGCCGGGCTTCGCCGCGGCCGAGCAGCCGGAGCGCGCGCCCGGCCTGGACCTGGGACCGCTGACGCGCCATGACGATCCCGGCGAGCGCGAGCAGGACGACCGCCGTGAGGAGGCGCGCCACGATCGTCGCTGGCGCATCGGCGCGCGTTCCGCGCCGTCGTCCGGCGCCAGCGCCGGTGCGTGGCAGTCGGCGTTCGAGGCCCTGGCCGGCGCCAACGCCCGCGCGCTGGCGCCAGCCTCGCCGGACGCGATCGCCGCCGCGTCGCCCGAGTACCGGGCGATGGCGCTCGTCGGCGCCTTGCTCGAGCTGGAAGCGGCCGAGGGCCAGCGCGGTGCCGGGGCGGCCCCCGGTGCGCCGGGGGGCCTGGTCGCGCGCGTCGCCATGCTGCGCCTGGTGGCGGTGCGCGCCTACCTGCAGTCGCGCCCGGAACCGGGACCGCTGGCGACGCTCGCGCGGGTCAAGCAGGCGCTGCTCGACCAGCGTTCCGAACCGGGCCCTCGGGTCGCGGCGCCGACCGATCCCGCCGCTTCCGCCGATCCTGCCGAGGAAGCGCGCCAGAACCGTCACGCCCTGCTGCCCCTGCTGCTGCTGAACGCGGACCGGCCGCGGACGCCGCTGCAGACCCGCCTGAGTTGCGACCGCATCGAGATGGTCTGCGCGACCTCGATGGCCGCGCCGGCCGCGTGACCCATGAGCCAGGAACGCTTCCAGTCGCTGGTCCGCGACCTCTGCCGGCTCATCGAACTGCCGGATGCCGACGCCGTGCTGCGCCGCGGCACCATCGAGGTCGAGGGCTTCGAGGTCAACCTCGCCAACTTCTCGAACGATCCCGGCGCGATGTACCTCAACTTCCATTACGGCATCGTCACCGCCGGCCGCACGCTGCGCGTGTTCCGGCTGCTGCTGGAAGCCAACCTCAGCGTCTACGCCCAGGACCAGGCGCAGCTGGGCCTGCATGCGGACACCGGCGGCATCGTGCTGATCGTGCGCGTGCCGCTGGGCGACAGCATCGACGCGCCCTGGCTGGCCGAGACCCTGACCCACTACGCCGAGCACGGCCGCTACTGGCGCGACAACATCGCCAATGCGACCGAGGAGATGTTCGCCGGCATCTGCGCCGGCGACTACTTCTGGATCCGCGCCTGAGGCCCGCTCAGAACTCGCCGGGCCAGAGATGGCGCAGGTAGCCGGGCGGCTGCTCCTGGGGCAGGCCGCGCGCATGCAGCGGCAGCTGGGCGGTGGCGGCGCTGCCGTAGTCCGGCATGGCCCAGGCCAGCGGCTGCTCATGCAGCAGGTCGAGCCGGTAGCCGATGCTGTAGATCGCCTGGATCCGCACCACCGCCCCGGTCGCGCCGCCGCTCAGCTTGCGCCGCAGCCGGTAGACATGCTGCTCCAGCGTGCGCTTGCAGATGTCGGTGCCGCCGCCCCAGACCCGCGCGGTCAGGCTGGACGCGCTGACCACCCGCCCGGCATTGGAGAACAGCACCCAGGCCAGCGCGAACTCGCGCGCGGTCAGGCTGATCTCCTGGTCGTCGCGCCGCACCGCCGACGCGGCCGCATCGAGCGAGTACGGGCCGACCTCCAGCCCCATGCGCCGCAGCTGCTGCGGCCGGCCGACGCGGGCCCGCAGCCGCGTCAGCAGCGGCTCGACCGAGTCCACGTAGTCGGCGTAGTCGGTCGCGCCGTGCGCCATCGCGTCGACCATGCCGACAGCGTTGTCTCCACCGACGACCAGGATCGGCACGACGCCGCCCAGGCGCAGCTGCAGCATGGCGAGCCAGTCGATCAGACTGGTGTCGGCATCCTCCAGCAGCACCGCCTGCGCCTCCCCGCGCTTGATCGCCTGCAGCAGCGCCGCCGACGACGGCATCGGCCGGAGCTCGACGCCATGCGCCGACAGGTCGCGCACCAAGGCCGCCTGCCGGGCCTTGTTGATGAACAGTCCAACGAGCTTCACTGAATTTCTCCTGTGCCACGACGGTGGAATGTGTCTTCCATCGCATGCCGTCGTGACGGCTGGGAACGGCTCCCCGTTCCGATATGACGGCCGATCCCGAAGCCGTCGCCTTGAGCGAAATAGTTCATTTGTTGATCTATCAGGGTTCCAGTTTGGCTCACGTTCAGTTGCGTCTCGATGGCCCTTGTTGTGACAAGAAGCACATCCTGAGGCGGTTCATACAGGGTTCAGGTCAACGCTCTGTAACGTTCACGTCCGGCTCCTCTCCTCTTCGTTTCCGGTTTATCACCAACTTATCTCCAGCAATGACGCCACTCGCCCCGGATGCCGTGATCGGGGATGCGAATCAGCGCTTCGCGGTCGCGCGGACGGCTTCGCGCCGCGCGCCGGATGATGCCCTCGCGCGGCGCAAGCTCGCCAGCGGCTGTCCCGACGCGGCATGGCCATCCCTTCCCATTCACGGAGGCCCGACCCATGAGCAGCACGCGCGGATGGCGCACCCTTGTCCGGCTGAAGGAGCGCCGGCTGGAACAGCTCGACGCGGCCCTCGATGCCGCCCGGGCCCAGGCGCGCCAGCGGCAGCAGCAGCTGGAGGCGCTGACGGCCGAGGCCGACGGCTGCCGCGCGCGCGAGGACGCGCAGCGCGCCAAGCTCGACGCGCTGGCCGGCACGGCGGCGGGGTTCCGCCCCAGCGACCTGGTGACGCTGCAGCACCTGCTCGAGGAAGCCACACGGACCACGCTGGCCGCGGCCAAGCGGGTGCAGGACGGCGAGCGGCAGGTCGAGGCGGCGCAGCAGGCCGTCGTGTCGGCCCAGCACGCGCGCCGGCGCGGCGAGCAGCAGCTCGACGGCTGCCGGCAGCGGCTGGAGACCACGCTCCGCACGCAGCAGGCCGAGCAGGACGACCAGCAGGACGAGGAGGCCGAGGAGGCCTCGGTCGCTCGCCTGCTCGCCGCGCGACCCGACCGCCAGCCGGAGGCGGCCTGAGATGGCGGCCCCGGATCCGCTGGGCGGCACCGAGGCGCTCATCCACCTCGGCGAATCGCTCAAGAGCCTGCTGACGCTGCTGGCGCTGTGCAGCCTGCGCGGCTACGTCGCGATGCTGGTGCTGCCGGTCACCAACGACCAGGTGCTGCAGGGTGTGGTGCGCAACGGCCTGGCGTTGACCATCGGCATCTTCATCGCCTGCGGCCAGCCGCTGCAGGTGGTGGACAACCTGTCGACCTTCGCCCTGTGCGTGCTGATCGCCAAGGAGGGCCTGATCGGGCTGTTGCTGGGCTACGCGGTCTCCACCGTGTTCTGGGTGGCCGAGGGCATCGGCGTGCTGATCGACAACCAGGCCGGCTACAACAACGTCCAGCAGACCAATCCGCTCAGCGGCGAGCAGAGCACCCCGGTGGGCAACCTGCTGTCGCAGCTGGCGATCTGCGGCTTCTACCTGCTGGGCGGGCTGCTGGCGCTGGTGGGGCTGCTGTTCGAATCCTTCCAGTGGTGGCCGCTGGACCGGGCGATGCCCGAGTGGTCCAACCTGCTCGAGCGCTTCCTGCAGGCGCAGATCACCGGCTACCTGCAGGCCATGATCAAGATCTGCAGCGCGGTCGTGATGGTGCTGCTGCTGATCGACCTGGGCATCGGCCTGATCTCCAAGACGGCCGACAAGCTCGAGCCCAACAACCTGAGCCAGCCGATCAAGGGCGCGGTGGCGCTGCTGATGCTGGTGCTGCTGGTGGCGGTGTTCTTCGACCAGGTCAAGCCGCAGCTGGCGCTGCACACGATGGCGCGCGACCTGGGGGCCTGGTTCCAGTCGGCCCATTGAGGCGCCGCGCGCGGCTGTTGCGTTTCGTATCCCTCCATGCCGCTTCGCCTGCCCGGTGCGCGCCGCCGCCGCGAGGCGGATGCTGTCCCCACCCAAGCTGTCCCTTGGAAGGAGGACCCGTCATGACCTTGGCTTCACCATCGACCGCCCTGCGCGGCGCCGCCGCAACGGCCGCGCACGCGACGCTCACCCCGCATCTGATGCTCGACCCGCCGCTGCCGCGGCGCGGCCGCGACGACGCGGCCCAGGGCGGCCTGTTCGACGTCGACGTCGGCACGGTCTGGAAGACCGCCCGCGCGGCGGAAGGCGGCGACACGCTGCTGACCGTGCGCTGCTTCAGCGTCGAAGGCCTGCAGCTGCGACTGGCTCAACTCGTGAACGGCCATGCCGGCGTGCTGTCGCCGTCGCTGGCGATGTTCCTGCGCGGCGGGCTCGACCAGGCCTATGTGGACGCCCTCGCCTATCGCCGGCTGGTCGATGCCGCGCCGCGCGTGCTCGGCGATCTCGGGGCTCATCCGCTGCACGTGGACACGCTGTCGCGGCGGCTGGTGGTCGACACCTCGCGCTGCTTCGTCGCGAAGACCGCGCGCCTGACGGCCGAAGCGATCGCCGGCCTGGCCGCGCTCTCCGAGTCCCCGCAGTGCCTGACCGTGGTGAAGCGCCTGCGCTGCGCGCTCGGCGCGACGGCCTCGGAGGCCGAGGTGGCGCTGGCCACGCGGGCGCTGCTCGAGGCCGCGCGACGCGTCGCCCGCCATGTGCTCAACGAGCCCGGGCTGGAGCTCGGCGAGACCGCGGAGCCGCTGGCCCGCGAGGTCGGCCCGCGCCTGGTGGCGCGCGCCCTGTTCACCGGCGCCGAGGGCGACACCGGCGCGGTCGCCGCCGCCTTCGCGGCCCGGTGGAAGACCGGCGCGCGGCCCTTGCCCAAGGATTGATTTCCCCGTCCGCGCGCCCGGCCAGGACGCGCACCTCCCCACCCGGCTGCCACGCAGCCATCCCCAGGAGCTCACCATGCCCGAAATTTCCGGCATCAATACCCCGCTGGTCCGGCCGTCGGACTTCCAGCCGACACCGCTGAAGCCGTCGGACCTCCAGGCACCGCCCCAGACCCAGGACGCGCCGATCGGCCTGCAGACGCGCGCCTCCGCGGACACCGGCATGGCGCCGCGCGCGAGCATCGGCGAAAAGTTCGGGCTGGTGCCGCAGAGCCCCGGCGGCCCCGACGGTCCGAACAAGCCGGGCCCGCACAACGAGGGCTCCAACAGCATCCTGGCCAACGGCGGCAAGGAGTCCACGACGCAAGCCAAGGAGGACGCCAAGACCTCGATGGACAACCTCCGGGAGATCAACGAGATCAACATGAAATTCCAGATGGACATGGCGCAGCTGCAGATGGTCAAGGGTTTCGTCGAGGCGCAGGCCAAGGCGATCAAGGACATCGGCACGAAGATCGCGCAGGCGGCCGGCTGACGCCGGCGCCTCTTGTCCTGCGCGGCATCCGCCGCTCCCCCGGGCCCGCCCGTCGACAGACGCGCGGGCCTCGTCGCTTTTGCACGCGCGCCGGGCACCGGCAAGCGCTGTTGCGTCCGTTCACGAATGACACGGCAACACCGTGAAACTGTCGGGAAACGAAAAGAGGATTCGTGAGGATTTCGCCGAGGCCTTGTGATCCATCGCGAAGGGGCTCCCTCCTAGCATGAGCGTCATTCCGTTCACGACCCCGATGGAGATTCCATGCTTCTGCTTGCAATGACCTCGCTGCGCGCCGCGCCCCTGCATGGCGAACTGGCCCGCCTGGCGCTGGAGGGCCAGTTGCCCGCCGCGCTGCGGATGGGCGGCGACCACTTCGAGCGCCTGCAGCGCACGCCCGACGCCGCGCCGCAGCGTGCGGCCCTGGGCCAGCTGCTGGGCCGCGCGATGCTCGCCTGCGGCCGCGAGGAGGACGCCGAGGAGCTGTTCCAGCGCCAGCTGCGACATTACGAAGCGATGTCGCGCCACATGGTGCGCTGGTACGGCGCGATGGACCAGGGCGCGATGCTGCTGCACCTGAACAAGCCCGGCCGCGCGATCGACTGCCTGGGCCCCGTCGGCGACGACGCCCGCGCGCCGGTGGCGGCCCGCGTCGAGGCGATGGCCGGCGTCGCGCAGGCGATGCTGCGCGCCGGCGACTGCGGCAGCGCGATGCGCTCGCTGGACGCGGCGCGCAACCTGGCCGCCTCGCTCGGCGACCCGCGCTTCGCGCAGCTCGTGGACTGCATGGCGCTGGAACTGGCGACCCTGCACCGCGAGCGCGGCGGCGACGCGCTCAACGACCACGCGTTGGGCTCGGTCTACCGCGAAGGCGCGTCCGAGGCGCCGGACAACACGCTGATGCATCAGCAGCTCGGCGCGGCCGCGGACGCGGTCCGCAGCTGGTCGCCGCTGGTGGCGGCGCGCATGGATCACCTGCGGCGCATGCTCGCCGCCGACTGCACCGGCCCGGCCGCCGCGGCCCAGGTCGCCCACCAGCTGGCCTGGCTGCGCGACCGCCGCCTGAGCGAGTTCGAGACCCAGGCCCGCATCGAGGGCGCGCTGATGCTGATGGGCCGCGGCGCGTCGCACGCCGCCTCGGAGCTGCTGGCGCCGCTGACCTTCAACGAGCAGCAGATGCACCGCAGCCGTCACGCGCTGGAGCTGCAGTATTGCCAGGCCAAGCTGCACCAGCAGCAGGGCCGCCACCTCGACGCGCTGCGGCTGTACCGCCTGCACACGCAGCACGCGGTGCAGTCGCTGCGCACCTACGCGGCGGCCGGTCGCGCGCCGGGTTTCCTGCAACAGGCCAAAGCCGGCGCGGATGCCGGCGATCCCGCCAAGCTGCGGCTGCCGCTGCGTTATCGCCGCGCCTACCAGTTCATGATGGATCACCTGACCGATGAGCATCTGTCGGTGCGCCAGGTCGCCGCGCATGTCGGCGTCACCGAGCGCGCGCTGCAACTGGCCTTCCGCACCCACCTGGGCGTCACGCCGGCGGAGATGATCCGCACCCGCCGCGTCGAGCGCATCCACGGCGACCTGCAGGCCGGCGGCGGCGAGGCCGGCGTGCTCGAGGTCGCCTCCCGCTGGGGCGTGAAGAACCGCTCGACGCTGGTCCACAACTACCGCAGCCGCTTCGACGAGACGCCGACGCAGACGCTGCGCGGCACGACCGAAGACGAAGCCACGGCGACGCGCCTGCACGGCTGAGCGGCGCCCGGGGCCTTCACGGTCCCGGGGCGATCACAGGTCGTTCATGAACGCCTTCGTCCGGTCGAGCTCGGGCCGCACGGCGGCCGGGCTCCAGCCCCGGCGCTCGACGAGCTCGCCGACGACGGCCGCCTCGAGCAGGTCCTGCTTCAGCTGGATCACCAACTGCTCGTCGATCGGCCGCTGGCGCTGGTAGCGCGCGATGAGCTTGCGCTCCTTCGCGCTCAATGGCGTGCCATCGGCGCAGGCCTTGGCCACCCCCTCGCCCTTGGCCTTCAGGTCGGCCTCGCTGTCGCCGTAGAGCGCTTCGAACCGGTTGTTCACCCGGCCCGCCAGCGTGCCGATTTCGTCGCGGATGAGCTCAGCGGTCGGCTCCGCGGGCAGCAGCGAGAGGTCGATGCCGTCGACGCAGTAGAGGATGCGCTGCACGCAGCCGGTATCGCAGTAGCCCGCGCTCATGTCGACCATGCTGTCGAGCAGCGAGCGCGTCAGCGCGCCGTGCAACGCCCGCCGCCGTGCCGCGTCGGCCTCGGACTCGTCCGGCGATGCGGGCGCGGCCTGCGACGCGATGTGGTTCCACATCGTCGTCAGCGCCTCGCCGACCGTGGTGTCCAGGCCTTCACCCACCCGCGTGGTGTGCGCGAGGGCCTTGTCCAGGCCGAGCGCCGCCTGGCGCCGCCAGTCGGCATCGACGTCCGGCGCCGCTTGAATGGCGGCGCGCACCGCGGCGATGCATTGCGCTTCGGTCAGCCGCTCGGCGGGAAGCCGCTCGCGGATGGCCTGCATGATCAGGTGGCCACGCGCGGTCAGGCCGATGTTGTGCGCATTGGCCAGCCCGGCCTGCGCGACGCGGTCATCGATCAGGCGGTTCACGCCGCCCTCCGGCAGCTTGCCCGCGGCCCAGGACTCGATCTCGGTGCGGGACACCTCCACGCCTTGGAGGTTGAAGGCGCGCTGGCCAGCGGGCGCCTGAGCCAGCAGCGCGGCCGCCCGCTCGGCCAGCGGCCGATATTGCTGCGTGTCCAGGCACTGCTCCACCGCGAGCGACAACCGGAACACGGCGCCCTTGGCGCAGTCCGCCGGCGGCGCACGGCCCGCCGCCAGGTCGGCGCGTTCGCGCGCGGCCAACCGCGCCCCAAGCGCGGCATTGGCGACATGGGCCAGGCGATGGCGCCGGCCCGAGGCATCCGGCTTGTCGGCCCACTGCGCCAGGGTGCTGTCGACGAAGCGCTCGAGCTCCGGCCGCGACAGTCGCTGGCCATGCGGATGCAGCCGCCCGTGGGCCTGCTCCGGCGAGGCCGTCAGCCAGCCCACCAGCACGTTGGGATCGGCCCCGGCGTCCTTCAGCAGGAGGCGCAGCAGATCGGCGTTGCCTGTGTTGGCCGCATTGCCAGCATTGCCCGCGTCGGCGGTGTCGGCCGTGCCGGCCGCGACCTCCAGCGGCGTCCTGCCATGGGCGTTGGCCTTGTTCAGGTCGAGCCGGCCGTCGCTGCGCTTGAGCAGCTCGGCCAGCGTGGCCGATGCGAGCACCTGCCCGCCGCGCGGATCGTCGCCCGCGGGCCGGGCGCACAGCTGGGTGAGCAAGGTCTCGCCATTGGCGAAGATCTCGTTGGGATCGATGGTGCGCGCGTTCATCAGCACCCGCAGCGTCTTGATGCGGCGGTCCCGCTGATGGCCCGCGGATGCTTCGGCGATGCGCTCCAGCGCCTGCTGCAGCGGGCCGCGGAGCTGCTCGTCGAGCCGTTCGGTCTCGACCCGGTCGCTGCCCAGCAGCGCGGCCAGCGCCGCATGCTGGTCGTTGGCGATGGCCAGGTCCAGCGGCGTATGGCCGTGGCCATCGGGGCGATTGGCCAGCAGCGGATGCGACGCCAGCAGGGTCACCAATGCCGGCTCGAAGCCGCCCTCGGCCGCCATGCGATGCAGGAGATGCGTCCCCTGCGGACCGTCCAGCGCGTCGACATCGACCTGCCAGTTCTCGAGCAAGGCACGCGCCGCCTCCAGCTTGCCGGTCTCGATCGCGAGCCGCAGCGGCGATTGCCCCCGGGCATTGGCCGGATTGACCGCCACCCCGGGCGCATCGAGCAGCAGCTCCAGGCACAAGGCGTCGTCGCGCGCGGTGGCGACATGCAAGGCGGTGTCGCCCTGGGCGTCGCGCAGGTCCGGACGGATCGCCTCGTGCGCCAGCAGCGCGCCGACGATCAGCGCGTTCGAGCGCTCCACCGCCTGGTGCAAGGGCGTCCTGCCCTTGGCATTGGTCGCGTTGACGTCGAGGGTGGCCGCGGACAGCAGCAAGAGGACCACGTCGACATCGCCGCCCGCGGCCGCGAGGCCCAGCGCGGTCTCGCCCTTGGCATTGCGGTGATTCACCAGGGCCGCTTCGCCGCCGGGGAACAGGCCGCTGTAGTCGAGCAGCACCCGGATCGCATCCAGATGACCGCCGCGCACCGCGGCCCCGAGCAGGTTGTCGCCGTGCGCGTCCTGCGCCACGGCGAGCGCCGGCTCAGCGACGAGCACCTGCTCCAGCCGCGCCATGTCGCCCTGGCGCATGGCCGCGCGCGCCTCGCTGGCGGGCGACCGGACCGGCGGCGGCCGACCGAGCCGCAGCAGCCCGTTCAGCAAGCCGCAGCCCGGCATGCCGCCGGGATCCGAAGAGGACGACGCGCTGGCCGGCCCGCCGGTCGACGCGCCGGCCGGCGCCGGTGTCGTCGGCAAGCGCGGCGACGGCGGCAGGCGGTGGATGCCCATCGCCGCTCACTCCCCTTCGTAGAGCTTCAGGATCTTGCGCACGTAGTCCTGCGTCTCGCGATACGGCGGGATGCGGTTGCCATAACGCTTCACCGCGCCCTCGCCCGCGTTGTAGGCGGCCAGCACCAGGTCGACGCGTCCGTCGAACATCTCGTTGAGGTCGCGCAGGTAACGCGCGCCGACGTCGATGTTGGTGGCCGGGTCGAGCAGGTCCTGCCTGGACGCGACGCCGTAGCGCGCGCCCGTCGCCGGCATGATCTGCATCAGACCGAGCGCGCCCTTGGGCGAGCGCGCCTGCGTCTGGTAGGCCGACTCCACATGCACCAGCGCGCCCACCAGGCGCGGATCCAGCCCATGCTTGCGACTGGCCTGCTGCACCATGCGCTGCAGGTGCGGCGCGCCGAGCGCCAGGGGCTGCGGGTTGGTCCGCCAGGTCAGCGGCGCGGGCGACGGCCTCGGTCGCGCGAAGGCGAGCGTCGTGAACTCGGTCTCGATGCGTGGCCCCGGCAGGTCGGCGACCTCGAAGGCCGTGCATCGACGCACCGCCGCGCTGAACCGCGCCGACAGGTCCTCCAGCGCGACCCGCTCGCTGCCGTCCAGCAATTCGCAGCGATAGCGCACGCCGGCGTCCGCGGGGCCGGCGACCATCGCCGCGGCGCACACGGCCGGCCAGAAGACCGGTCGCAAGGCGGGGCGGAAAGCGCGAGGTCCGGCTGTCATCGCCGGGGCTCCATCAGGCCTCGCCGCGCAGCGCGGCCAGTTCCTCGCTCGCCTGCGCCAGCAGCAGCTCGGCCTCGGTCGAGGCCAGCCGGGTGCGGCTCAGCAGCGAGGAGAACTCCGCCATCGCGCCGTCCAGGTCGATCGCGTCGCCGTCGGCAGCGGCGGTGGCGGCACCGGTCGTCGCGTCCTGCGGCTGCGCCATCAGCGCGCCACCGAACAGCAGCGTGTGCACGCGATGCAGCTTCAGCGCGATCTCGCCGGCGCGGCGCAGGCTCTCGTCGTCCTGGTGCGCGGCGCTGACGCGCTTGATCTCCAGCATCAGCGCCTGGAAGCGCTCGACCTGCGTCTGCACGGTCATCTGCACCGTTTGCAGCGAGGCGAAGAAGTCGTTGTATCCGGCGGCGGCCAGCGAGGGGGCAGTCAGCATGGGGGCTCCTGTTGAGGCTTGAAGGAAGGCGCGGGACGCCAGCGCCATGCGCGCGGCCCGGTCCCGTCGCAGTGTCCGCATCGACGGCGGGCTCGGCCGGCGCCGGGCGAAGGCCCGTCCGCGCATGCGAACGCGGGCTGCACCGATCGCAACCGCCCCCCCGCCCGTCGCCGGTTCGCGGTCACGGACGCCGCTTCGTGTCACCGACCTCTCACCGCCGGCCCGCGCCCTAGCCTCCGCATCGTCAACAAGAAGGAGCTGACCATGTCGGTGAATGGTGTCAACGGAGTGGGCGGCCCCAGCCCCTCGACGCCCGGCAGCACGCCGGTGCCGCCCAGCGATGACGGCGGCGGCGACATCACCAAGTCCAAGGCCTTCCAGCAGGTGGTGAGCGGCATCTTCCAAGGCGGCCAGGGCATGATGAAAGACGCGCTGGGCAAGTTCTTCGAGGAAGAAGAGCCCGACGAGGACGACCCCGACGCGGAGCCGCTGTGATGCGGGCGCCCGACTTCCAGCGCCGCGCGCTCGCGGCCTGCGTGGCGATGGCCGTCGCGGGCTCGGGCAGCGCGCCCGCGACGCTGCTGGCGCAGGACGCGCGCGGCGCGGCACCGGCCGCGTCCAACGTGTCCGCGACGCCCGCCGCATCCGCCGCATCCCCGACGGCGCCCGCTCCGGCGGGCACCTCCGTGGTCCCGTCCACGGCGACAGCCTCGGCCAAGCCCCGCACCCGCGCGGCCACCAGCGACCGCCGCCTGGAGCGCCGCTTCGTCTACCGCGCCGAGAGCCGCCGCCTGTCCGACGTGCTGCAGGACTTCGCCGCGAGCCAGGGCGTGCCGGCGGTGGTCGGCGATGGCGTCGACGGCGTGGTCAACGCCAGCTTCGACAGCTCGCCGCCGGTCTTCCTCAGCGCCATCGCCAAGGCCTACGGCCTCATCTGGTACGACGACGGCACCGCGCTGTACTTCTATCCGGCGCGCGCGGTCCAGAGCCGCATGTTCCGGCTCAAGGGCTACAGCCGCCGCGAGGTCACCGAGCTGCTGAACTCGCTGAACCTGGGCGACAAGCGTTATCCGCTGCGTTTCAACGACGCGCAGCGCACGCTGCTGGCCTACGGTCCGCCGCGCCACATCGACCTCATCGCGCAGGCGCTGGACTCGCTGGACCTGGGCGCCGCCGAGGGCAACGAGCGCGTCGTGCGCGTGTTCCCCTTGCGCTTCGCGTCCGCCAACGACCGCCTGCTCGGCGAAAGCAACGTGCCCGGCGTCGCTTCCATCCTGCGCAACCTCTATGCCGCCCAGAGCCTGCAGCCCGACACCGTGAGCGGCCAGCCGGCCAATCCGGTCGACCAGAAGATCAAGGCGATGCAGTCGATGTACGGCGCCGGCAAGCTGGTGCCGGAACTGCCCTCCTCCGGGCAAGGCCACGGGCCGGGCGCTGGCGCCGACAAGCCGGGGCAGAGCGCGCGCACGCTCAAGAGCCCCGTCAACTTCGAGGAGGACCAGCCCCGCTTCGAAGCCGACGAGGGCACCAACGCCGTCATCGTGCAGGGCCGCGCGTACCGCATGCGCGAGTACGAGGCGCTGATCCAGCGCCTGGACCAGCGCCCGGTGCTGGTCGAGCTGCAGGCCATGATCATCGACGTCAGCGAGGACAACGCGCGCTCGCTGGGCATCGACTGGTCGGTGCAGGGCAACCGCGGCCAGCTGTCGGTGACCTCGCCCGGTGGCGGTCCGCCGCAGACCGGCGGCGGGCAAGGGATGCTGGGCAACGGCACCTACACCATCGGCACGCTGGTCGCGGACGCCGGCCGGCAGCTGATGCTGCGCATCAACGCGATGCAGGGCGAGGGCAAGGCCCGCGTGGTCTCCAAGCCCTCGGTCCTCGGCGTCGCCAACCGGCCCGCGGTGATGAAGGAGAAGCGCGTGGCCACGGTGCGCGTGGCCGGCAACCTCGATGCGAAGCTCTACCAGATCGAGGCCGGCACCCTGCTCCAGGTCACGCCGCAAGTGGTGTCCAGCGGCGGCGTCAACCAGATCAAGCTCTCGCTCTACATCGAGGACGGCAACTTCGAGGCCACCTCGGTCGACGCGGTGCCGGTGCTCAAGAAGACGGAGATCCGCACCGAGGCCCATGTGCGCGAAGGCGAGAGCCTGCTCATCGGCGGCCTGATGGTCGAGGCCAGCACCGACCAGCAGTCCGGCGTGCCGCTGCTCAAGGACGTGCCGCTGGTCGGCGGCCTGTTCCGATGGAGCGGCAGCCGCGCCACGCGCACCGAGCGCCTGTTCCTGATCACGCCCAAGCTGGTCGGCGGCAACGCCGCGCCCGCCCTGTCGCAGCCCCCGGCCAGCGACATGGATCCGGGCGCGCCGACCGCGCCGCTGGCGCGTTGAAGCGCCCCGTCCGCACCCCTCGCGCAGGCATTCGCAATCCATGAAACAGCTTCGTGTCCTGACCGGCGTGCATGCGGGGGTCCACCTACCGTTGAGCGCATCGACATACCGCATCGCCGCGGACGAGCAGGCCGACATCCAGCTCGTCGACTGGCACGCGGAACCCCTGGTCCTCGAACTCACGGAGAACGGTCAAGTGCTCGCCCTCGCCTCCCCGCTGAACGGCTCGCTGAATGGCTCGCCGATCGCCACGCCCGGCGCCACGCTGAACGCAGCGTCCGGCGCCGCCGTGGACGATGCCGCCGGCACGGGCGCACCGATGGCCGACTTCGAGCCGCGCCGCTTCGGCGACGTGGTGCTCTGCGTCGGTCCGGCGGACGACGCCGCCTGGCCCTCCGACATCGAGCTGATGGAACGGCTGATGCGTCCGGTGCAGGCGGTGGTCGAGGCCGCCGCGCCGGTGGTCGAGGCCGCGGTCACCGGCGGCCGCCGGGTGCTGGCCTGGGGCCTGGTGGCCGCGCTCACGCTGGGCGGCCTGCTGGCCACGGTGATCTCGCGGCATGCGCAGGCCGCGCGCGCCGCGGTCAAGCCCGAGCCGCTGGTGGGCCAGGTGTACCGCGCCATCGCCAGCGCCGCGATCCCGGAGATCACCGTGCGCGCCGCCGGCGAGCGCGTGATCGTCGAGGGCCTGCTGCCCGACGCCGCCGCCGCGCAGACGCTGCGCCAGCTGCTGGACCGTTTCCCGGTCGAGCGCATCGAGCATCGCTACGCCTCGGCCGCCGACATCGCGCAGAGCATCTCCGACGCGCTGGACACGCCCGGCCTGGTGGTGCGCTACCGCGACCGCGGCGTATTCATCGTGGGCGGCCGCGCCGCGCATCCCGACCGGGTGCGCGACGCCTCCACGCGCGTGGCCGCCGACCTGGCGCCGCTGGTGCGCGGCATCGAAGTGGCCGTCGCCCCCGCGCCGGTCCCCGAGAGCGTGCCGGTGGGGGCGATGCTCGCCACCGACGGCCTGCAGTACGTGCAGACGCGCGATGGCGCCAAGCACCTCTCCCTGATCCCGGAGTCCATCGGCGAGCTGAGCGATCCGCCGACGCCGCCGGCCCGTTGATCCCTTCCGGACTTCCACCCGACCCTCCCCCTTTTCACGGAGCAACTTCGACCATGAACGAGCAACTCGAGCAAACCGTCTTCGGCGACCTGGCCAACCTGGAGAAGTCGCTGGCCGAGGACGCCACCGGCGACCGCGCGCGCGCCATGCTGTCCTACTTCGCCGACGTGGCCAAGAGCAGCGAAGGCCTGCTGCAGACCGCCGCCGCCGCCGAGCGCCAGCTGATCTCCCAGCTGATCGAGGCCTTCAACGCCGCGCAGCGCATCGTGCGCCACATCTGGGAGACGCTGCACAACGCGTCGCTCGCCGTCTGACCCGCGGAGGCCCTCCATGCAACACACCCAAGCCAGCAGCGGCGGCGCGCCGGGCGCGCAGTACCCCGAGGTCTACCGCAACCTGATGGCCATCGGCCTGCTGGGCGCGATCTATCGCGCCAGCGAGGACGCGGCCATCGTGCACGAGGCCGTCGAGATGACCCTCGAGGACCCCACCATGTACGTGATGCACCGCGCCATCGCGGTCGCGATGGGCGGTGACGCGGCCTATGCCAAGGCCTCGCTGGGCCGCCGCATCGAGCAGCAGCCCGACGACGACAACTCCAAGGTGGCGCTGGGCGTCTCGATGATGCTCAGCGGCGACCCCGAGTGGAAGCACTGGCTCAACAACGTGCTGGCCACCAGCACCGACCAGCAGGCCCGCGAAGCCGCCAACGGCGTCCTCGCCTACCTGGCCAGCCTCCGGACCTCCCACTGATTCCCCCGGGAGCGCTGTCCCGGCTCCCTTCTCGAGCAGGCCGCACCTCGCGGCGCACCCCAACGCGGACCTTCCGCATTTCCTCAGGAGCAGACGATGTCAATTCCCAGCACCAGCAGCAGCACCGGCGCGAGCATGGGCAATTCCATGAACATGTTCCAGTCCGGCGCCGCCGGGCTGAGCGCGCAGGGCACCCAGGCCGCCGGCCAGGACGGCTCGGCCATGATGGACCAGATCCAGCAGACGGCTGCGATGCAGATGCAGTTCCAGACGCAGATGGGGATCATCCAGATGATCGTGAAGATGAATGAAGCGCTGGCCAAGCTCTTCAAGGCCATCGGCGAAGCGATCAAGGGTCTCGCGTAAGCACCACCACATCCCTCGCACCCTCTCATCCCTCCGAATCCGTTCTCGATTCATTCCTCATTCCCACGGGAGATCTTCATGAGCGTCAATTCCACGCAGCAGACCCAGGTCAACAGCTACAACATGCGCCTCGGCCTGGGCAGCACCGCTTCCTCCGCTGTGTCCAGCCCGCTGGGCAACGTGCCCCTGTCGCTGGACCCCACCCGGCTGGGCAACGTCCTGAGCTCGATCGGCGACGTGCTGGCCGCCGTCTCGCCGCTGCTGATGGCGGGCATGCAGCGCATGCCGATGCTGCCGACCCTGCCGGCCAACGCCTTCGGCGCCTACCCCTTCGCCCAGCTGCCGATGCCCGGCCTGCAGCGCTTGCCGCAGGCCTACGTGCCGGCCATGGGCAACCCCATGATCGGCAATCCCATGATGGGCAACCCGATGATGGGCAACCCGCTCATGGGCAATCCGCTGATGGGCAACCCGGCCCTGGGCCTGCCCATGACCACGCCCTTCGCACCGGCGATGAACCCGACGCAGGCCAATGCGTTCAGCGCGCTGCAGCAGGTGCTGCAGATGTTCAGCGGCAGCGGTGCCGTGCCCCAGGGCGGCCTGCCCCCGGGCGGCGTCTACAACGGCGCGGGCCTGCCCAACGCCAACCTGCCGAACGCACCGCAGACCAACGCCTACGGTGGCGCGCCCAACGTGCCGACCACGACCGCGCCGACCGGTGAGCTCAAGTTCGACGCCGCCGGCAACGTGCAGATGGACAAGGACCGCGCGACCCGCGAGATCGCCCGCAACTTCGACCAGCTGACCGCCGGCAAGGACAACTTCATCACCAAGGATGACCTGAAGGCGATCGCCAACGGCGAGATGCAGCGCTTCCAGGTCTCGGCGAACTACACGCCGGAGCTGCGCGCCGCCGCCAAGTACCTGCTCGACCATCCGGACGACTTCAAGTCGCTGGAGACCGCCGACTCCAAGGCGCAAGGCTTCAAGGGCCATGCCGACGGCAAGATCGGCAAGGGCGACACCACCGCCGCGATGCAGCAGGTCAGCTTCAGCGTGGGCGAGAAGGAAGCGCTGCAGACGCTGGCCAAGTACGGCAACAGCTTCTTCACCTCGGGCGACAAGATGGTCAGCAAGTCCGACCTGGACGCCATCGTGAAGACCGGCAAGATGCCCGACGGCACCGCCGCGCCGCAGGACATGAAGGACGCCGCCAAGCTGATCCTCAGCCAGCCGGAACTCTTCGACAAGATGGACAACGCCTTCAAGGTGCGCGTCAAGCATCGCGGCGACCAGCGCGGCGACGGCCTGGTCAGCGCCGACGACCTGCGTGAAGTGCTCAAGGGCGCCGACACCCAGCCCGGCCCGAGCGGCCTGAAGGGCGAGATCTTCGGCAACGTGCGCGCCGATTCGCTTGCCGGCCTGCTGCTGCGCGGCCTGAATGACAACGTGCCGCAACCGTCCCAAGCCTTCAAGGACAACGTCGCGACGACCTTCCAGAACGTGCCGACCTCGGTCCGCCTGTACTGATCGGAACGCTCGCACCAACCGCTTGAAAGGACTCACACCATGAGCTTCTCGATCCCCCCGACCTCCTCGGTCCCGTCGTACGCGGCGCCCCAGTCGCCGCTGGGCTCGGCCCTGTCCAGCACGATGGACATCGCCTCCACGCTGATGCAGTTCAGCACCGGCCTGCTGCAGAACCTGCTGCAGGCGCAGCAGAGCCAGTTCGGCGGCGGCCTGCCCGGCCTGCCGGGTTCGGGTCTCCCCGGCCTGGGCATGCCCGGACTGGGCGGCCCGCAAGGCGCCGGCCAGGGCCTGCAGGGCATCCTGCAGAGCGTGGTCCAGCTGCTGCAGGCGCTGACCCCGCTGCTGCAGGCGCTGGGCGGCGGCGGCCTGGGCGGCCTGGGCAACGCCAATCCGCTGGCCAACTCGGTGGCCAACCAACTGGGCGGCGGTCTCGGCGGCGGACTGGGCGGTGGCCTCGGTGGCGGCTTGGGCGGCCTCGGCGGCGGCATCCCCGCCTTCCCGCAACCCTACGGGCAGCAGCCGTTCGCGGCCTCGCCGTACGCCTCGCCCTACACGCAGTCGTACGCGCAGCAGCCGTTCACCGCTTTCCAGCAGCCCTACGCCGGTGGCGTGGCCTCGCCGTACAACGCGTCCTTCGCGCAGCAGCCGTTCACCAGCCTGAACCAGCCGTTCACCCAGGTGGATGCGCTGAACTGGGCTCAGGCCTACGGCGGTCCCAACCTGTCGCAGAGCGAGCTGACCCAGGGCGTCAACCTGTTCAACATCTTCAACGGCCGCACCACCGGCATGTTGTTCTGATGTCCACGCGCGGGGGCCGTTCGCGGCCCCCGCCAGGCACGCCGCGTCCTCGCACGCGACGTGCCTGTCCCGAGCGGACACGCGTCCGTTCAGGACAGGCACTTCCCCAGGAGCACACAGATGGATCCGACCTTTCATCGCAAACCCTTCGTCCGCGCCCTCATCGAGATCGTCAGCCTCGGCATCACGCACAAGCGCACCGAGGACGCCGAAACGGTGCTGGTGGCGGTGCGCCAGCTGCGCCCCCACCTGACCGAGCTCGACACCTTCGAGGCCTGGATCGCGATCAGCCGCGGCCACTGGCACGACGCGATCCGCACGCTCAACAACCTCGACGCCAACACGCGCAACTGGAGCCTGGGCCGCGCGCTGATGGCCTTCTGCCAGTTCGCCGTCGGCGATCCGGCCTGGAGCGTCAGCGCCAACGAGGTCATCGAAGGCGACTCCACGCAGGAAGCGCGCAGCCTGGTGCGGCTGCTGCTGGGCAAGGACGTCAATGTCGGCGAGCCCGAGCCCGACGCCCCGGCCGCCACCAGCTTCGCCGACTACGACCCGCGCTCGCTGCCGCACGCGCCGCTGCTGCGCGCCTGAAGCGGCGCGCGTCCGAAGCCACACCGCAGGAGATCCGCATGACTGTTCCCGCCATCGGCGCCGTGTCCGGCGCCGCCCCGACGCAGGTCCTGGATCGCGCCGCCGCCGCGCCCGATGCGCTCGGCGGTCTGTCCGACCGCTTCCAGCGACTGATGATGGAGCATCCCACCGCGCCGGCGCCGCACGGCACCGAGGTCGGCGAGCGCTCGCCGGTCTCGCATTTCATCGAGGCGCAGGAAGGCGTGCTGCGCCAGACCTTCGACAGCGTGCGCGCGTTCTCGCAGGAGGCGCCGGCGATGAATCCCGGCGAGCTGGCCTCGCGCCACATCGCGCTGAGTTATCAGCTGTCGATGGTGCAGGTGCAGTTCAACGCCGGCGTCTATGTCGCGCAGAGCAGCAAGAGCGGCTTGCAGACGTTGATGAAGAACCAGTGACGCGTCCTGCGGCCGGCGCAGTCCGGCCGCGATGAACGGACCCAGGGAGTTCCGACATGCCTTCCAAGATCAACGACCGCGCCCCGCGGCCCTGGCGACTGCTGCTCGGCGCCGTGCTGGCGCTGTGCCTGGCGGCCTGCGACACCGACCTCTACACCAAGCAGTCCGAGGCCGACGCCAACCACATGGTGTCGGCGCTGCTGGAGAGCGGCATCACCGCCAGCAAGCAGACGCCCGACAGCGGCAAGACCTGGAGCGTCAAGGTCGACGAGGCCGACGTGGTGCGCGCGCTGGCGGTGCTGCGCGCGCAGGGCCTGCCGCAGGACAAGCACGTCAGCCTGGGCGACATGTTCAAGAAGGAAGGCCTGATCTCCTCGCCGACCGAGGAGCGCGTGCGCTTCATCCACGGCGTGTCGCAGGAGCTCTCCGAGACGCTGAGCCAGATCGACGGCGTGGTCACCGCGCGGGTGCACATCGTGCTGCCCAACAACGACCCGATGGCGCAGGAGGCCAAGCCCTCGAGCGCGTCGGTGTTCGTGAAGTACCGGCCGCAGGCCAACCTCACCGCGCTCACGCCGGCGATCAAGAACATGGTCGCGCGCAGCGTCGAGGGGCTGTCCTACGACAACGTCTCGGTGACGCTGGTGGCCGGCGCGATGATCGCGCCGCCGCCACCGCCCGCGCCCGGCGGGATCGGCATCTGGATCGCGGCGGCGCTGGCGCTGCTCGGCCTGGGCGGCGCCGCCGGGGTCGCATGGAAGAAGCCGGAGTGGCTGCCCGAACCGCTGGCGCGCCGGCTGCGGCCGGGCACCGTGGCCTCGGCCACCACCGCAGGCGCCGCCGACGGGCAAGCGAACGCCGCACAGGGCGGCGGCCCCGGCGCGAGCGCGGGCTTGAACGGCGGCAGCCCCACCGCGGCGCAGGCTTCCGCGACCTGAGGTCGGCCATGGACGCCGCCCTGACGACACCGAGCCGCATCGCGCCGGCCCCGCACACGACGGTCGATCGGCCGGCCAGGGCCGCCCCGCCCGGATCGCCCGTCTTGCCCGTATCGCCCGTGGACCCCGGCGAACTGGCCCGACTCGCGCTCGTGTTCCAGCGCCGCCTGGATCGGCTGCCCGACGACATCGACGACGGCTGGGCGGCGCTGAATGCGCTGCGGCCGGCGCTCGACCAGATGCCGGACGGCCCCTCGCGCCGCCGCCTGATGCTGACGCTGTACCGCCGCTGGTGCGGGCCGCTGCCCGACCCGCGCCTGCTCGCGACACCGGGCGGGCGCCTGGCGCTGCACGGGCGGCTGGGCCTGCTGTCGCGCCTGTGCGCGGTGGCGCTGGCGGGCCGGCCCGGCGTGCTGCGCTGCTGCGTCGAGATCCGCGCGCGGCGGGCGCTCGAAGGCGCGCTCGGCCCGGCGATGGCGGCCCTGCGCGAATCCGCGCGCCAGGGCGCGGTGGTGCCGGCGCAGGTGGCGGCCTGGTCGCCGATCCAGTGGGCCTGCGTCGGCTACGCGGACCTGGCGCTCGCCGGCGCATGGCCGCATCGCGGCCTGCGGCGCCTGGTGCGCCTCGCGCTGCCGGCGCGCTGGCCGGTGCCCGACGGCCGCCATCAGGTGCCAGTGCGTCACGCCTGCGCGCTCGAGGGCCTGGCCCGCCTGGACGCGCTCTTCGCGAAGGAACCGACATGATGATCTGGCTGCAGGGCGGCGGCGCGGACCGCCTGGGCGGACTGGGGGCCGAGGACGGCATCCTGCGCGCCGCCGAAGTCGACGGCGCTGCGGAGCTCGACGCGCTGCGCCGCGCGATGGATGAGCAGCGCGACGCGGTGCTGGCGCAGGCGCGCGAAGAGGCCTCGAAGCTGATGAGCGATGCGCGCGAGCAGGCGGACCGTCTGCTGGCAGAGGCCCGCACCGAAGCCGAGCGGCTGCGGGTCGAGGCCTGCGAAGCCGGCCGACGCCAGGCCGCGCTGGAATGGCATGAGCGCCAGACGGTGCAGGTGATCGACAACGCGCAGGTGCTGCGCGGCATGCACGAGAAGCTGGCGACCATCGTCACCGGCGCCGTCGAACGCATCGTCCACACCGAGGAGCGGGCGGCGCTGTACCAGCGCGCGCTGCGCAGCGTGCGCAGCTTCGCGCGCGGCGCGAGCACGCTGGCCCTGCGCGTCAGCGCCGATGACCACGCCCACGCGCGCGCCGCGCTGGACTCGCTCAAGGCGCTGCAGACGCAAGGGGTTCACATCGAGGTCAGCGTCGACCCGGCGCTGCGGGCCGGCAGCTGCGTGTTCGAGTCGGAGGTCGGCATCCTCGACGCCAGCCTGCAGACGCAGCTCGACGGCCTGCGCGCGGCGATGGACCGTGCGGTGCGCAAGGCGCTGGCGAGCAGCCTGCCGCTGGCCGATGCCGGCGACCACGAAGCCACCGACCACGGCTTCGATGACGGGCCGGACGACGGCGTCAGCGATCGCGGCGTCAGCGACGTCGAGGCTCAAGCCCAGGCCCACGCGTCCTTCGGATTTCCGCACACGGACGCGGGTGCGCCGGCCGATGCCGATGACGCCGAGGACATCCTTCACGCGCACGACCTCGCCGAACACTGACCAGGAGCGCCGATGAAGGCATTGCAGGGATTCACCGACCTGATGGAGGCCGAGCTCGCCTCGGCCACGATGGTGGGCCGCACCGGCAAGGTCACCGAGGTGATCGGCACGCTGATGCGCGTGAGCGGCCTGGACGCCCGCCTGGGCGAGCTGTGCGAGGTGCTCGACGACGACGGCGCGGTGCTGCAGACGGCCGAGGTGGTGGGCTTCGCCGGCGGGCGCAGCATCCTCTCGCCCTTCGGCTCGATCCTGGGCGTGCGCGGCGGCACCCGCGTGGTCGGACTGGGCCAGGTCTTGTCGGTGCCGGTCGGCCAGGCGCTGCTGGGCCGCGTGATCGACAGCCTGGGCCGGCCGATCGACGGCAAGGGCCCGGTGCGCACGACCGAATCGCGTCCGGTGTTCGCGCTGCCGCCCACGCCGATGGAGCGCGAGATGATCGAGCGCCCGCTGCCCACCGGGGTCAAGGTGATCGACGGACTGATCACGCTGGGCGAGGGACAACGCATGGGCATCTTCGCGCCGGCCGGCGTCGGCAAGTCCACGCTGATGGGCATGCTGGCGCGCGGCACGCAGTGCGACATCAGCGTCATCGCACTGATCGGCGAGCGCGGCCGCGAGGTGCGCGAGTTCATCGAGCTCATCATGGGCGAGGCCGGCATGGCGCGCTCGGTGGTGGTGTGCGCGACTTCGGACCGCTCGTCGAGCGAGCGCGCGAAGGCGGCGCACGTGGCCACCGCGGTGGCCGAGTACTACCGCGACCAGGGCCTGAAGGTGCTGCTGATGATGGACTCGCTGACCCGCTTCGCGCGGGCGCAGCGCGAGATCGGCCTGGCGGCGGGCGAGCCGCCGGCGCGGCGCGGCTTTCCGCCGTCGGTGTTCGCCGAGATCCCGCGGCTGCTCGAGCGCGCCGGCATGGGCGCGCGCGGCTCGATCACCGCCCTCTACACCGTGCTGTACGAGGACGAGAGCGGCAACGACCCGATCTCCGAGGAAGTGCGCGGCATCCTGGACGGCCACATGATCCTGTCGCGCAAGATCGCCGCGCGGAACCAGTACCCGGCGATCGACGTGCTGGGCAGCCTGTCGCGGGTGATGTCGCAGATCGTGCCCAAGCCGCACCAGGCGGCGGCCGGCCACCTGCGGGCGCTGATGGCCAAGTACGACGAGATCGAGCCGCTGGTGCAGATGGGCGAGTACAAGCCCGGCAACGACGCGCTCGCCGACGAGGCCATGCGCAAGCTGCAGCCGGTGCGCGAGTTCCTGTGCCAGGCCACCGACGACCTCTGGGCCTTCGACCGCACGCTGGGGTCGCTGGGTCAGGTCGTGGCGGGATGAGGATGGCACGCACGCGCGACGCGCTTCGCGCCTTGCCCCGCCGGCCCTGAGGCCGGGCTGTTTCAACGATCCGGAGTGACCCGATGAATGCCTCCCTTCACCGTCATCACCGCCGTCGCGCGCACCGCCTCGGCCCGCGCGGCGCGCTCGCGATCGCGCTGCTCGCGCTGGGCGTCGGCCTGACCGGCTGCGCCTCGCGCCGCCCGCCGGAGCCGCTGGCCGTCGTCGCGCCGGCGCCGGTCCCCTTGCCGCCGCCGGGCCCGGCGCTCGACGTCAAGGACGGCCACGTCTGGTCGCCGGACATCGCGGCGGTGGCGCGGGAACTGCAGCAGCTGGCGCTGGACAACGGTCAGGTGGAGGTGATGCGCACGGCCGGCAACCAGGTGCGCGTGCGCATCGACGCCGCCGATGCGGTCGATCGCCGCGATGCGCTGCAGCCGCGCTTTCGGCACTTTGTGGAGCGCGCCGCCGAGGTGCTCGCGCGCTCGCCGGCGGTGCGGGTGCGCGTCGAGGCAGGCATCCGCGTCAACTCGCCCGCCAATTCCCCGGCGGCCGCGAAGGGTCGCAACCAGGCGCTGGGCTGGGCCCGCGGCACCGAGGCGATACTCGCCAGCCGCGGCATTCCCGCCGACCGGTTGACGTCCGAGGCCCGCGCCGGCGGCGACGCCGAACCGGCGGGAAGCTTCGACGCCGGCCCGCGGCGCTACATCGAGCTGCTGGCCGCCGACCCGATCGCGCAGTAGCGCAGGTGGGGCCGGGTCCGCCGCGCTTGCACCGACCCTTCATCCAGCCTTCATTCATGACCTTCCCCCTGGCCTCCCGCCGCGCCTTCATCCAGGCGTCGATCGCCGCGGCGTCGGCGCCCCTGGCGCTGCTCGCTCCCACCGCTCAAGCGCAAACCGGCGCCTGGCCCAGCAAGCCGGTGCGTATCGTCGTGCCTTATGCGCCGGGCGGACTGAGCGACGCCGTCGCGCGCCTGCTGGCCGAGCGGCTGGCGCTGGGCCAGCCGGTGATCGTCGACAACAAGCCGGGTGGCGGCGGCGTCATCGGCATGGGCGTGGTGGCCAAGGCCGCCGCGGATGGCCACACGCTGGCCTTCTCGGCGATCAGCCCGCTGACGCTCAGCCCGCACACGCACCAGGTGCCCTACGACGCGTTGACCGACTTCGCGCCGGTGGCGCGGGTGATGGTGTCGCCGGTGTACCTGCTGGCCACGCCGGCCTTCACCGGCAAGACCTTCGCCGACGCGATCGCGCAGGCGCGCGCGCAGCCGGACCAGGTCACCTTCGCCACCAGCGGCGTGGGCAGCCTGGGCCACCTGATGCTCGAGCAGATCTCGCGCAAGGCGCAGGTCCGCTTCACCCACGTGCCCTACAAGGGCGGCGGCCAGATCGCCACCGACGCCGCCGGCGGCCAGTTCCAGCTGTTCACCGCCAATCCCGGCGCGGCGCTGAACGCGCTGGTCGAGCGCGGCAAGCTGCGCGTGCTGGCCGTGGCCGCACCGGGCCGCATGCCGGGCCTGCCCGACGTGCCGACCATCGATGAACTGGGCCATCCGGAGGCCAACATGAATTCGGTGTTCGGCGTCTTCGCGCCGGCCCGCACGCCGCCCGAGGTGATCCAGCGCCTGCACGAGGCCATCAACCGCGTGCTGGCGGAGCGCGACGTGCAGGAGCGGCTTCGCCAGCTCGACTACCTCGTGAGTCCGGCGACGATCGCGGCATTCGCGGACCAGCTGCGGCGCGAGCACGCCGCCAACGGGCGGCTGCTGAAGGAGAGCGGCATCCGGCTGGAGTGACCGGCGCGTGCAGGCCGGCGCGGAGGGCCCCTCGGGGCCCTCGCTTCATTTCAGCTCCGCCACCTGCAGCGTGCGGCGCGGCACATGCGGATGCAGGTGCGACACCACCACCCTGCCCTGCACGAAATCCAGCGAGTAGCTGCTGTGCTGCAGCGGCGTCGCGCGCTCGGTGCGGTCCAGCGCGTTGCTGAAGCCGCGTCCCACCTGGCGGCCGTGGTCGAACACCAGGTCGGTGACGCCGCCCGGCACGCGGGCCACGGCGCTGTCGAACTCGCGGCGGTTGCGTGCCGCGAGCACGGGCCGCAGGTCGGTATGGCCGGACACATGGGCGTGCAGGTCGGCGACCACCTGGGACAGCGTCGACAGCGAGTCGTAGCTGCCCACATGGCCGGTCTCGGGCGCGCGCTCCCGCATCGCCTCGTCGCTGATGCCGACGTGCCGCTCGACGGCGCGCTCCCAGGCCGGATCGCTGATCGCGGCGCGACGCGCCGGCGCTTGATGCAAGGTCTCGCGCAGCTCGCCGATCCGCGCCTCGGTCACCGCCAGCCGCTCGCGCAGCCCGGCCTGGGCGGCACGGACTTCGTCGTGCTCGCGGCTGGCATTCGCGGCCTCCCGCGCCAGCGCCGCGGCGGCCGCCTCGTGCGCTTGCGCGGAGCGGCGCAGCTCGGCCTGCGCTTCGCCGACGTCGCGCGCGGTCTGGTCGACGCGGCTGCGCGCCTCGTCCGCCTGGGCGCTGTGGCGGTCCACATCGCCGCGCAGTCGCATCCTGCGAGCGTCGACATCCGGCGACGAGGACCCGGCCGCCGCCGGGAGCTGCGGAATGGCCGCATCCGGCGCGGCATCGCGCGAGGCAGGCTGCGCTGATTGCCCTGATGGCGTTGATGGCGCCGGCTGCGCGGCGTCCCGCTGCCGGCGCGCGTCGCGAAGGCCGCTGAGCGCCGACTGCGCGGCGCCGAGCTCGCGCGTCAGTTGCTCACCGCGCTCGACGAGCGCGCTCCGCTCCTTCAACGCGCCGTCCAACGCGGACTGGGACCGCTGCACGTCGCCAGACGCCTCGCGGTACTCCTCGGCGATGGTCGTCATCATCGAGGTCGCCTGCTGGATCGCGCCAACGACGATGCGGCCACGATGCGCCGGCAGTTCCTGCAGCGGCATCAGGTCGCGGGCCCGCGCGCGGCTTTCAGCCAGCGCCGTCTGCGTCACCCGGCTGCCGTCGCTCAACTTCACGCGGCGCGCCGTCGTGCCATCGGGCAGGCCCGTGCTGGCCGCCGCCATGGCGCAGTACCTCATCTCCTCCGTGAACTGCGCCAGCACATGCCGGCCCACCGCATTTCCCAGGCCCTCGCCCCCCGCGCGCACGGCCGCCATCACGGCGCTCGTGTCACCGCCGAGCAGGTTCCTCAGCAGGCTCCCGTTGACGCGATCGGGCCACAAGGTGCTGAACAGGGCCGAGAACGCCGAGAAGCTGTGCGCCGGATTCTCCAGCAGCGGCTCGTCCAGGCGCCGCGCACCCGCGTCGACGTTGGTGAACATGGCCAGGTAGCGGGCATGCCTCGTGTCCTCGCCCTGTGGCAACTCATCGATGGCGGGAAGCCTGTAGTGCGCCAGGAACGGGTTGAGGTGGATGGCGGCGGCCTTGTCGATCCGCTGCTCAATGAAACGCGGATCCAGCAGGGTCTCCGCGAAGTCGGTGTCGCTCTTCAAGGCCGCGCGCGCCTCCGCCACGCGGCGACCGGCCGCCTCCATCTGCGTCTTGAGGCTGTCGCGTTCCCCCTCCAGCCGCTGGATGCGCGCGTGGGCCTCGACCTCCGCGGGGCTTCGGGGATCCGGTTTCGCGGCCGCCGGCGTCGCCTTCGTCGCCTTCGTCGCTTTCATCGCCTTGGCGCCGCCGCGCCGGCCCGTTCGCGTGCGCGCAGGACGAGCCGGTTGAGCCGGCCGCGACTCCGCCGCCAGCGTCAGGTTCTCGAGCTGCCGCCGGGCGGACGCCAGCTTGCGCTCGGCATCCGCCAGCTCGCCGGTCTCCTTCTCATGCCGGGCCTGCAGCGAGGCCAGTTGGCCTCGCGCGTGCTCGGCGCGCGACTGAAGGCGGCCGACTTCGTCGCTGCGCTCGCTGGCGATGGGAGCACGCGCGTCGTGACGCCGCTGCTGCAGCTCGGCCAGGCTCGCCTGCAGCGCCGCCCGCTCCGTCTCCAACTCGGAGAGCTTGCCCGCGAGCGACCTCAGCTGGACCGACGGCGACGACGGTGCCAACGGCGCCAATGGCGCACCCGCCGAGGGGCCTGCCATGGCCGCGGCCTCGGTCGGCCTCGACACCGGCAAGGCGGCGCGCCGCTGCACGGCCGAGGGCGCGCTGTCGGCCTCGCCAGCGCCGTACGCGCTGGCCGGCCGTGCCGGTGCCCGATCGAGCCCGGGAAAGTCCCCCGCGGGACGGACCTCGTCGGCGAAGGCCTGCGCGAGGGGCCGGCCAGCGGGCGGTACGGCGGCGCGCGATGGCGCGCCTCCCGACGGGAAACGGATCGGACCGGTCATGGCTCCTTCAATCGAGTTCGTCGACGTTGACGCGGGGCCTGCGCTGCGGCACCGGAATGTCGGCCACCGACGAGGCCGAACTCGACGGCAGACGCGGCGATTCCGGACGCAGCGCCAGCTCCAGGTCGACGGTCGGCGCGGGCACCGGCGTGGCCCGCACCGCTTCCTGCGCCTGCCACAGGCCCGTGATCGGCGAATCGAGCATCGCGCCCAGCGCCGCGGCCCCGACGTTGCCGATGAACTGCTGCACGGGCGGCGGCAGCTTGCTGTGCGCCATCCCCTGCCCCGCCGCGGTCAGCGCCGAGAAGAGCGTGTTGGTGAGCGAGGCCCGCGCCTGCGCCTGGTCCAGCACCCGGCTGCGGTCCGTGCCGGTGAGCACCGGCGCCCACTCCTGCGTCGCGCCGGGCGTCTGGTTGGCGAAGAGCTGCAGGCGCTGGAACCAGTCGATCGTCTCGCCCAGCGTGTTGGTCAGCGTGCTGATCGCCGCCGTCCCGGCCGCGACACGCCAGGCGTCGCCCACGTTCATGGCGCTGGATTGATCCAGCAGCACCGCGGCCGCCACGCTGCGATCAGGCACCCACGCGCCCTTCAGCGCGTCGCCGAGGAAGTTGTTCACCACGTTCACGCCCGCGTAGGTGGCCACGGCGGAGGCCTGCGCGGCACCGGACATGCCGGCGGCCAGTTCCGGTTGCGGGCCGCCGCCCACAGGCGCTGGCGGCTTGTTCACCTTGACCATGCTGAAGCTGGCCTGCAGGCCGTCCCGCATCGCGGCGTAGACGCCGACCTTCAGCTCGTTGGTCAGCGGCTGCAGCGCGGCCGCCCGGTCGCCCTGCTGGAACCCGTGATGCATCAGCATCAGGTTGGTGACGGACGAGGACACCTGCATCACCGTGAACAGCCGCGAGACCTTCAGCGTGTGCTCCCGCATCGCCTCCTGCTCGCGGGGCGTCTTGGCCTGCCACTGCTCGGGGGTGAGCGAGTGGTAGGCGCGCGCCGCCTCGTCGGGGTTGCGCCGCTCGCGCAGCTCCCGCACCACCTGCAGGACCACGTTGGTCATGCCGACCGTGGCCTGCAGGCCCATCACGGCCGGGGCCGGCGTGTGCCTCAGCGCGTGGCTCACCGCGCTGGCGAGCATCTCCCGCGCGAAAGTGGGCAGGCCGACCGCGACCGTCTGGTGGATGGCGTGTCCCGCCACCACGCCGGCCAGGCGCGCCTCGGGCATCGGCGGAACGACGGACCCCAGCGTGCGCACCGCCTCGCGGCCCGCCACGCCGGCCAGCCGGGTGACTTCGCCGGCGATCGCATTCGCGACGGAGCGCCAGTTGCGCTCCGGTGCGACAGGGCGGGACAGGTTGAAGGTCGGCTCGGCCCGCAGTTGCCGGCCGATGTCCGACGCGGTGGCCGAGAGCGGGCCGCTCAGGCCGCGCTCCCGCGCCAAGGTGTCGAGGCGCCGCGACGACCACTCGCGCGAGTCCGACATGCTGTGCGAGTCGTCCAGCAACGAGCGACCCGGACTCGTGCCGACGAGCTCCGGCAGAGGCCGGCGCTCGCGCAGCTCCTCGCCGCTGGAGGACGCCAGCGGCGCGGACGTTCGCGACGACGGCGCGTTGTGCGGCCGCTCAAGCGTCGGGGCAACGACGCCGGCCGCCGAGCCCGTCGAGCCAGCGGTACCTGCTGTACCTGAAGGACCCGCGGTCGCTGTGGCGCCGGGCACGGACGTGCCGGCCTCGGCGGGCAGACGGAACGATTCGATGCGGTTGGATGTCGAAGGGGGGATGGATGCAGGCATGTCGGCTCCCTCCTTCAATGCGCGGCTGCGGTGGCGCGGGACGTCGATGTAGCGCGGGCCAGACGCGCGAAGTCGCGCAACCAGGCGGCGAAGCCGTCGGCGAAATCGGCGGCGCTGCGGCCATCGACCGGGCAGCGCGACATCAGGCGGGCGCGGCCGCGCTCGCGGGCCACGGCGACGCCGGCGAAGACCATCAGCGTCGTGTTGGCCTGCAGCGCGAGCCGCCGTCGCTCGAGCGTGTCGAGCGCTTCGGCGCCGAGGTCGGACACCAGCACCAGCGTGTCGGTCCCGTCCTCGCAGGCCAGGCCGATCGACACGCCGTCCAGCGTGAACGATCCGCTGCGCGCGCCGGCCAGCGCGTCCGCGGCGGGCAGGCCCGCTTGCAGCAAGGCCCCATGCACGCGCACGAGCACGCGCTCGGGGGCTTCCAGGAGCGGCGCGTCGACATCGGCCGCAGCGGCCGCATCGACACTGCGGCGCCGTGCCGCATCCGCTGGCCCCGCGGCGGCTTCAGCCGTTCCGGACATGCCGGCCGCCGCGGCTGCCGTGGTTGCCGTGGCTGCCGCTCCGGCCTGCGCCGTCACGCCCTCGAGCAGCGCCTGCCGCAGCTGCAGCAGCCCGGCCAGTTCAACGGCGAGCAGATCGGGATGCGCGTGCCCGGCGGCGCTGCGCAGGATCAGCACCGCCTCGCCGTCGTCGTTCAATCCGAAGGCCGCGAGGGTGGCGACCAGCACCTGCCCGTTGGCGAGCAACAGCGCATCGCACCAGGCCGCTTCGTCGACCGCCGCCGGACGCGCGGCGCGCGTGACGGCCAGCCAGGGCCCCGTTGGTTCGTCATGCAGCGGATGCAGCGACAGCGGCTGCCCGGCGAGCTCGATCAGGCCGGTGGCGCCGAAATGCCGCGCGACCTCGGGGCTGGCGCCCAGCCGCAGCGCGGCCTCGCGGCGCCAGTCGGCGATGACGTCGGCGGGCGTGCCGCCTGAAACGGTGTCGGCATGAGCGGGGATCGTCCCGTTCGCCGGAGGTGTCGTTGACGCAAGGATGGTCGTCATGGAAGCTCCCTGGCCGTGTTGTTGGGTGATGGGTTCGGCCGGCGATGACGATAGGCACACCGCAATGACGACAGCGAGACGGACGCGAAGCGGGGGGCGCCGAAGCGAACGCGCCGACGCGATCGACCGCGGGGTCAGATGGGTCCGATGGTCCGACGGGTCGGACTCAGTGGCCGCGCGTCCCGATCGCTGCCTCCGCCAGCGCCGGCAGCACGTCCTTGAGCTTCTCCCGCGCGCGCACCAGGCGCGCCTTCACCGTGCCCGAGGGGCAGGCCATGATCCGCGCGATCTCCTCGCAGGATTCGCCCTGGCAGTAGGCCAGCTCCACCGTCGTGCGCTGCTCCAGCGACAAGGCGGCGAGCCCGTGACGCACCCAGTCGCGCAGCTCGCGGTCGGGGCCGTCGTCGAAGAACGGCTCCGCCTCGGCGAGTTCCGCCTCCGGCACCGCCGAGGCATTGATCTCCTGACCGACCTCGCGATCCCGCAGCGACTTGAGCATGCAGCGATACGCGATGCCATGGGCCCAGGTCGTCACCCGCGAGTCGCCGCGGAAGTTGGCGGCGCTTTTCCAGACCACCCACAGCGCGTCGTTGACCGCCTCGTCCACCACATGCGGGCGCGAGCAGCAGCGCTGGATGAAGCGCGTCAGGCGCGGCTGGAAATAGCGGTACAGCTGCTCGAACGCCGCGCGGTCCCCGGCGCCGGCCGCCTGCAGCCAGGCCCCGAGCAGGCCTTCCATGTCCTCGTCCCTCATGGCGCCACCTCGAAGGCCAGGACCTGCGTCACCTGCTGCGGCGAGAAGTTGTCGTCGGCCACCATCACCAGCGTGCGCCGGCCGTCGGACCGCACCGGTCCCCAGGCCATGCCTTCGAGGTTGTCGATCGGTCCCCGCGCGCCGGCGGCCTGCAGGTCGAGGATCAGCCGCTTGCGCATCGGCACGAACTCCGCGCCGCGCAGCGAGGCCACGGCCGAGACGTCGGTGGCGCCATCGACGCGGGCCTCGTACAGCCGCACGCGGAACTTGAAGACCCGCTCGGCGACTTCCCGGCCCGAGCGCTCCAGCACCAGCAGCGTGCCGGCCGGCGTGACCAGCACATCGCTGACGCCGTTGTCGGACCGGCGCTGGCCGCCGGTCGGCGCCTCCGGGACCGGCTCGACCGGATAGGCGTACTGCCCCAGCACCCGGCCCTGCCGGTCCAGGTGGGTGAAGCGGGTCAATGCGCCCGCCTGGCGCGTCGGCGGCTCGCCGTCCTCGATCAACGGCGCCTCCATGCTGGCCCACACGGAGCCATCCTCGGCCAGCGCCAGGCCTTCCAGGCTGAGGTTGTCCCTGGCCCCGCGCGGCTCGTCGGGATGCACGCGCAGGCGCTCGGGCAGCGGCAGCTCGCCGGCGAAGCGGCCGCCCCGCTCCGACCAGCGGATGAAGGGCTGCAGGCCGCGCGGGCGGTCGCCCTCGCTGGACCAGAGCAGGCGCCCGGTCCGCGGGTCCAGGCGCAGGGCCTCGGGATCGGGGCTGTCGGGCGGCGGCTCGCCGGGCCGCGTCGGTGCGCGGACATTCGGATATGGCTGGCCGTCGCGCTGCAACAGTGGGGTGAGGCCGGTCACGCGCAACTCCTCCAGGCCCTGCGCGTTCCAGCGGATCCTGGCGGTGTAGAAGCGCGCGGGTGCGTGCTCCGACCGGTCGTCGCTGAGCAGGTACCAGGTGTCCTCGACGGGGTCGTAGTCGAGGCCGGAGATGCCGCCGAGATGGCGCAGCAGCGGATCGGTCGCCACGCGCGGAATGACGGTCTCGCCGATGAGCCGCAGGCGCATGGGCGGCTGCGCCCAGGCTGTCGTCCCCGGCGCACCTGCCGCGCCAACCGCCGCGCCGTCCGCCGCAACGCGTGCCGACGCGCGCGCATCGACCGGCGAGGTCACCGGCGCGCAGCCGCCCAGCAGGAGCGCGACCCCGGTCACGGCCCCGACGAGGATCGCCGCGCCGCCGGGGCGGGTCACCGGGGAGCGCTTCACAGCTCCATCCTCACCCACAGCACCACCGTGCGCGGCGCGCCGATGAAGTAGCGCCCGATGCTGGAGGGGCTCGTCATCAGCTCGGGCGCGACGCCGGAGAGGTAGTGCTTGTTGGTGATGTTCTCCAGGTTCAGGCCGAGGGTCAGGTGATCCCACTGGTACGACCCACTCGCGCCGAGCAGCGTGTACGCCGGCATGCGCTCGTCGACGCCGCTGTTGGCCACGCGCGGGTTGGCGTAGTAGCCGGCCTGGCTGGACACGTGGCGCAGATTGGCGCCGAGCCGCCAGGCATCGCCCGGCCGCCAGGTGGCTTCCAGGAAGAGGTTGCGCGGCGCGATGCCGACCAGGTCCGCGCCGTCGCGGATGAAGCCCTTGGCCGGATAACCCTGCGCGTCGACGTCGCCCAGCGCGTAGCGCGCCTTCTGGTAGGTGAAGGCGCCATACAGGCGCCAGGCCGCGCCCACGCGCGCGTTGCCGCTCAGCTCGATGCCATCGATGCGGCGGCCCTGGTCCACGTTCTCCGACTGCAGCGTGCCGGCGATGTCCGCGGCCACCGTCTCCTTCGAGCGGATCGAGAAGCCCTGCACGCTCAGCGCGTAGCCGTCGCCCTTGTGGCGCAGGCCCAGGTCGAAGGCCTTGGCGGTGTCCATGTCCTGCGGCCGCAGCGCCACCGCCATCGTGGTGGCCGCGCCGCCCTCGAGCGTCGCGTCGGTCATCGTGGCCGCGTTCTTGGCGTAGCCCGCGAACAGCTCGGTGTTCGCGCCCAGCGGCACCAGCGCGCCCAGCTTGGGCAGCACGCCGGAGTTCACCCGCGCCTGGTTGACGAAGTCCAGCTTGCCGGTGCGCGAGTCCTGGATCGGCGCGCGGTAGTCGACCCGGTTGTCGAGGTAGGTGACGCCGTAGTCCAGCTTGAGCCGGCCATCCAGCAGGCTGCTGCGATTGGCCAGGTAGACCATGGTGGAGCGGTTCTTCCAGTGCTTGTCCTCGCTGATCGCGACCGGCGTGTCGGCAAGGGCCGGCCCGGCGGCCTCGTCGAGGACCGGATACCAGCGCCGCACCTGGCCGCGGTCGTAGCTCTCGTACCAGGCGCCGGCACGCCAGTCGAGCAGGTCGCCATGCCGCGCGCCCACTTCCACCAAGGCGCCGTTGCGCGAGAGGTCGTAGTCATTGCCGCGGAAGTACAGGCTGCGGGCCGAGCCATCGAGCCCCGGATAGCCGCCGTTGCCCAGGCCCGTCTCCTTGCCGGTCCCGTCCTGCCCGTGGTGATAGGCCTTGGCCGAGACCTTCAGGCCGCCCAGCGTGGTGTTCAGGCTGAGGTAGCTCAACCGGTCCTCGCGCGGGTTGCCCTTGAGGCCGCGGTAGTTGCGGTCGACGCCGGGCACGCCGGTCCACTGGTCCGTGTAGCCGTCCTGCTTCGGATCGGTCTGGAACTGCCTGAGCGTGACGATGTTGCTGGCGCTCGTCTCCTTGCGCTCGTTGAAGCTCGAATACAGCTTCAGCGTGGTGTCCTGGCCCAGGCGCCACGCCAGCTTCAGGTCGGCATGGTCGCGGGTGTCGTGGCCGGAGGGATCGTCGACGTAGGAGACCTGCCACTGCTGCCGAGACACGCTCAGGTAGGCGGTGAGCCCGGGCGCCAGTTCGCCGCTGTCCACGCGGGCATAGAGCCGGCCGAGCTCGGCGCTACCCGTGGCGGCTTCCACGCGCAGGCCGAAGGCACGGCCGGGATCCTGCGTCAGGTAGTCGATGTGGCCGGCCAGCGCCTGGTGGGACGGCGCGCCGACGATGCCGGCCGACTGCGACACATCGATCGCCGCCAGGTTGCTGCTGTCGAAGAAGCGCGTCGGCACCGAGCCGCCGCCCAGCGTCGTGCGGCCGTTGGGAATGCCGTCGATCGAGAAGCCGATGCTGTCCTTGCCGAAGCCGCGCATGCTGATCGTGCTCTCGAAGCCGTCGCCGCCGAAGGCGTTGGACGATCCGACCTGGATGCCGGACACGCGCTCCAGCAGCTTGTCGGCCGAGACGCCGGTCGGGTAGTGCTCCAGGTCGGCCGCGGTGATCTTCACGTTGGCGCGCGACTGGCGCAGGCCGATGGATTCGCCAGTCACCGTCACCTGGCCCAGCGACTGCGAGCGGGCGGGCACCGCTGCGGGCGAAGGCGCGGTGTCGCCGGCGGCTTCGCTGGCGGGCCGGGCCGGCGCGGGGGCCTCCTGGGCCAGGACCGGAGCGTGGGCGGCGACAAGCAGGGCCGCCAGGGGCAGCGGCGCGAAGGGGAGGCGGGCGAGAGAGCGCATGGTGGAGGAGCTTTCAGCGGAAGGACCGGAACGGGGTGGAGGGGTACTGCGCGGATCGGGCCGGATGATCATTCACTGGTACGTACCACGTCAATCTCGTCACAGCATGTTTTCCGCATAACTTCGGGTTTTCCTTCGGAAGCAACAGCTGTCACAGCCTCGTAAAACCGCCATGCGATGCGCCCTGGTACCAACCCCTGTTGACCATCTGGTACGTACCATGAGAGCATTGACGGACATGAGCAAACGACCCGCCGAGGCCTCCGCGCCCCCTCCCCGCTACCGCCAGGTCGCCGACGCGCTGCGCGCCGCCATCGACGACGGCCGCCTCGCCGACAACGAGGCCCTGCCCTCCGAGCGCGAGCTCACCGAGCAGCACCAGGTCAGCCGCGACACCATCCGCAAGGCGGTGCGGCTGCTGGAGGACCACGGGCTGGTCTACAGCGACCACGGCCGCGGCACCTTCGTCGCGCCGGCGCTGGTGCGCCGCATGTCGCGCTACATCGACGGGTTCTCCGAGGACACGCGCCAGCGCGGCGGCCTGCCCAGCCAGCGCATCCTCAACCTCGAGTTCAGCCCGGCCACCATGGCCATCGCCCAACTGCTGCAGCTCGAGTCCGGCCACCCGCTCACCCGCGTGCGGCGCGTGCGCCTGACCAACGGCGTGCCGGTCGGCCTGCACGACGCCTACTTCCCGCTGCCGCCGGGCGTGAAGCTCGAGCTGCAGGAGGTGGAACGCGCCCGCTCGCTGTACCAGCTGCTGATGGAACGCGCCGGCTTCGCGCCGGTGGAAGCAGTGGAGAACCTGTTCGCCGCCAGCGCCGACGCGGAGGAAGCGCGACTGCTCGGCGTGCCGGAAGGCGCGCCGCTGCTGGTCTGCGAGCGCATCACGCTTTCCGAGCGGCGCGAGCCGATCGAGTACTGCCTCATGAAATACGTGTCCAGCTACCGGTACAGCGCGCGGATCACGCAGTCCAGCCGGCTCGCCTGAGCGCCGGCCGCCCCCTCCCGGCACCGCCGTCGATGCGCCCCGCCCTCCGCTTCCTCCTGCGTCAGCTCCTGTGGCTGCTGGCGGCCGTGGCCGTGCTCTACGGCCTGAAGGCCGCGGGCGAGCGGCTGCTGCCGCGCGCCCAGGCCGGCCATGCGGTGCGCGCCGTGCTCTTCATCAACGGCACGCTGGGCGACAAGTCCTTCTTCGACGGCGCGGCCAAGGGCATGCGCGAGGCGGCGCGGCAGTTGCCGGTCACCGTCAAGATCGTGGAGGGCGGCACCGACCCGACGCGCTGGCTGCCGGCCCTGACCGCGCTGGCCGACAGCGGCGACTACGACCTGATCGTCACCGGCACCTACACGATGGCGCCTTATGTCGAGCAGTTGGCGCGGGCTTATCCGGAACGTCGCTTCGTGCTCTACGACGCCGCCGTGGACGCCGGCCGCTGCGCCTGCCGCAACGTGCGCTCGCTGCTGTTCCGCCAGAACGAGGGCGCCTATCTGGCCGGTTGGCTGGCGGCGCGGCTCGACCGGGCCGGCCTGCCGGGCGTCGCGCCCGGCGGCGGCCTGGGGGTGATGGGCGGCATGCAGTTCCCCGTCGTCGACGACTTCATCGTGGGCTTTCGCGCCGGCGCCAAGGCCGCGGATCCGGACCTGCCGGTGGCGACCCAGTACGCCAACTCCTTCTCCGATCCGGCGCTGGGCAAGGAGATCGCCAAGACGCTGTTCGGCCGCGGCGCCGGCATCGTGTTCCATGTGGCGGGCGCCAGCGGCCAGGGCGTCAACGAGGCCGCGCTGGAGACCGGCCGCTACGCCATCGGCGTGGACGTGGACCAGTACGCCCTCTACCGCCCGCGCCAGCCGGCGCTGGCGGCGCGCATCCTCACCTCGGTGGTCAAGAACGTCGACGTCGCGGTGCTGGAGGCACTGCGCGCGTCCTTGCGGGAGCCCGCGGCACCGGGCGGCGTCGTGTCGCTGGGCCTGGCGGAGCGCGGCGTGAGCCTCGCGCCCCGCGCCGGCCTGCTGGCGCAGTGGCCGCCCGCGCTCTGGCAGGAACTCGAGCAGGTGCGCGCGGAGATCGTCGCCGGCCAGCGCCGCGTGCCGAGCGCGTTCTCGGCGAGGACGCCCGGATGAGCGCCGCGATGAACACGCCGTTGAACATCGCAGCGAGTGCCGCAACGAGCCCCACAACGAGCGCCGCGATGAACACCGCGATGAGCGCCTCTTCTGGCACCCCGCCCGGCAGCGCGCCGATCGGCGCCGCCCCGCCCGGACGGCTGTCGCTGCACGGCGTCTCCAAGCGCTACCCGACCGGCACGCTGGCGGTGGACCAGGTCAGCCTGTCCATCGCGCCGGGCGAGGTGCATGCGATCGTCGGCGAGAACGGCGCCGGCAAGTCCACCGTCATGAAGATGCTCTACGGGCTGGAGCAGCCCAGCGCCGGGGAGATCCGCCTGGACGGCGAGCCGGTGCGCTGGCGCACGCCGCGCGAGGCGATCGCCGCCGGCATGGGCCTGGTGCCGCAGCATGTGACGCTGGTGCCCTCCTTCACCGTCGCCGAGAACGTCGTGCTCGGCCAGGAGCCGCGCCGCGGTCCGCTGCTCGACACCCGCGTCGCGATCGAGCGGGTCGCCGAGACGGCGCGCCGCTTCGGCCTGCCGCTGGATCCGCGCACGCAGGTGTCGCGGCTCTCGCTGGGCGAGCAGCAGGCGGTGGGGCTGCTCAAGGCGTTGCACCAGGGTGCCCGCATCCTGATGCTGGACGAGCCGACGGCGGTGCTGGCGCCCCAGCAGGCCGCGGCCTTGATGGCCGCGCTGCGGCGCTACGCCGACGACGGCCTGGCGGTGATCCTGATCACGCACCGGATCGCGGAGATCCGCGAGGTCTCGGACCGCTTCACCGTGCTGCGCGGCGGCCGCGTGGCCGGCAGCGCCGCGACGCGGGACGTCGGCGAGGCGGAGATCGCCGCGATGGTGGTGGGACGCGCCGTCGCGCCGCGGCGGTCGCGGCCGTCGCCGGCGCAGGAGCGCCGCACGCCGGTGCTCAGCATGTGCGCGGTCGCGGCCACGGACGCCGGCGGCCGCCAGACCTTGGAAGACCTGACGCTGGAGATCGCCGGCGGCGAGATCCTCGGCATCGCCGGCGTGGAAGGCAACGGGCAGGGACTGCTCGCCGACGTGCTGGCCGGCCTGGTGCGCGCGGAGCGCGGGCAGGTCTCGGTCGACGGCGTCCCGCTGCGCGGCCAGGGCGACGCCGGCATCCGCGCGGCGCGGGCGGCGGGCGTCGCGGCGCTGCCGGAAGACCGGCTGCACGACGGCGTCGCGCCGGACATGAGCATCACCGAGAACGCGATCGCCAACCGGCATGCCGGGCCACCCGTGGTCCGGCGCGGCATGCCCGGCTGGTTCGGCGCGATGGATCTGGGAGGGGCGGCGCGCGAAACCGCCCGCCTGCTGCGCGACTTCGGCGTCGTGGCCGCGTCGCCCGAGGTCCCGATCCGCTCGCTGTCGGGCGGCAACATGCAGAAGGTCGTGCTGGCCCGCGAGATCGCCCTGGCCCCGCGCCTGCTCGTCGCGAGCCAGCCGACGCGCGGCGTCGACATCGGCGCCTGCGAGTCGCTGCACGAGCGCCTGGGCGCGCTGCGGGACAGCGGCGCGGCCGTGCTGCTGATCTCGGCCGACCTGGACGAACTGCTGGCGCTGTCCGATCGCATCGCGGTGATGTCGCACGGCCGCCTGGTCGGGCATTTCGCGGCCGCCGAGGTCGACGCACGGCGGCTCGGCCTCTACATGACCGGCGTGTGCCACGACGCGGCCGCCCGCGCCGACCTGGACGCGCCCTTCACGCCCGCCGAGCCCTTCGTACCCTCTGCGCCCTCCGCATCCGTCACGCCTTCCGCACGCTCGGCGCCCTCCGCGCCCGCCGCCCCCTTCACGCCCTTCGCCCCCGACGAGGAACGCCAGCCGTGACGTCCGCCGCCCCTCCCGCGCCCCGGGCCTCGCGCCGCGCCGGCCTCAGCTCCCTGCTCCGGCGCGCCGGTGCCGGCATCGGCACGCTGCCGCTGTCGCTGGCCGCGGCGCTGCTGGTCGGCTTCGCACTGACCGCGCTGGTCAGCGACGAACCGCTGCGCGCCTGGCTGGCGCTGCTCACCGGCCCGCTGCCGGAGTTCCACTTCGGCGCGCACGGCTGGGAGCTGCGGCGCGTGGTGCTCTTCGGCGCCGCGATCGAGGACGCCATCACGCTGGCGCTGCTGGGCCTGGCGATCGCGCTGCCCTTCCGCGCCCGGCAGTTCACGCTCGGCGCGGACGGGCAGATGTTCCTCGGCGCGCTGGCCGCCGTGGCCACCAGCCTGGCGCTGGCCGCCTGGCCCGCGGTGGTCGTGCTGCCGGCCTCGCTGCTGGCGGCGATGCTCGTGGGCGGCGCCTGGGGGCTGCTGCCCGGATGGATGCGGGTGCGCCATGGCGCCAGCGAAATCGTCACCTCGCTGATGCTCAACTTGGTCGCGGTGCAGCTGTTCCGGCTGATCCTCAGCGAGTGGATGAGCGATCCCGGCGCGGGTTTCATCGCCACGCCGCTGCTGCCGCCGGCCGCATCGCTGGGCGCGCTGATCCCCGGCACGCATGTGAGCGCGATGCTGATCGCGGTGCCGCTGCTGGCCTGGGCCGCGCAGGCGATGCTGGACCGGACCAGTGCCGGTTATGCGCTGCGCGCCGTCGGCCAGGCGCCGGACTTCGCGCGGCGCATGGGGCTGCCGGTGGCGCGCACGGTGATGCTCTCGACCGCGCTGGGCGGGCTGTTCGCGGGACTGGCGGGGCTGCATGTCAGCCATGCGCTGCTCGGGCGGCTGCCGGTGGACCTGCCCGCCGGCCTCGGTTACGAGGGCCTGGTGGTGGCGCTGCTGGCGCGCAACCAGCCGCGCGCGATCCCGATGGCGGCGCTGCTCTACGCCTACCTGCGGGCCGGCGGGCAGGCGATGGAGCGCGGCACCGACGTCCCGCGCGAGATGGTGCTGGTGATCCAGGCGCTGATCATCCTGTTCGTCGTCTCCGAGCGCCTGTGGCCGCGGCTGGCCGAGGGCCTCGCGCGCTGGCGCGCGCGGCGTGGCGAGCGCCGGCCGGAGCGCCTCGCCGCCGAAGAGGCCGATGGTGGCGCCGGTGCAGCTCGTGCTCCTGGCGCCGCTGGTGTCGCTGGCGTCGTTGGTGCCAACAGCGCCGTCGGAAACGACGACGTCGGCCGCGCCCTGCCCGCCCCGGGAGCCGCCACATGACCGACACCTGGACCCTCGTCGCCGCCGGGCTGGTCGTCGCGCTGCTGCGCGCCACCACGCCCATCCTCTTCGCGGCGCTCGGCGCGCTGGTGTCGGACCTGGCCGGCTGCGTCAACGTGGCGCTGGAGGGCCTGATGCTGGTCGCCGCGTTTTTCGGCGTCATGGGTGCGGTGCAGGCCGCCGAGCTCTGGCCGGCGCTGCCGGTGTGGGCCCATGCGCTGATCGGCGGCGGCGCCGCGCTGCTGGCGGCGCTCGCGCTCGCGCTGTTGCTGGCGGTCTTCCATCTCGAGTTCGGCGCCGACCTGATCGTCGCCGGCATCGCCATGAACCTGCTGGCCGCCGGGCTGACCGTGTTCCTGATGGCCAGCTGGGTCGGCGACAAGGGCTCCACCGCCACGCTCGTCAGCCCCGCGCTGCCCGCGCTGCGGGTGCCCGGCCTGGCGGGCTGGCCGGCGCTGGACCTGCTGGTCAACGGCGAAGGCGGCCGCGGCCATCCCCTGCCGCTGCTGCTGGCGCCGCTGGCGGTGGCGGCGGTGTGGCTGCTGCTGCAGCGCACCCCCTGGGGCCGCTGGCTGCGGGCCACCGGCGAGAACCCGGCCGCCGCGCTCGCCGCCGGCATTCCGGTCAAGCGCATGCAGTACCTGGCGCTGCTGGCCAGCGGCGCGCTGGCCGGGCTGGGCGGCGTCTACCTCAGCATGGGCTACGTGACCCTGTTCCAGGCGGACATGAGCGCCGGTCGCGGCTTCCTGGCGCTGGCGGCCGTCTTCCTCGGCGCCCGCGCGCTGGCGGGGACCACCGCGGCGGCGCTGCTGTTCGGCGCCAGCGCGGTGCTGGCCACCCAGCTCGGCGCGCTGGCCTGGCGGCCCCAGCTGCCGCAGATGCTGCCGCCCATCGTCACCCTGCTCGCCATGGCCGTGGCCGGCGCGCGCCGCGCGCGGCGGCCCAGGCCCGCCACGCCCGAAATTTCCCAGAGACCTTGAAGGACCTTCCCAGGATGAACCAAGAGCAACTGCGCGAGCGCATCCAGGCGTCGCTGACGCTGGCCGGCATGGGCGACGCGCTCGGCGCGCCGACCGAGCAATGGAGCATCGACGAGATCGCGGCCCACTTCGGCGGACTGGTCACGCGTTTCGAGACCCCCACGCCCGACACCTTCGCCGGCGTGAATGGCGGCCTGCGGGCCGAGGTCACCGACGACGCGAGCCAGATGTACTACCTGGCCCGCGCGCTGGTGGCCGCCGAGGGCCGGCTGGACCAGGCCGGCTGGGTCGAATGCCTGCTGGACTGGGTGCGCACCAGCCCGAAGGCCGGCTTCATGGGCCCCAGCACCGCGGGCATCGTCAAGGCGCTGCAGGAGGGCACGGACCTGGCCAGCGTCGGCGTGATCGGACAGTCGCGCCGCAAGCTCACCGGCATGGGCACGACCAACGGCGCGGCGATGCGGGTCGCGCCGGCCGGCCTGATCCACCCCGGCGACCTGGCCGCCGCCTGCGAGCAGGCCTTCGTCACCTGCATGCCCTCGCACGACACCGGCGTCGCGATCTCGGCGGCGTGCTCGATCGCCGCCGCCGTCTCGCGCGCGCTGGTCACGCCGCCGTCGCCCGACGCGCTGGGCGAGGTGCTGGCCGCCGCGGTGGAAGGCGCGACCCGCGGCGAGGCGATTGCGCGCGAACGCGCCCGCGACGTCGCCGGCCCCCGTTACCTGGCGCGGCTGGAGGCGGCGCTGGCGATCGCCGCCCAGGCGCCGGACGACCGCAGCTTCATGTCGCGGATGGAAGGGCTGGTGGGCAACTCGGTGCTGGCGGCGGAGTCCGTGCCCGCGGCCGTGGGCATCGTGGCCTACACCGGCGGCGATCCGATGCGGACCATCGCCCTCGGCGCCTCGATCGGCAACGACACCGATTCCATCGCGACCATGGCCGGCGCGATCGCCGGCGCCTGGCGCGGACTGGCCGGCGTGCCGGCGGCGATGCGCGCCGAGTTCGAGACCGCCAACCGCGCCGACTTCGACCTGGACGCGATCGCGGCCGGGCTGGGCGGGCTGGCCTGGCGCCACTGGCAGGAGCGCGGCCATGGCTGAGCGCCGTCGCTGGGACCTGCTGGCCTTTGGCGATCCCTGCATGGACCTGAGCCTGGACGTCGACCAGTGGCCCGAGGCGGGCGGCAAGGTGATGGCGCGCGCGGCGGGCCATTCGGCGGGCGGCACCACGGCCAACGCGGCCTGTGCGCTGTCGCGGCTGGGCGGCCGCGCGGCCGTGTTCGGCCGCATCGGCGCCGACCTGTTCGGCGAGCAGCTGCGGCGCTCGCTGCGCGACGACGGCGTGGATGTGGAACACCTGCAGGTCGTGGCCGGCGTGGCGTCGGGCCTGGCCCTCTCCCTGCTGCCGCCGGGCGGCGACCGCGGCCTGGTGGTCGCGCCGATGGCCGCCGCGCCGCCGCCCTTCCCCGTGCAGCGCCTGCACGACGCGCTGCTGCAGTCGCGCGTGCTCTACGCCATGCCGCGCGACCTGGCGGAGCTGACGCGCATCAGCCAATTGGCGCGGCGCACCGGCACGCGGGTGGCGCTCGACCTCGAACCCTCGGTGGTCGGCGACGCGCGGGCGCTGGCGCAGCAGTTGCCGCTGGCCGACCTGGTGTTCTTCAACGAGGCCGGCTTCCGGGCCGGCACCGGCGAGGCGCCCTCGGCCGACGGGCTCCGCCGCCTGCTCGACCAGGGGCCGTCCTGCGTCGTCGTCACGCTGGGCGCTCAGGGCGCGATGGCGGCCGACCGCGACGGCGTGGTGCGGCAGGCCGCGTTCGACGTGCCGGTGCGCGATACCACCGGCGCCGGCGACGCCTTCAATGCCGCCTTCGTGCTCGCCCGGCTCGAGGGCCAGTCGCTGGCGGCCAGCCTGCGCTTCGCGTGCGCGGTCAGCAGCTTCGTGATCGCGGAGGTCGGCGCCCGCGCCGGCCTGCCCTCGCGGGCGGCGGTCGACGCGCGGCTCGGGTGACTCACAAGACCCTCACCCCAACCCTCTCCCGCAAGCGGGAGAGGGGGCAAGACCCTCACCCCTGCCCTCTCCCGCAAGCGGGAGAGGGAGTCCTCTGCCCTCCCGCAAGCGTGAGAGGGAGTTCGAAGCGCCGCGCGGCGCAGTCACCCCCTCGCCCCCTTCGGGGGAGAGGGAGGGGTGAGGGGGCTCGTGCCACCGCGCTGGTCTCCCACCAGCGTGAGAGGTAGTTCCTCCGCCCTCCCGCCAGCGGGAAAGGGAGTTCAAAGCGCCACGCGGCGCAGTCGCCCCTCGCCCCCTTCGGGGGAGAGGGAGGGGTGAGGGGGCTCGCGCCACCGCGCAGCTCTCCCGCAAGCGCGCCGACGCTGCCCATCCGAGCGCCACTTCGCCTCCCCGCTCCGCGCTGCGCATCCGTCGCCGACCCGACGCGGCCTTGACCTAGCCTGCATTCCAGCGCGCGAGTCCTCGCGCATCGCATCCTGGAGCGCCCCGCCATGGTCACGCTGACGCCCGTCGGTCCGACAACCTCTTCGTCCTCCGCCGTCGAACTCACGCCCCCGCCGGGCTCCACCACGGGCGCCCCGCCCCGCCCCGACACCGCCGGTTCGATGCCCACCGGCTCGGGCGGCCAGGCGCTGGAGCCGAACCCGCGGGCGTCGTCGCAGTCCATGCAACCGCCGCCCCGCGCCGACGTGACCACGCTGGCGCAGTTGCTGACGCAAAACCCGCCCCCCACGACACCAGCGCCCGCGACGTCATCCACCGCCGCCGTGGCCCAGGCCCGGCCCGTCCAGCGCACCGACCCCGTCACCGCGCTCGAGGGCGTGCTCGCCACGACCCCGGCCGATCCGGCGCGGCTGGCCCAGCTCAAGACCGACTACGGCGCCACCCGCGAGGACATGACCCGCTTCCTCGGCCGCTTCGAGGCGGCGCTGGTGCCTTCCGCGTCGGCGGGCGCGCAGCTGGCCGACCTCAACGACCACAGCCACGTGCTGAAGCTCACCGCCCACGGCCCGCACGGCATGACGGTGGCCGAGCGCCTGCCGGTCATCAGCCAGACGCTGCCCGGCGAGGCCGAACCGCGCTTCTTCGTCAAGGGCTATGGCGACCGGCTGATCAAGCTGGCCGACCTGGAGGCGCTCGAAGGCTCGGGCATGCTCGCCCACCGGCCGCCGCACGGCGGCGCCGAGCCCGACCTGGAGGCCGGCCCGCCCCGCGCGGACCGCCCCTCGCTGCCCCGCGGCGACATGGAGACCTCGCTGCGCTCCTCGATCAAGCAGCTGTCGATGGACTCCGAGCTGCACGCGCGGCGCTCGCTGGCCGAGTCCGACGACCCGATCATGCAGATGCCGCCCAACCCGAGCGCGATGCCCAAGGAAGCGCAGTGGTGGTCCAGTCCCGAGACCGCGACGCTGCCCGGCTTCGGCCCGACGCTCGCGAATGGCCTGACCGCGCTCACCCCGCATTTCTACAAGTCGGAGCGCCTGTTCCTCATCACCGCGATGGAAGGCTACGAGGAGTTCCAGGGCCGCCCCACCCCGCCGTCCGACCGGCCGCCCGCCCTGCGCGCGCAGACCGCCGGGGACCTGGAACATCCGCCCTCCGCGGTGAACGTGGGCGGGCCGGTGCTGGCCAAGATCCGGGGCGTCAAGCAATGGGAGGTGGTCGGCCCGGCCGAGCTGACCGGCGTGAAGTCCGCCAAGGGCGCGCGCGCCTTCGAGGCGCTGATGGACACGCTGCGCGAGCAGCTCGGCCAGGCCCGCGCGGAGGGGGCGAGCGCCAAGCCCGTCGTCATCCGCTTCACCACCGACGACCAGGCGGTGCACGAGCTGACGGCCAGCACCCAGGGCGCCCGGTTGCGCTTGGTCAACCCGACGCCGAGCGCCGGCCACGGCGACAGCGCCGGGATGATGCAGGCCGGCCATGGCGCCGCGGCCGACATCGACCTGTACTCCTACGAGGGTCAGTACAACGGCCTGCGCGCCAGCAAGTCCGGCACGCCCGAGCCGGCGCTGGTGCTCTCCACCGGCGAGGCGCTGCCCGCCGGACCGCTGATCAAGGGCGCCGGGCCCCTACCCCTCTCGGTCATCACGCGCACCGCGCGCGCCGCGATCCGGCTGGGGACCTCGCAGCCCGCCGTCGGCCTCGGCAACCAGCGCCTGTTGGATTACACGATCAACACCGCCGTCAAGGTGGCCGCCAAGACCGGCGTGGTCTACGGATTCAACATGCTGGGCCGCGTGGCGGCCGCCGGCATCGGCGTCGCCGGGCTGAGCAGCCAGGGCGGCGGCAACATCGGCTTCGACGGCCTGGCCAAGGCGGTGGGCTGCATGGTGGCGGCGCAGGAGGCCACCACCTTCGCGATGGCGCAGTTCGGCAAGATGATGCCGGCGCACTTCCAGTGGCCCGAGGGCCGGATGGGCCGGTTCGCGATCCGCGCCATGCTGCCCAGCGCCGAGGAGATGCTGCGCCTGTCCCTCAACATGAAGCTGCAGCAGGCCTTCGGGCTGCACCGCGGCAACGCGGTCGACGTGATGGCGCTGGCCTCCGCCTCGGTCGCCAAGGGCGGCGTCGAATGGATGAAGTCGCGCGCCGGCGATCCCGCGAACCACGCCGCCGCCCACCTGTCGCTGACCCTGCTCTACAACACGATCTACAACGTCGCGCGCGGGGTCTCCAACGCGTTCACGCTGCCGGGTGGCGACGGCCATCCGTCGGCGCGCACCGTCGGCGCCACCCTGACCGCGCGCGCCATCGGCCGGCTCGACACGATGTACGAGCCCATGCTGACCACGATGCTCAACAGCGCCGGCTTCGTGGGCGACAACGCCAGCGCCTACGACCACCAGATGAGCCGCGAGACCCGCGGGATGGGCGACCCGATCTCCATCATCGACCGCGCCATCACCGACGTCTCCAACGCCGCCACCGGACTGACCGGGCGCAAGCTCGAGGAGAACCAGACGGCGATGATGATGCTGCTGAACGTGCGCGAGGGCATGGAGGGCGTGCGGCAGTACCTGAGCCGCTTCCCGCTGGAGCACGAGGCCGGCCGCTTCAGCGAGATCGGCGCCGAGCTGGCGGCGGTCCACGACTCGATCCAGCATGCCTCGCAGCCGCTGCATCCCGAGCGCGAGAAGGAGATGGACCTGCGCCTGCAGGAGAAGCTGGACGCGCTCATCGAGGCGGCGGATGGCGGGCCGGCGGCCGACGAGGCGCAGGACCGCCCCGAGGCGCTGCGCTACGACGTCGCGCTGCTGGATGCCAAGGACCGCGAGACCTTCGAGCGGCAGAGCCGCGCCGCGCGCGAGCAGTGGTCCTCGCGCGGCAGCCAGCCACAGACCAGCCAGTTCCACGAGATCGTCAACGACTACAGCAACCGCGGCCGGCCGGTCGACGCGCGCCCGGGGCTGCTGCTCGATTCAGCGGAGGTGCCGCGCAACGTGACCACCTGGACGCGGCGCGGCCAGGCGGCGGCGTGGCCCACCACCCAGCTGATGGCCGACGCGCCCGGCATCCACACGCCGCGCACCGACACCGGACTGCCGCCGGTGTCCGAGCTGCTGCAGAAGCGGGCCACGAACTCGGCCTTCCTCTACACCGTCGAGTCCGGCATGTTCCACCTGCCGCTGCGCTTCGACTACGTCGGCCAGCTGCAGTACCAGCCGATCCGCCCCAAGAGCGCGATCAGCGTGCCGCACATGGTGCTCACCGCCTCGGCCCACAAGCCGGACGGCGGCGAGGGCCTGGTCGATCCCAGCGCCATCCTGGACGTCAACCTGGCGGCGCGCTACGCGCCGAAGTTCCCCGCCAACCTGGACCGCGCCGCGGTGACCGAGGCGTCCTACATCGCGCCCGGCGGCCAGACCCGCTTCGGTCAGCCGGTGGAGGCCGGGCAGTCGCCCAACAAGACCGTCACCGAGGGCGAGGTGGTCGCGCTCACCGAGATGTACTCGGCCACCACCTCCAGCCGCATGGCGGCCTACTTCGGCGCCGGCATCAATGCCGGGGCGACGCGCGACCGCAGCCTGCGCATCCACGCCAAGCTGCTCAGCGGTGTGAATTTCGCGAAGGTGAGCGACCTGGCCCAGGGCGAGGTGGTGGCCGTGCCCGGCGTGCTGATGCGGGTGCGCAAGATCGACGCCGACGCCGGCAAGGGTCCAGGCGTGGACGCCCCGGGGAAGAACGTGCAGGACCTGGGCCAGGTGGTCTATTTCGAGCAGGTCAACACCTACGAGCTGGAGCAGCGCTTCCTGGCGAAGAAGGCGCAGCCGTCGGTGGACCTGCGCGAAGGCGAGGAGGCGATGGAGCCGCGCTCGGGCCATCTGCTCAAGGCCACGCGTCAGCCGGCGCCGGACGCCTGGGTCTTCGACCTCGGCGAGGACCGCTTCCGGCGCCTGGACGCCGTGAAGGACGCGGGCCGGCAGGTGCTCGAATGGTCCAACAACAAGAGCTACTTCCTCGGCCGCGGCCTGGAGGACATGGACCGCGCCGGCGACCAGGGCCCGCCCGAACGCGCGCGCTGGCTCCATCCCTACAGCGGCGACCAGTCGATGCGGGCCATCAAGGAGGCGACGCATGCGCTGATCCTGGGCAAGGACCCGCTGGTGTCGGAGGGGCTGCTGGATCTGGCGACGGAGAACGTCCATCACGCCCACTTCCGCGAGGCCGGCGGTTATGCCGCCACCGACGCGGCCCGCGAGGCCGCCGCGCAGCGCCAGGCCATCCGGGAGCAGGCGGGCGCCGTGGCTGACGCCATCGGCGAGAAGGCGCTGTCCAGCCCGCTGTCGACGCAGGACGCCGCGTCCTTCAGCTGGCTCATGACCAGCCTGCTGCGCAAGCGGATCGAGCTGGTGGTGCTCGACACGGCCGGCCAGGCCGAGCACACCCCCTTCGACATGACCTACGACAAGATCGACCTGAAGCGGGAAGCCGCGCTCAGCGACCTGTCGGACAAGCGCCACGAGCCGGCGCATGTGATCGTGGTGTCGCCCGATGGCGTCTTCACGCCGCAGGTGCGCGGCGGGCGCCGGGAGATGGTCCGGATGGACGAGGCCGGCGACGGCCCGACGCTGGGCGGCCTGGTGCACGCGCTGGTCCGGCAGGCCTATCCGGAGGCCGGCCACTACGCCGAGGACACCGCCGGGGGACTGCGGCCCGACAAGGCGGCGCAGCGCAGCGCCCAGGACATCCTCGACACCATGAAGGACGCCGCGCGCGCCGACTACCGGCCCTTGCAGGAAGCCCTGGTGAAGCAGTTCGGCGTGCCGCCAGCGGCGGTCGAGTCAACGCGCTGAGCCCGGCGCAGGCGTGTCGCAAGCCCGCCTTTTCGCCGGAAACCCGATGCGCAGCGCCATGGAGCGGTCCGCTCACGGATAATGCGCGGATGCCTGCTATTCAACTGACCCCCGCCCAGCGCAAGGAAAAGCGCGCCGACGCCCACCATCTCGACCCGGTCGTGATGATTGGCGCCGATGGCCTGACGGCCGCCGTCACCAAGGAGGTCGACGCCGCGCTCAAGGCCCATGGCCTGATCAAGGTCCGCGTGATGTCCGACGACCGCCAGGGCCGCGAGGAGATCCTGGCCACGCTGGCCGAGCAGCTCGACGCCGCCCCGATCCAGCACATCGGCAAGCTGCTGGTGCTGTGGCGCCCGATGCCGGAGAAGGAAAGGGCCGTCAAGGAGGACGCCCGCTCCGCGCCCAAGGTCGTGAAGATCGTGAAGTTCTCGAAGAGCGGCAACAACCGTCCGCAGATCAAGAAGGTCACCGTGCTGGGCAACCAGCGCGTCACCCAGGGCGGCGAGGTCAAGCGCGCGAAGAAGCCGCGTCAGACCAGCCTCAAGAAGTCCAGCCAGGGCTGAAGCCGACGCCGCCTCGCGCGGGCGGCCAGGTCCGGCACCAACGAAAAGACGGCCCGCGGGCCGTCTTTCCTTTTCTTCGCTTCCGATCAGCGGGGCTGGGGTCCGCTCACGCGCCACGCCAGCGCAAGCACGGCGATCGTTCGCAACCCGAAGAACACCAGCGACACCGCATGCAGCTGCAGGAAGGTCCAGCTGCCCTGCCCCTGGCGCGCGGCGTCCATCATCGGCTGCAGCGCGTAATAACCGGCGGCGGTGAAACCGATCGCCAGCAGCGGCAGCCAGAAGCCCGGATTCATCGCCGATCCGCCGACCACGCCGTCCCGATGCAGGCGCCGTTCCATCAGGATCAGCAGCACGCCCACGGCGAGCGCGAAGCGGGCATCCATCTCGAACAGCCGCGCGACGTACTTGCCGGCCATCGCGCGGTCCAGCGTCGCGAACGCGTTCGGCGCGGCCAGCAGCGCCACCGCCAGCAGCTCGCCGGCCCACAGGGCGGCCAGCAGCGCACGGATCCGGAGCAGCATCGGCGAAGGCCTCAGATGTAGCGGACCTCGACGATCTCGTAGCGCTTGATGCCGCCCGGGGCCACCACCTCGGCCACGTCGCCGGCTTCCTTGCCGATCAGCGCGCGGGCGATCGGGGAGCTGATCGAGATCAGGCCCTGCTTCAGGTCGGCCTCGTCGTCGCCGACGATCTGGTAGGTCACCTCGTTGCCGGACTCTTCTTCCTCGAGGTCCACGGTGGTCCCGAACACGACCTTGCCGCCCGCGTCGACCGACGCCGGGTCGATCACCTGGGCCGACGACAGCTTGCCCTCGATCTCCAGGATGCGGCCCTCGATGAAGCCCTGCTTGTCCTTGGCGGCCTCGTACTCGGCGTTCTCCGACAGGTCGCCCTGCGCGCGCGCCTCGGCGATGGCGTTGATCACGGCATGCCGCTCGACCGTCTTGAGCCGATGCAGTTCTTCCTTGAGCTTCTCAGCGCCGCGCTTGGTCAATGGAATCGTCGTGGCCATGTCTCTAGAACCTTGAAAAACAAAACAAACCGCCGCTGCCGCTCAGGGTCGCTGAGCAGCGGCGGCGGAATGGATGGCGCAGTTTAATGCAGTTCGGCGTGCAGTTCCTGCAGCGATTGCACCAGCAGGCCATCCTTGTGCTTCATGCCTTCGACCGCGGCTTCGCAGCCGGCCATCGTCGTGTAGTAGGTCACCCGGTTGGCCAGCGCCGCCTGGCGGATGTGACGGCTGTCGGCAATCGCCGTGCGCGTCTCGTCGACGGTGGTGAACACGAGCTGGATGTCCCCGCCCTTGATCATGTCGACGATGTGCGGGCGGCCGTCCTTGACCTTGTTGACGACGCGCACCGGCACGCCGGCGGCCTCGATCGCCGCGGCCGTGCCCTTGGTCGCCACCACGCCGAAGCCCAGCGCCGCCAGGTCACGCGCCAGCGCAACGGCACGGTCCTTGTCGTTGTTCTTCACGGTGATCAGCACGTTGCCCTGGCGGGGCAGGCGCGAGCCCGCGCCCAGTTGGCTCTTCAGCATGGCCTCGCCGAAGGTCCGGCCGGCGCCCATGACTTCGCCGGTCGAACGCATTTCCGGGCTGAGGATGGGATCCACGCCGGGGAACTTGTTGAACGGGAAGACGGCTTCCTTGACGCTGAAGTAAGGGGGCTGGATCTCGACCGGCGGCTTGCCGCCGGCGGCCTTCTGGTCCTTGAGCTTGACGCCGGCCATGCAGCGCGCGGCGATCTTGGCCAGCGGCTGGCTGGTCGCCTTGGAGACGAAGGGCACCGTGCGCGAGGCGCGCGGGTTCACCTCGAGCACGTACACCGTGTTCTCGGCCAGGCCCTTGGTCACATCGCCCTGGATCGCGAACTGCACGTTCATCAGGCCCACGACCTTCAGCGCCTTGGCCATCGCCGCGGTCTGGCGGCGCAGCTCGTCCTGCAGTTCCTTGGACAGCGTGTACGGGGGCAGCGAGCAGGCCGAGTCGCCGGAGTGGATGCCGGCCGCCTCGATGTGCTCCATGATGCCGCCCATCATCGTGTCCTCGCCGTCGCAGATGCAGTCGACGTCGACCTCGACCGCGTCCTCCAGGAAGCGATCCAGCAGCACGGGCGACTTCTCGCTGACGCGCACGGCCTCGCGCATGTAGCGCTCCAGGTCCTTGTCGCCGTGGACGATCTCCATCGCGCGGCCGCCCAGCACGTAGCTCGGACGCACGACCAGCGGGTAGCCGATCTCGTTGGCCAGCGCGACGGCCTGGTCTTCATTGCGCGCCGTGCGGTTGGGCGGCTGCTTCAGGCCCAGCTCATGCAGCAGCTTCTGGAAGCGCTCGCGGTCCTCGGCGATGTCGATCGAATCGGGCGTCGTGCCGATGATGGGCACGCCGTTGGCCTCCAGGTCCAGCGCCAGCTTCAGCGGTGTCTGGCCGCCGTACTGCACGATCACGCCGACCGGCTTCTCCTTCGCCACGATCTCCAGCACGTCCTCGAGCGTCACCGGCTCGAAGTACAGGCGGTCCGAGGTGTCGTAGTCGGTGGAGACCGTCTCCGGATTGCAGTTGACCATGATGGTCTCGTAGCCGTCCTCGCGCATCGCGAGCGCCGCGTGGACGCAGCAGTAGTCGAACTCGATGCCCTGGCCGATGCGGTTCGGACCGCCGCCCAGCACCATGATCTTCTTCTTGTCGGTGGGGTTGGCCTCGCACTCCTCGTCGTAGGTCGAGTACATGTAGGCGGTCTGCGTCGCGAATTCGGCGGCGCAGGTGTCGACGCGCTTGTAGACCGGACGCACGTTCAGCGCGTGACGGGTCTTGCGGACCTCGTGCTGATTGGTGCCGAGCAGCTTGGCCAGGCGCTTGTCCGAGAAGCCCTTCTTCTTCAGCAGGCGCAGCTCGTCGGCCGACAGGCCGGCCAGCTCGCGGCCCTTGAGGCTCTGCTCGATCTTGATCAGCTGCTCGATCTGGGCCAGGAACCACGGGTCGATCTTCGTTTCCTCGAAGACCTCGTCCAGCGTCATGCCGATGCGGAAGGCATCGCCCAGGAACAGGATGCGCGACGGGCCGGGCTCGCCGATCTCCTGCACGATCTCCTCGCGATCGGCGCTGATCTCGCTGAGGCCGTCGATGCCGGTTTCCAGGCCGCGCAGCGCCTTCTGGAACGATTCCTGGAAGTTGCGGCCCATGGCCATCACCTCGCCGACCGACTTCATCTGCGTCGTCAGGCGCGAGTCGGCCATCGGGAACTTCTCGAAGGCGAAGCGCGGGATCTTGGTGACGACGTAGTCGATGCTGGGCTCGAACGAGGCCGGCGTGATGCCGCCGGTGATGTCGTTCTTGAGCTCGTCCAGCGTGTAGCCCACGGCCAGCTTCGCGGCGATCTTGGCGATCGGGAAACCGGTGGCCTTGGAGGCCAGCGCCGACGAGCGCGACACGCGCGGGTTCATTTCGATGACGACCATGCGGCCGTCGACCGGGTTGATCGAGAACTGCACGTTGGAGCCGCCGGTGTCCACGCCGATCTCGCGCAGGATCGCGATCGAGGCGTTGCGCAGCAGCTGGTATTCCTTGTCGGTCAGCGTCTGGGCCGGGGCCACGGTGATCGAGTCACCGGTGTGGATGCCCATCGGGTCCAGGTTCTCGATCGAGCACACGATGATGCAGTTGTCCGCCTTGTCGCGGACCACTTCCATCTCGTATTCCTTCCAGCCGATCAGCGATTCCTCGATCAGCAGCTCATTGGTCGGAGACAGGTCGAGGCCACGCTTGCAGATCTCCTCGAACTCCTCCGGGTTGTAGGCGATGCCGCCGCCGGTGCCGCCGAGCGTGAAGCTGGGGCGGATGACCATCGGGAAGCCGCTGCCGCCGATCTCGGCGTGAATGCGCTTCTGCACCGACCAGGCCTCTTCCAGCGAGTGCGCGATGCCCGACTTCGCGGAATCGAGACCGATCTTGGTCATCGCGTCCTTGAACTTCAGCCGGTCCTCGGCCTTCTCGATCGCCTTCTCGTTGGCGCCGATCATCTCGACCTGGTACTTCTCCAGCACGCCGTGCTTGTGCAGGTCGAGCGCGCAGTTCAGCGCGGTCTGGCCGCCCATGGTCGGGAGGATCGCGTCGGGGCGCTCCTTGGCGATGATCTTCTCGACCACCTGCCAGGTGATGGGCTCGATGTAGGTGACGTCCGCCGTGTCGGGGTCCGTCATGATGGTCGCCGGGTTGCTGTTCACCAGGATGACCTTGTAGCCCTCCTCGCGCAGCGCCTTGCAGGCCTGGGCGCCCGAGTAGTCGAATTCGCAGGCCTGGCCGATGATGATCGGGCCGGCGCCGATGATGAGGATGCTCTTGATATCAGTACGCTTGGACATGTGTCGGCTCCCCCTTCATCAGGCCTTGGACATCAGACCGATGAAGCGGTCGAACAGATACGAAATGTCGTGCGGGCCGGGGCTCGCTTCCGGGTGGCCCTGGAAGCAGAACGCCGGCTTGTCGGTGCGGGCCAGGCCCTGCAGCGTGCCGTCGAACAGGCTGACGTGCGTCGCGCGCAGGTTGGCGGGCAGCGTGCCGGGATCGACCGCGAAGCCGTGGTTCTGGCTGGTGATGCTGACGCGGCCGTTGTCCAGGTCCTTCACCGGATGATTCGCGCCGTGGTGGCCGAACTTCATCTTGAAGGTCTTGGCGCCCGAGGCCAGCGCCATGATCTGGTGGCCCAGGCAGATGCCGAAGGTCGGGATGCCGGCCTCGATCAGCTGCGCGGTGGCCTTGATCGCGTAGTCGCAGGGCTCCGGATCGCCGGGGCCGTTGGACAGGAACACGCCATCGGGCTCGAGGTCGAAGACCTCCGAGGCCGGCGTCTGCGCCGGCACGACGGTGATGCGGCAACCACGCGAGGCCAGCATGCGCAGGATGTTGCTCTTGACGCCGAAGTCGTAGGCGACGACGTGGAACTTGGGCGCGGTCTGCTCGCCGTAGCCCTTGCCGAGCGTCCACTCGGTCTCGGTCCAGGTCTCGCGTTCGGTGCGGCTGACGACCTTGGCCAGGTCCAGGCCCGCCATGCTGGGCGCGCCCTTGGCGGCGGCGATGGCCTCGTCGATGTGGGCCTGGGTGATCTGCTCGCCGGCGCTCAGCGCCAGAATGCAACCGTTCTGGGCGCCCTTCTCGCGCAGCACGCGCGTCAGGCGGCGCGTGTCCAGGTCGGCGATGGCGACGGTACCCTCATCCTTCAGATACTGTCGCAGCGTGCGGCCCTTGCGGAAGTTCGAATCGAGGACCGGCGCCTCCTTGATGATCAGGCCAGCGGCAAAGATCTTCGACGCCTCGACGTCCTCATCGTTCACGCCATAGTTGCCGATGTGCGGATACGTCAGGGTGACGATCTGCCGGCAATAGCTGGGGTCGGTGAGAATTTCTTGGTAGCCGGTGAGCGAGGTGTTGAACACCACTTCACCAATGGTCCGGCCGGCGGCGCCGAGCGCGGAACCCTTGAAGACCGTGCCGTCTGCCAGGGCAAGAATCGCGGGGGGAGCGGAAAGCAGATCGGGCAGCACGGGAAACTCCGTTGTTGTGCGCGCGCCCGGCTCTGCTTCAGGGCCCTGGACCGCCGCCGGCACGCGCCGTGGACGGCTGGCGCGCGGGTGCGACCGGGTCTCCTGTGAGGGAGTCGATCCGTGTGGGATCCGATGCGATCGGGGGTGAAGTGTGCGGGACGCGGTAGGTTGCGGGTAAACCTGCTGAGTATAACTCGTCGGGGTATCTACGGAGAAGATTTGCGCAAACCGCTGGTGTTGGCGCGCCCTGGACTGCCACCCTCGAGCGCTTGGCCGCCAAGGCATGAGGCCCCTGCGTCGAGCGCAGAAACCTCACGCCTTGCCGTCCCCGATCCACCGAGGACCCCGCGACGCAGGACTGCGGGGATGAAGTGGACTGGAGTCGATCGATGGCGCGGTCGGAAGTACGAATTCCGGTTCGCGCCGGGGGCTTCAGCCGAGGGCGGCGATGCCTGCCTTCGCGACTTGCGCATCCTCGTTGGACTTCACGCCGCTGACGCCGACGGCGCCCACGCAGAAGCCCTCGACCATCACCGGCACGCCGCCCTCGAGCAGGCCTTCCAGCGGCACGCTGAGGAAGGCGTTGCGGCCGTTGTTGACGATGTCCTCGTAGACCTTCGATTCACGACGGCCCAGCGCCGCCGTCTTGGCCTTGGCCGGCGCGATCACCGCCGAGGTCGCGGCGGCATTGTCCAGGCGCTGCAGCCACAGCAGGTGACCACCGTCATCGACGATCGCGATCGTCACCGGCCAGTTGTTCTTGAGGGCTTCGGCCTCGGCCGCGGCGGCGATGCGCTTGACATCGTCCAGGGTCAGGAAGGGCTTCTGTTTCATCTGCGGCCTCGTGGCGGTGATTGAAGGAAAGACGATCACTTTAACGAAGCCTTAAGGGCCGTGCCTACAATCGACGCCAACTCTCACTTCATGGGGCGCACGCACATGAACGACCGCATCATCGACCTGAACCCGGGCGGCTACGGCTCCTCGCTGTCCGCCGACCGCCAGCGCGTCCTGCGCAACACCTACGCGCTGCTCGCGCTCTCCCTGATCCCCACCGTCCTGGGCGCCTGGATCGGCGTGGCCACCGGCTTCCTGGCCGCGATGGGCACCGGCGCCAGCATGATCCTGTTCTTCGTCGGCGCCTTCGGCCTGATGTTCCTGGTGGAGAAGACCAAGCATTCCGCCGTCGGCGTCGCCGCGCTGCTGGGCTTCACCTTCTTCATGGGCCTGATGCTGTCGCGCCTGCTCGCGACCATCCTCGGCTTCAAGAACGGCGGCACGCTGATCATGACCGCCTTCGGCGGCACCGCCGCGATCTTCTTCGCGATGGCGTCGCTGGCCACCGTGGTCAAGCGCGACCTGTCCGGCCTGCAGAAGTTCCTGTTCGTCGGCGCCGTGATCGCGATGATCGCCGGCATCGCCAACGTGTTCCTGCAATCGACGGGCGTGCACCTGGCGCTGCTGGTGGCGGTGCTGGGCATCTTCTCGGCCTTCATGCTGGTGGACGTCAAGCGCGTCGTCGACGGCGGCGAGACCAACTACATCAGCGCCACGCTGAACATCTACCTGGACCTGTACAACGTGTTCACCGCGTTGCTGCAGCTGCTGGGCATCTTCGGCGGCGACCGCGACTGACCGGTCACCCTCCCCCAACGAAAAACGCCTCGGGTCCACCGAGGCGTTTTTTCTTGTCCGGGACGCGGGACCGGTGCGGCATCAGTGCGGCGTCCGGCCCTGGGCCTTGTCCAGCTCCGGATGGGCGCTGGGGGCGGCGTCACCGCCGTCGCCAGCGCTTTGGCCAGCGCCCTCTCCGGACGCGTCGGGACGATGCACCACCACCGGCTTGATGGCGCCGCTGCCGATGAAGCGCGCGTATTCGCTGCGCGGCACGACGGCGCTCAGTCGGGCGTCACCGTCGTCCCAGCCGATGGTCACGTCGATCTCGTTGATCTCCACGGCCACCGGCCCCGGACGGATCGTCACGAGCGGACCGTCGCCGGTGCGGTAGGTGACCTCCCCACAGACGAAGGCCTGCTGGCTCAGCGGATGCTCGTTGAGCGATTGGCGCTCGGAGGACGCGTCGCCCATGGAGGCGTCGGCGGGATGTTCGGGGGGCAGCGGGGGTCGGGCGCTCATGGCAGGTCCTCCTGGGAATCGTCCCGCCCCAGTTCATCGAGCCACTGCCACATGCGCAGCGCCAACGCGGTGGCGGTGCAGGTGGACAGCGTCATCAGCATCAGCATGTTGTCGTCCATGATGGGCCTCGAACCGGAGCGGGATCAGGTTGCGATGGACGCATCCTCGCCGCGGCGGCGGCCGGGACGAAGCAGCGGGCACCGCGAGGCGCTGTAGGTGCTGTCCCACAGCGGGCGCGACGCGCCGGAGCGCGTCCCCACAGGCCAGGGAGCAAGGCGCTCGCCAGCCCCTTTTGCAAAGCTGGGTGAAGTCCGGGGCGGCCACCGCGCGGGCCGTCAACGTCGCGGAAACGCCTTCCGTTGAGCCCACACGCTGTAGGACGACATCCGACATGGCCCACCGTCCGGCACCGACATCGCGCACCGAGTTGCGCTTATGGGAAGGACCATGGCCAACGCCGATAGTGAAAGCAAAGGAACTCACCAGGAGAACGACATGAGCCTCCTCCAGATTGCCGCCGACGCCGCCCCGCAATTCGAAGTGCGCTTCGAATCGATCTTCGACGCCGGACGCGCGATGTCCTTCCCATGCGATCCCCAAGGGCATGTCGACCTCGACAGCCTCCCGGCCCGCGCCCGCAACAACTACTTGTTCGCTCGCGCCATGGTCGGCAAGGATTACCTTCCGCCCGCGGTGCGCGGTCGCACCAACCACTGATCCGGTCCTGCGGATCCGACGCCGCGGCGGCACGGGTCCGGCAATTGCCAAGTCCCATCGTCACCTACTCGCTTCTGAAAGGAGTTCGTATGAATTGGGATCGCATCGAAGGCAACTGGACCCAGCTCAAGGGCAAGGTCCGGGAGCAATGGGGCAAGCTGACCGACGACGACATCGACGTGATCGCCGGCAAGCGCGATCAGCTGTCCGGCAAGATCCAGGAGCGCTACGGCATCGCCAAGGACGAGGCCGACAAGCAGCTCGACGACTGGCAGACCCGCGCCGATGACCGCTGGCTGAGCTGATTCCGCTCCGGGTCCTTGACTGCGCCGGCACGGTCCGGCGGAACGCCCGGGGCACCCGCCCCGGGCGTTTGATGATTGACTGCTTCCTCCCTGTTGCCGCGCTGCACCTCCAGGTCGGCGCGGCTTTTTTGCGCCAGCGCGCTCTGCAGCGAGCGCGGCGGAGCGCGCTCAGCGTGTGACGGCCGGGGTGGCTTCCTCGAACCGGTCGACGGTGCGCAGGGGCTTGAACAGGGCCGCCCAGCCAGCGACAACCCCCAGCGTGCAGACCGCGCCCGTCACCGCTGCGGGGACCGCGCCCAGCGCCGCGGCGGCGCTGCCGGCGCGGAACTCTCCCAGCTCGTTCGACGAGCCAATGAACAGCATGTTCACCGCGTTCACGCGGCCGCGCATCTCGTCGGGCGTCGAGAACTGCACCAGCGCGCCGCGGATGTAGACGCTGACCATGTCCGCCGCGCCGGCGATCGCCAGCGCGCCGAAGGACAGCCAGAAGGTCGTCGACAGCGAGAACACCAGGTTCGCCAGCCCGAACACGGCCACCGCCGCGAACATCGCCTTGCCGACATGGCGGTTGAACGGCCGCAGGCTGAGGTAGAAGCCCGCCGTGACCTCGCCAACAGCCATCGCGCTGCGCAGCGCGCCCAGGCCTTCCGGCCCGGCGTGGAGCACCTCGTGCGCATAGATCGGCAGCAGCGCCACCACGCCGCCCAGCAGCACCGCGAACAGGTCCAGCGAGATCGTCCCGAGGATGATCGGTCGCGACCGGATGAAGTGGATGCCGGCGCCGAAGCGCTGCCAGATCGTGCCGCCGGCCGGCGACGGCGGCGCGGCGAAGCGCACCGGCACCGCGCCGACCAGCAGCGCGGTGCCCAGGGCGAAGCAGACCAGGCAGACCAGGTAGGTCAGCCCTGCCCCGCCGAAGCCGTACAGCAGGCCGCCGAGGAACGGGCCGCCGATGCTCGCGACGCGCAACAGCATGCTGTTGGCGGCGATGGCCTGGGCCAGCTGCTCGCGCGGCACGATCTGCGGCAACAGGCTCTGCAAAGCCGGGCCGGAGAAGGCCCGCGCGCAGCCGAACACCACCAGGACGGCGTAGATGCCGGTCACGCCGGCATGGCCGTGCCCGGCCAGCCACCACAGCGCCAGGCTGCAGGACGCGCTGACGCCCCAGCTGAGGGCCAGGATCGGCTTGCGGCTGAAGCGATCGATCAGGTCGCCGGCCGGCAGCAGCAGGAGCAGCATCGGGATGAACTGCGCCAGGCCGACATAGGCCAGCGCCAGCGGCTGGCGCGTGAGGTCGTACACCTGCCAGGCCACGACCACCGCCTGGATCTGGCCGGCGAACACGGCGGCCAGGCGGCACACCAGGAAGGCGGTGAATCCCGGATGCCGGAACACGCTGACGCGCGGGGCTGGCGAAGCGTCGGACGGGGAGGCGGGATCGGGGGTGGAAGCAGGTGGAGCAGTCACGGCGGCGGTGTGTTCGGGGCCTTCTTGGTCGGGCGCCGGCCAGTTTAGCCAGCCGGTCCACCCGCCTGGGCGCAGGGCGATGTCACACGTGCGCGGGCTGTTTCGTCTTGTCGTTACCAACCCTCTTTTCACCCCGGAGCCCACGATGAGCCAACGCTTCAACTACATGCAACAGTCCGCCCCCGCCTTCAAGAAGCTGGTGGAGCTGTCCATGGGCCTCAAGGAAAGCGGCCTGGAAACCGGCCTGCAATACCTGGTCGAGATGCGCGCCTCGCAGCTCAACGGCTGCGCCTTCTGCCTCGACATGCATGTCAAGCAGGCGGTGATGGGCGGCGAACGCGCCCTGCGCCTGCACCACGTCGCCATCTGGCACGAATCGCCGCTGTTCTCCGCCCGCGAACGCGCCGCGCTGCGCTGGACCGAGGTCCTCACCCGCATTCCGGACGGCGGCGTGTCCGATGCCGTCTACGCCGAAGTGCGCGAGCAGTTCAGCGAGAAGGAACTGTCGGACCTGACCTGGCTCGTGGCCTCGATCAACGCTTGGAACCGCTTGAATGTCGCGGTCGGCAGCGTGCCCGGCACGCAGGACAAGGCCTTCGGACTGGACAAGGCCGGCCTGGTCTGATCCGCGCCAGCAAAGATCCACGTCGGCAAAAGAAAACGGCGCCCTTCGGGGCGCCGTTGCAACAGGTGTCGACAGGGGGATCCGGGCGATGTTCGAGTTGTTGGCCCGGATCCGCCGGTTCAACGACAGCGCGGTCCGGACCTGGCCGGCTCGCGCCCCCACCGGGGTTGTCTGGTTGAGCGGGATCAGCGCTGGATCAGCGCTGGCTGTAGCGGGCCTTGGCCGAGTTCACACACACGTCCTTGGCGTCGCCGGACAGGGTGTTGCACTTCTCGGAAGCCAGCTTGTAGTCGGCCTTGACGCGGGTTTGCTCGGCGTCATCGACGGCCTCCGCCACCTTCTTGTTCATCTTGAGTTCGGCCTTCGCCTTCTCGTAGGCGGTCTTGGCCTCGCGCTGGCAGACATCCTTGGCCTCGCCCGAGCGATCGTCGCAGCGCTCCTTGGCCACCTCATAGCGCGCCTCGTAGCGGGTCTCGATCAGCTTGGCCTCGTCCTTGGCGTTGCCGCTGTAGTTGTATTCCAGCTGGGCCAGCGCCACGTCCTCGCGACCCTTGGCCTCCTTGACGCAGATGTCCTTGGCATTGCCGGACAGCTTGTCGCAGGCATCCTTGTCGACCTTGTAGGTCTTCTTGATGTCGTCCTTCGCGCCGTCGTAGACCGACTTGGAGAAGTTGGCGGCTTGCGCCATGCCGGCGCACAGGCTCAGGGCGGCGGCGATCAGGGCGGCGGTAGCGGGCTTGTTCATGGCGATCCTTTCTTTGTTGTGGAGGGCAGCAGTTCAGTCAGCAGTTCGAGCGATGACGGGGATCGTCACTTTCGCAACAGGCTCATCACGAAGGTCGCGACGGCCATGATCACGAACACGAAGAACAGGATCTTCGCGATGCCGGCGGCACCGGCGGCGATGCCGCCAAAACCGAACAACGCGGCGATCAGGGCAATGACGAAGAAGACAACGGCGTAGTGCAGCATCTTGGTTCTCCTGCGCGGCACCGTGCCGCGATGGAATGACTGTAGGGACTGGCCCGGCCGCCGCGGGCAGTCCCGCACCGCAACCCCGCGTCGGAGCGTCAACCGCCGCGCTGTAGGAGAGGACCTACCGCGCCGGACTACGCGGAACCGCGCCCCGGCGCGCGCCCCAAGACGGCAGCGCCAATGCAAAAGCCGGCTGACGCCGGCTTGCAAGGAGAAGGAAATGCGGTGGTGCGATGGGGCCGTTACCAGATCTTCTGGAAGGTCACGCCCACGCGGCCGCCACGCGGCCGGAAGGTCAGCGAGGACTGCCCGCTGAGCTCCATGCGGAAACCCTTGCGCAGGTCCGCATAGGGCTTGCGGGTGTTGAAGACCATGCCCACCCGCAGCTGGCGCTGATCCCGGTTGTTGATGCCGGGGACGGTGAGTTCATCGATCTGGGCGCGCTGCGCGTCGACGAGCGGCGTCTGCACGTAGGCATGCGACCGCGGCCCGGTCGGCAGCGCCAGGCCGACCAGCACGCCGGCGTCGCCGGCCGCGCCCGGCCTGGCGTTCTGGTACGGCGTCGAATACAGGCCGCCGCCGATCGCGGCGCCGCGCTGCTCGACACCCACGCCCAGCCGCAGTCCGCTGCCGGACCAGGGACGGGCCCACAGCATCGTCTGCGTGGCCTGCGGCGCGCGGCCGTACCAGGCGGCGGCGCCGGCGGGCTGGTTGGCGGTTGCCAGCGGCTCGGCGGCATGCTGCGTCACGGTATAGCGGCTGCTCGCCGCGGCACTCCGGCCGGTCGCCGCCTGTCGCGACCGCTCGGACAGGCTTCGGCCGGTCAGCTCGACATGGTCATCCAGTGAGGTCGGCGACAGCTCGCTGGCGGGTCCGGCCTGAGCGAAGCTCAGGGCGGCCGGGGCCAGCACGGCCATCAGCAGCAGGCGGGGGCAGCAGGCATTCATGACTCAACTCCCGTACTTGATGACAACTTAGGACGCGGGTTGCGACAGGAAAATCTCGATCCGACGATTGGCGGCCCTTCCGGCCTCGGTGGCATTGCTGGCCACGGGCTGGCGTCCGCCGCGCCCCTCCACCAGCAAGCGGCCGCGCCGCACGCCGTGGTGAACCAGGTATTCGCGCACGGTTTCCGCCCGATCCAGCGACAGCGGCCCGTTCACCGCATCGCCGGCCGAGCTGTCGGTGTGCCCGACGATGGTGATGCGGACCTGCTCGTCCAGGTCGCGGCTGGCTTCATCCAGCGCGGGGCGCATCGCCGGCTTGAGCTCGGAACGACCCAGGTCGAAGGCCGCATCGGTGGGCAGGGTCAGCTTGAGCTGGTTGTCCGCGGTGCGGACCACGCCGATGCCGGTGCCTCCGCTGGCTTGCACGACGGCCAGACGGCGCTCCTCCATGCGGGGGGACCACAGATTCCCGCCGATGACGGAGCCGGCGGGAAGCGCCGGCGTGACGGTGGTCGACGGTGAGGTCGAGGGGGCACCCGAATGGCCCCCCATCGAGGCACAGCCGCCCAGCGCCATCAGGGCCAGCGCCAGGACCGGCAGGCTGGCCGCCGCGAGCCACCGCCAGCGCGGGCCGGCGAGGACGCCTGGCGCGGCTTCGGCGACGTGACGGGAGCGGACTCGGGGGCGGCGCATGACAGTCTCCAGGCGGGCTGTGGGCTCGGTCACACGATAGAGGGACCTCGGTTGAGCGTCATGCTAGGGAGATCGCGGGGGTCCGGGTGTAGTCGGCTGGCGGAAGCGCGGGTCAGACAGCACCGACACGCGCCGCGCCAAGGCGTCCGGGACCCTTGCCCCGGCAGCGATTCTCAGGCGCTCAGTTCGGTGCCGATGGACGGCTGGTCGTCCAGCGGGAGCAGATCGGCTTCGGACAACTCGGCCGCATCGACTTCCTCGTCGTAGGCGGCCTGGTCGCCGGCGTCGCGGTGCGCGATCAGCGGCTTGTCCAGCGGGCGGTAGATGCGGCTGCGCAGGCGCGCCAGGCGTTCGGAACCGGCCACTTCCAGGGCGACGCGCTCGGGATCCAGCAACATCGCGAACGGGTTGGCGGCGAAGTCTTGGGTCGTGGTCAGCATCTCGGTCTCCGGCGCCGACACCGTGTCGGCATGGGATGAACTGTAGAGACCGACCCGGGCCGCCAACAGTGGGCGGGCCGCCAAACCGCGTGTCAGACGGATTCCTAGGGGAATGCCAGCAGCTGCCTCACCGCGCCGTGCGGCGTGTGACCGATGCCTCGGAAAGGCGCGGGAAAGCGTCGCGCCGGGGGACGCCGCCTACGGCGCCGACGTGACGGCGGCCTTCGGACGCGCCCGGGCGAGCTTGTCCAGCTTGTCGGCCATCTCGTCCTGCCCGGCGCGGCGGGCGAAGTCGGCCGCGCTCAGCTGATGGTCGTTGCGCAGCGTGACGTCCGCGCCGGCGGCGATCAGGATCTCGGCGCCGCTCAGCCCGCCGTAGCCGGCCGCCATCATCAGCGGCGTCGTTCCATTGGGCGACCGCGCGTCGATGTCCGCGCCCTGCCCGACCAGCCAGCGCACCAGGTGCTCGTTCGGGCCGGCGGCCGCGTAATGCAGCGCGGACCATCCCGGCTCGTTGACCAGCGCGCCGCGCCTGACCAGCTCGCGCGCGATGTCCAGGCTGCCCTTGATCGCGGCCAGCATCAGCGGCGTCTCGCCGGCCTGGTTGATGGCGTTGACGTCGGTGCCGGGGCTCTTGAGCAGCGCCTCGACCGCCTTGCCGGACTCCTCCCGGATCGCCACGTGCAGCGCCGTGTTGCGCTGCGCGTCGCGGACGTTGGGATCGGTGCCCGCCAGCAGCAGCTTCATGACGGTGGCGGCGTGGTCGTTCCGCGCGGCGACATGGAGTTCGGGCGGCGCGACGGCCTCCGACGCCGCCACCACGGGCGCCCGGGCGTCGAAGCGCCCCTGCGCCCACGCTGGCGCGAGCAGCCCCGCGGCCAGCGTCAAGCCGCCCACCGCCGCGAATGCCTTGAATGCCTTGAATGCCTTGAACGCTGCCAGCGTCGCCGGCACCAACCACCGGCCGCGACGCGGCCCGCTCGATCGCCCCGCCATCTCAGGCCGCCTCCGGCAGCCGGAACAGCCGCCGCGTGTTGGCCGTGCATTGCGCCGCCAGGTCCTCGACCGGCACGCCCCGGACCTCCGCCACCAGCTTGGCCACATGCGGCACGTAGGCCGGCTGGTTGAGCTTGCCGCGGAACGGCACCGGGGCCAGGTAGGGGCTGTCGGTTTCGATCAGCAGGCGGTCGGCGGGCACGATCTTCGCGACCTCGCGCAGATCGGCCGCGTTCTTGAAGGTCACGATCCCCGAGAACGAAATGTGGAAACCCAGGTCCAGCGCCGCCCTGGCGACGTCCATGGTCTCGGTGAAGCAATGCACGACGCCGCCGGGCTGGCCGGCGTCCTCCTCGCGCATCAGCCGCAGCGTGTCCTCGGCGGCGGAGCGGGTGTGGATCACCAGCGGCTTGCCGGTCCGCTTGGCGGCGCGGATGTGGTTGCGGAAGCGCTCGCGCTGCCATTCCATCTGCTCGACGGTGCGGCCGTTGAGGCGGTAGTAGTCCAGGCCCGTCTCGCCGATGGCGACGACCTTGGCCTGCGCCGCGCCGGCGACGAGCTCGTCGACGCTGGGCTCATGGACCTCGTCGCTGTCCGGATGGACGCCGACCGTCGCGAACAGCGGTGCGTGCGCCGTGGCCAGGGCGTGCACCTCGGGGAACTCCTCCATCGTCGTGCAGATGCAGATGGCCTGGGTCACCCGGGCCGCGTCCATCGCGGCCAGCAGGTCGGGGAGCTGGGACTGGAGCTCGGGGAAGCTCAGGTGGCAGTGGGAATCGATGTACATCGCGGGAACTCTGGGCCGGATCGCGACGCGGCGCAGCGCCCGGCGGAAATGCCCTTGGCAGGCAGAGGCGCGGAGCGCGCCGCGCGAGGTCAGCCGGACGCCGTCCGCTGGGCGCGGCCGGCGATCGCGGCGTTCAGATGGTCTGCGTCGGCTTGGCCGAGGAGATCGCCGTGCCCAGCAGTTCCTCGATCTTCAGCTTGATCAGCCGGGTCTTCTCGTCACCGGGGAACCGCACGCCGACGCCCTGGGTGCGGCCGCCCGACGCGTTGGCCGGCGTCAGCCAGGCGACCTTGCCGGCGACCGGATAACGGTTGGGATCCTCGGGCAGGGTCATCAGGAGGTAGATGTCCTCGCCCAGCTTGTATTCGCGCGTGGTCGGCACGAACACGCCGCCTTCCGAAAAGATCGGGATGTAGGCGGCGTAGAGGGCACCCTTCTCCTTGAACACCAGCTGGATCACGCTGGGTCGGGCACCGCCGGCGGGGGCCGGGACGGGAGCGGACGCGGGCGGAGTGGTGCTCATCGGTTTCAGGCTGAGTTCGCTCATGGGCGCCGAGTCTACTCGCCGCGCCCGCGGGTCAGATTCGGTTACCGCGCCGGCCGCATCGCCTGTTGCCCCTGGGCCACCAGCGATTCCATCAGCAGGCCGGCATTGAGCGGATGGTCCGCATGCCGCGCCGCCTGCTGCAGCGTGCGGGCCCACTGGTCGAGCGCCGCGCGCACCGCCGGCAGCTTGGGCAGCGCGTCGCGCGGGAAGTAGGCCGGCCCGGCGCCGTGGGCGATGCGCATCAGGTCATGCACCAGGCGCTGCATCGCGGCGATCGCGCGCGGCACCGGCCAGTCGGTCAGCGCGCTGGCCTCGCCCCGCGCGATGCGGCGCGGCAACTCCAGCCACGTCTTGGCGCCGACGCCCTCCTCGCTCCACAGCAGCGCCTCCTGCGGCCGGCCGCCGGTGGCGTCCAGCAGCACGCCGGGCTGGTCCACGCCCTGCGCCGTCAGCCAGGCCAGCGCCGCCTCGCGCGCGGGCAGCGCCATCTGCAGCGGCTGGCAGCGGCTGCGGATGGTCGGCAGCAGCTGCTGCTGCGCCGCGCTCGCGAGCACGAAGCGCAGCAGTCCGGCCGGCTCCTCCAGCGTCTTGAGCAGCGCATTGGCCGCGATGGTGTTCAGCGCCTCCGCCGGGTAGACGACCACGACCTTGGCCCGCCCCCGCGCCGCGCTGACCTGCGCGAACGCGAGCATCTGGCGGACCGCCTCGATCTTGATCTCCTTGCTGGGCTTGGTCTTGGCGGCCTTGGCCGAGCCGCCGCCCTCGCCTTCCGCCTCCATCGCGCCGAAACCCAGCGGCTCGCGCAGCGCGTCGGGCAGCAGCACCTGGAAGTCCGGATGCGAGCGCGAGCGCAGCAGGTGGCAGCTCGCGCAGCGGCCGCAGCCGGGCTGGTCCGGCGCCGGGCGTGCCTCGCAGAGCCAGGCCTGCGCCAGCAGCAGCGCCAGGTCGAACTGGCCGACGCCGGCCGGTCCCTGCAGCAGCAGCGCGTGGCTGCGTCCCTGCGTCAACGCCTGGTGCAGCGGCGCGGCGAGCCAGGGCAGCGGCAGCTGGCCGCCATCGGCCAGCGCGGCGGCGCCGTCGGCGGTCACGGAGGATTCGCTCACCATCCGCGGCGCTCCAGCTCGGCGCGGATCTGGGCCGCGACGCCCTCGATCGTGTCGCCGGCATCGATGCGGACGATGCGGCCCGGCGCCGCTTCGGCGCGGCGCTGGTAGCCCTCGCGCACGCGGGTGAAGAAGTCGAGGTCCAGCTGCTCGAGCCGGTCGGCGTCGCGGGCCTGGGCGCGGCGCCCGGCCGCGATCGCGGGGTCGACGTCGAACCAGAAGGTCAGGTCCGGCTCCCGGCCCTGCTGCACCCACTGCGCCAGCGTGCCCAGCACCTGCAGGTCCATGCCGCGGCCGCCGCCCTGGTAGGCGAAGCTGGCGTCGGTGAAGCGATCGCAGAGCACCGTCCGGCCCGCGGCCAGGGCCGGCGCGATGACGCGCTGCACGTGGTCGCGGCGCGCGGCGAACACCAGCAGCGCCTCGGTCAGCCCATCCATGTCCTGGTGCAGGAACAGGTCGCGCAGCGACTCCGCCAGCGGCGTGCCGCCCGGCTCGCGGGTCTGGACCAGGTCCGCGCCGCGCTCGCGCAGGCGCTGGGCGACGGACTCGACATGGGTGGACTTGCCCGCCCCGTCGATGCCCTCGAAGGTGATGAATCGGCCGCTCACGCGTGGATGCTCTCTCGGAAAAAAGCGCAGCGCGGACGCTCAGCGGCCGCGCTGGTACTTGTTGACCGCGCGATTATGCGCGGCCAGGTCCTCGCTGAACTGGCTGGTGCCGTCGCCGCGCGACACGAAGTACAGCGCCTTGGACGGGGTCGGATGCAGCGCCGCCTGCAGCGCCGCCAGGCCCGGCATCGCGATCGGCGTCGGCGGCAGCCCGCCGCGGGTGTAGGTGTTGAACGGGGTGTCCGTCTGCAGGTGGATGCGGCGCAGGTTGCCGTCGAAGTCGGTGCCCAGCCCGTAGATGACCGTCGGATCGGTCTGCAGCGGCATGCCGGCCTTGAGCCGGTTGATGAACACCGCCGCCACCAGCCCGCGGTCCGCGGCGGCGCCGGTTTCCTTCTCGACGATGGAGGCCAGGATCAGCGCCTCGTCCGCGCTCTTGAGCGGCAGGCCGTCGGAGCGGCCGGACCAGGCGCTCTCCAGCCGCTTCTGCATCAGCGCATGGGCGCGCTTGAGCACCGTCAGGTCGCTGACGCCGCGGCTGTACGCGTACGTGTCAGGGAAGAAGCGGCCCTCCGGCGCCTGGCCGGGCGCGCCCAGCGCCGCCATGATCTGGGCGTCGGTCATGCCGGCGGTCGTCTGCTTGNTTGAGCGCCGGCGCGGCCGCGATCGCGGCGCGCAACTGGCGGAAGTTCCAGCCCTCGATCAGGCGGAGCTGCTCCAGCACCTGGTCGCCGCGGACCATCTTGTCCAGCAGCTCGCGCGGCGTGATGCCGGCATGGACCTCGTAGCTGCCGGCGCGGATCTTGCGCGCCTGCCCCGAGTAGCGGAACCACGCGTACAGGAAACGCGGATCGGTCTGCACACCGGCCCCGACCCAGGCCTGCGCGACCTGCTGCGGCGGCGTGCCGGGTTCGATCGAGAGCTCCAGGCTGTCCTTCTCCAGCGCCAGCGGCGCCTGCAGCCACCACCAGACGGCGCCGCCGGCGCCCGCGGCCAGCACCGCCAGCGCGACCAGCACGGACAGCAGCCAGCGTCCGATCCGGCCCGATTGCTTCTTCGATTTCCTCGCGGCGCGGCGAGGGTTGTGCTTCGCGCGTGACAAGACCCGGGGCCCTTCGTGAAATGCGGGGGCTGATGATAATCGGCCCCATGATCGAAGACCTCCACCACGCCCCGCCGCCCGTGCCGTCCTCGGCCCTGGGTGCCGTCCGTCTCGCCGACTGGGGCGTCATCCGCGCCCAGGGCGAGGAAGCCGCCAAGTTCCTGCACACGCAGCTGACGCAAGACCTGGCCCTGCAGACGCCGGTCCAGGCCCGCCTGGCCGGTTACTGCTCGGCCAAGGGCCGGCTGCTGGCCACGATGCTGGCGGTCAAGCCGGACGAGCAATCGGTGCTCCTGGCGCTGCCGGCCGAGGTGCTGCCGGCGACGGTCAAGCGGCTGTCCATGTTCGTGCTGCGGGCCAAGTGCAAGCTCAGCGACGACAGCGCCGCCTGGTCGGTCTGGGGGCTGTCCGGCGCCCAGGCGCGCGACTGGCTGGGTGCCGCCGCGCCGGCCGAGGTCTGGACGGTGGGCCGCCTGGCACTGGCCGACGGCCGCGAGGCGCTCGCCACCCGACTGCCCGACGATGGCCTCACGCCGCGCTTCCTGCTGCTGCAGCCCGCCGATGCCGCCGCGCCGGCGCTGCCGTCGATCGATCCGGAGGAATGGCAGGGGCTGGACGTCACCGCCGGCCTGGCCTGGATCCGCCAGGCGACGGTGGAACAGTTCGTGCCCCAGATGCTCAACCTCGAGCTGCTAGGCGGTGTGAACTTCCAGAAGGGCTGCTACCCGGGCCAGGAGGTCGTCGCGCGCAGCCAGTACCGCGGCACGATCAAGCGCCGCACCCACCTGTTCGCGATGGACGGCAGCGACGCCGACGCCACGCCGGGCCAGGAGATCTTCCACAGCGCCGATCCGGAGCAGCCCGCCGGCATGGTCGCCGGCTTCGGCCGCCTGGAAGGCCGTCCGCTGCTGCTGGCCGAGGTGAAGCTGGCCGCGCTCGAGTCCGGCACGCTGCACCTGGGCAGCGCGCAAGGCGCCGTGCTCACGCCCCGTCCCCTGCCCTACGCCATCGGAGAACCGGAATGACCTCGTCGCCGCCAACGCGGGCCTCGGCCCCTGGGACCGCTTCGCCCGATCGCCCGGCCGGCGCGCCGGTCGAGCTCTACGTCTACTACCGCGTCCACACGGACGACCTGGCGGCCGCCCTGGCCGCCTTCGAGCAGGCGCGCGCCGGCCAGCCGGTGCGGCTGCTCCAGCGCCATGACAACGATCCGGTCTTCCAGACCTGGATGGAGATCTACGGCCCCGCCCTGCCCGACGCGGCGGACGCGGAGCGCCACATCGCCGCCGCCCTGGGCGCCTTCGCGCAGGGTCCCCGCCACCGCGAGGCCTTCGCCGCCGTCGCCGGTCCGGGAGCGGCGCGCTGATGGAACACAACGTCTCCCTCATCTCCACGCTGGCGGCGGGCTTCGGCCTGGCGCTGATCCTCGGATTCATCGCCGAGCGGCTGCGGCTGCCGGCGCTGGTGGGCTACCTGCTCGCCGGCATCGCGATCGGGCCGGCCACGCCGGGCTTCGTCGCCGACGTGGGCATCGCCGCGCAGCTGTCGGAGATCGGCGTGATGCTGCTGATGTTCGGTGTCGGGCTGCACTTCTCCCTCAAGGACCTGATGGCGGTCAAGCGCATCGCGCTGCCGGGCGCGGTCGTGCAGATGGGCGCGGCCACGCTGCTGGGCCTGGGCCTGGCGATGTGGTGGGGCTGGAGCCCTGGCGCGGCGCTGGTGTTCGGGCTGTCGCTGTCCTGCGCCAGCACCGTGGTGCTGCTCAAGGCGCTGGAGGCGCGCGGCACGCTGGAGTCGGTCAACGGCCGCATCGCGGTGGGCTGGCTGGTGGTGGAGGACCTGGCGACGGTGCTGATCCTGGTGCTGCTGCCGCCGCTGGCGCCGGTGCTGGGCGGCGCGACCCAGCCCGGCAGCGCCGACGTGCCGCTGTGGCGCACGATCGCCGAGACGCTGGCGCAGATGGCGGCCTTCGTCGTGCTGATGCTGGTGGTGGGCCGGCGCGTGCTGCCCTGGCTGCTGTGGCAGGTGGCGCGCACCGGCTCGCGGGAGCTGTTCACGCTGATGGTCATCGCGGTGGCGATCGGCATCGCCTACGGCGCCGGCGTGCTCTTCCACGTGTCCTTCGCGCTGGGCGCGTTCTTCGCCGGCATGGTGATGCGCGAGTCCGAGTACAGCCACCGCGCCGCGCAGGAGTCGCTGCCGCTGCGGGATTCGTTCTCGGTGCTGTTCTTCGTCTCGGTGGGCATGCTGTTCGACCCGATGACGCTGGTGGACCAGCCGCTGCACCTGCTGGGCGTGGTGGCGATCGTGATGCTGGGCAAGGCGATCGCGGCGACGGCCATCGTGCTGCTGTTCCGCTACCCGCTGAACACGGCGATGACGGTGTCGGCGAGCCTGGCGCAGATCGGCGAGTTCAGCTTCATCCTCGCGGGCCTGGGCCTGCAGCTGGGCCTGCTGCCCAAGGCTGGCATGAACCTGGTGCTGGCGGCGGCGCTGGTGTCGATCGCGCTGAACCCGGTGATGTTCGCGATGATCCAGCCGCTGCAGCGCTGGGTGCTGAGCCGCTCGGCCTTCGCGCGCAAGCTCGAGGCCCGGGACGATCCCTATGCCGAGCTGCCCCAGACCACCGAACGCCAGTACCTGGAAGGCCAGGTCGTGCTGGTGGGCTTCGGACGCGTGGGTCGGCGCATCGCCGACGCGCTGGCCGAGCGCGACATCCCCTTCGTCGTCGCCGACCAGAGCCGCGAAACCGTCGAGGCGCTGCGCAAGCGCGGCCTGGCGGCGGTCAGCGGCGACGCCAGCGATCCCATGGTGCTGGTCCAGGCCCACATCGCCAACGCGGCGATGCTGGTGGTGGCGATCCCCGACTCGATGAGAGCCCGGCAGATGGCCGACACGGCCCGGCAGCTGAACCCGGGCATCGAGATCGTGCTGCGCACCCATGGCGAGGAGGAGTCCGCGCTGCTGCGCAAGGAGCAACTGGGCACCGTGTTCTACGGCGAGGAGGAACTGGCCAAGGGCATGAGCCGGCATGTGCTGCGGCGCTTCAATGCCGAGCTGCCCGAGAACCTCGCGCCGCTGGCCACGCCCGCGCATTGAGCGCCCGGGCCGGGCGTGGCAAGCGGCCCATCGGGGACGCTTGCCGCAACACAACGCACCACAGCGCCCAGCGCGCCCTTCCCGGCCAGCAATCCCGGCTTTACATCGCCCGCTTAGCGTCGCCGCCCATGATCGACCCGACCCTCGACCGTCCCGCCCCGTCGCCCGCACCTGGCCTGCGCCCGCGCCTGCGCGCTGGCGCCTTCGCCCGGACCGCTGGCGCCCTGCTCGCCGCTGCGCTGCTGCTCAGCGGCTGCGGCGGCGGACCGCCGAAGGCGCGACTCGAGGAGCAGCAGCAACAGCGCGAGTTCGCCGCGCGTGGTTATGCGCCGTCCGGCGAGGCGGTCACGGTGCAGTCGCTCGCCTGGCGGCTGCGGGGCGACGACGTGCGCCTGAGCCTGGCGCTGCCGGCCGGTGCCGCCGACGGCGCTTCACCGCGCCCGGTCGTGCTGTACCTGCCGGGCCTGGGTGAGTCCGAAAACGCCGGCCTGGTCTGGCGCCGCGCCTGGGCCGCCGCCGGCTACGCGGTGCTGTCGCTGCAGCCGCTGGACGACGACGCCATGGCGTGGTCGTCCGACCTGGCCCGCTCGGCCGAGTTCACCGAGCTGGGCCGCCGGCATTACGCCGACGCGCAGATGCGGCGGCGCCTGGCGCGGCTCGACGAGCTGCTCGCCGAGGCCCAGCGGCTCGGCCGCCAGGGCGAGACGCCGTGGCGCGCGCTGGACTGGTCGCGCACCGCGGTCGCGGGCTATGAACTCGGCGCCCAGTTGGCGCTGGCGCTGGCCGGCGAGCGCCAGACGGATGGCGCGATGCTCACGCTCAAGACCGTCCGGCCGGTCGCCGCGATCGTGATCAGCCCGCAGCTGTTCGCGACGCCCGATCCGGCGCGCTACCGGGAGGTCGCCATGCCGGTGCTCGGCCTGACCGGCCCGGACGATGGCGACGTGCTGCAGCTGGTGCGCGACCTGGCCTGGCGCCAAGCCCCCTTCGCCGCGATGCCGCCGGGACGCGGCTGGCTGCTGAGCGCCAACGAGGTCCGCCATGCCGCGTTCGGCGGTAACGAGCCGCGGCCGGAAGACGCCGAGCGCGAGCGCAAGCGGATCCAGGCGGCGGAGGACCAGGCGCAGTCGCAACCGCAGGGCCGCCGGGGTGGAGGCCGCGGACAGCGCGGACAGGACGCGCCGGTGCGGATGGCGCCGGTGCCGCCGATCCCGGACTACCGCCAACGCCACGCGCAGCAGCTGGGCCTGATCGCCGCGCAGCAGGTGAGCGTCGCCTTCCTCGACCGCGAGGTGAAGCGCTCCGAAACCGCACGCGCCTGGCTGGCCGGCCCGGCGCAGGCCTGGATGGGACGGGTCGGCAGCCTGAGCTCGTCGCGTTGATTTCTGTGTTGACAGAAATTTCTGTCTCGCTACAGTCGCGACCATGGAACTCAGCAACACCGCCCGCCGATTCGTCCTGCACTGGGGCGAGATGGGCAGCGCCTGGGGCGTGAACCGCACCGTCGCCCAGATCCACGCCCTGCTCTACTTCCACGGCCGCCCGCTCAATGCGGAGGAACTGGCCGAGACGCTGTCGGTGGCGCGCTCCAACGTCAGCACCAGCCTCAAGGAACTGCAGAGCTGGAACCTGATCCGCGTCACCCATGTGCTGGGCGACCGGCGCGACTACTTCGAGACGACCGCCGACGTGTGGGAACTGCTGCGCACCATCGTGCGGGAGCGCAAGCATCGGGAGTTCGATCCGACCGTGCGGATGCTGTCGGAGCTGGTCGCCGAGGACGGCTTCCAGGACGAGTCGCCCGACGCCCAGGACCGCGTGCGCGAGTGCCTGCGCCTGATGCAGACGCTGGGCGCCTGGTCGGAGGAAATGATGCGGCTGTCGCCGTCGACGCTGGAGAAGGTGCTCAAGCTCGGCGCCAGCGTGCAGCGCTTCGTGCGCGGGGACGGATCCTGATCCGCCCCTTTTTTTGGCAATGAATTTCTGTCTTTACTGAAATATCGAGCAACGAAGGAGGATGTGATGCGCTTCACCCCCGAATCCGACCGGCATGCGATCCAGCGCGACCCAGACGCCTACCCGCTGACGCTCTACTTCGACGGCGCCTGCCCGATCTGCAACGGCGAGATGCGCAACCTGATGCTGCGCAACACGGCCGGGCTGCTCCGCTTCGTGGACATCTCCGAGCCGGGCTTCACGGCCTTCCCGGCCGGCACCGACATGCCGGCGCTGATGGGCACCCTCCACGGCGTGCGGGGCGACGGGCGCCTGTCGACGGGCTCGGAAGTGCTGCGCCTGGCCTACCGCGGCGTCCAGCTCGACGGGTTGGTCCGCTTCACCGAACTGCCGGGCCTGCGCTGGCTGTTCGACCACGCCTACCCGCTGGTCGCGCGCCATCGCTACCTGGTGCCGAAGCCGCTCGCGCGGCTGGTGCTCGAGACCGCGCTGCGCCGTGCCGCTGAGCGCCGCGCCGGCGCCTCGGCCTGCCATGCCGGTGCGTGCTCGATCGCGTCCGAACAGGCGGCTTCGACGCGGCCGGACGGCCCGGCGAACGAGGCCTCGGCCGCGCCGGCAACGTCGGCCACGGAGGCTACGTCGGACCGCCCCGCCGGAGTCGCGTCATGAGCGCCGCTCCGATCCGCTCCGTCCTGGTCTGCGGCGCCAGCGGCTTCGTCGGCCGGCGCGTCGTGCGCGCGCTGCGCGAGGCCGGCCTATCGGTCACCGCCGGGGACTCCCGCACGCAGGACTTCCAGCGCGACCTCAGCCCCGAAGTCTGGCTGCCTCGCGTCACCGGCTTCGATGCCGTCGTGAATGCGGTCGGCCTGCTGCGCGACACACCGCGCCGCCGGCTCGAGGCCGTCCACCACGAGGCGCCGGCCGCGCTCTTCGAGGCCTGCGCCCGGGCCGGCGTCGCGCGGGTCATCCAGATTTCCGCCAATGGCGTGGCGCACAGCCCGACCCGCTACGCCACCACCAAGCGCGCCGCCGACGAGGCCCTGCTGCGCCTGCGCGCGCAGGGCCGCCTCGACGCCACCGTGCTGCGCCCGAGCATCGTCTTCGGTCGCGGCGGCGCCAGCGCGGCGCTGTTCATGAACCTGGCCCGGCTGCCGCTGCTGGTACTGCCCCGGGCGGCGGTCCAGGCGCGCGTCCAGCCGGTCGCGGTGCAGGACGTCGCGCAGGCGGTGCTGCGGCTGGTGCAGGACGGCGGGCCCGAGCTCGTCACCGCCGTCGGTCCGCGCGCGCTCAGCCTGTCGGCCTTCATCGGCGAGTTGCGCCGCCAGCACGGCCATGCGCCCGCGCGGGTGCTGCCCTTGCCGGACGCACCCAGCCGCTGGAGCGCCCGGCTGGGCGACCTGGTCAGCGCCCAGCCCTGGAGCAGCGAAGCCCTGGCACTGCTGGAGCAGGACAACATCGGCGACGCCGCCGCCTTCGAGCGCGTGCTCGGGCGCCCGGCCGTTCCGATCGAACGATTCGTGGAGGCCGCATGGGCATCGGGCGAGTGAACTTCCGCCACCGGCGCACCCGGGTCGTGGCGCGCGCGGGACTGATCGCGCTGTGGCTCGCCACCGGCGTGGTCAGCCTGATCGGGCTCGACGGCCAGAGCCGCGCGCTGATGGTGTCCGCCGGCACGCCCGAGGCCTGGATCGCGCCGGTGATCGTGGCGGGCGCGCTGGCCGACCTGCTGATCGGCCTGGCGATGTGGCGCTGGCACCGCCGCTGGGTCTACCGGCTGGCCGGGGCGGTGATGCTGCTGATGACCGCCGTGGCGACGGTGATCCTGCCCACGCTGTGGCTGGATCCGCTGGGCAGCCTGACCAAGAACCTGCCGATCGCGATCCTGCTGCTGATCCTCGACGAGGACGCGCCGGCCTGAGGCCTGTCGCAGTCCGGCGGCAGGCTTGGAAATCCAACAACAAGACCTCGGGGGAAAACACCATGAACACCTATCTCGTCATCAAGTGGCTGCACATCGTCTCGAGCGTGCTGCTGGCCGGCACCGGCTTCGGCTCGGCCTTCTACCTGTTCTTCGCCAACCGCAGCGGCTCCATCGCCGCGCAGGCGGTGGTGGCGCGGCTGGTCAAGCGCGCGGACTACTGGTTCACCACGCCGGCGGTGATCGTGCAGCCGCTCACCGGCGTGTGGCTGGCGATGCAGGCGGGCTGGACGCTGGACACGCCCTGGCTGGCGCTGTCGATCGGGCTGTACCTGCTGGCGGGCGCCTGCTGGCTGCCGGTGGTGTGGCTGCAGATCCAGCTCTCGAAGATGGCGGACGCCGCGCTGGCCAGCGGCCAGCCGCTGCCGGCGCTCTACTGGCGCTACGCCCACTGGTGGGAGGGCCTGGGCTACCCGGCCTTCCTCGCGGTGCTGGTGGTCTTCTACCTGATGGTGAACAAGCCCGCCCTCTGGGGGTGAGCGCCAGGTGACCCCGGGGTGCCCATGGGGTCGCCCTGGGTGAAGCCGGGGATCGCCCCGACGCGGGAGCGGGATCGGCGACTCCCGCCACAATCCCGCCCCATGAGCTTCGAACCCACCCCGCTGCTGGACATGACCAGCCCCGAGGCCAAGCGGGCCTCCTACGACACCCTGGTCGCGCAGACGCAGGCGCTGCTGCATGGCGAGCGCGACGCGATCGCCAACCTCGCCCAGTTCGCCGCGCTGGTGTTCAACGCCGTGCCCACGCTGAACTGGGCCGGCTTCTACCTCGTGAACCCGAAGAACGACCAGGAGCTGGTGCTCGGCCCGTTCCAGGGCAAGGTCGCCTGCGTGCGCATCCCGTTCAGCCGCGGCGTGTGCGGCGCCTGCGCCCGCACGCGCGAGATCCAGCTGGTCGAGGACGTCCACGCCTTCCCCGGCCACATCGCCTGCGACGCGGCCTCGCGTTCGGAGCTGGTGCTGCCGGTGGTCGCGGGCGGCGCGCTGCGCGCGGTCTTCGACCTCGACAGCCCCGAGCCCGCGCGCTTCGACGCGATCGACGCCGAGGGCTTCCGGCGCGCGCTGGACCTGCTGGTCGCCGGCACCGACTGGGCCTGAGCCGCATGCGCACGCGCACGATGCGCGCCCTCGCGGCGCTGGGCCTGGTCGCCGCCTCGGCCCTGTCGGTCGTGTCGATGCCGCTGTCCGCGGCGGAGCTCAAGCTCCGCGTGCTGGAGACCAGCGACATCCACATGAACCTGCTGAGCTACGACTACTACCAGGACCGGCCGGTCCAGGAGTTCGGCCTGGCTCGCACCATCACGCTGATCCATCGCGCCCGCGCCGAGGCGCCCAACAGCCTGCTGTTCGACAACGGCGACCTGCTGCAGGGCAATCCGCTGGGCGATGTCGTGGCCCGGGTCCGGCCGCTCGCGGCGGATCAGGTCCACCCGGCCTACAAGATCCTGAACCTGCTGGACGTGGACGCCGCCAACCTCGGCAACCACGAGTTCAACTACGGCCTGCCCTTCCTGCGCCAGGCCATCGCCGGCGCGGCCTTCCCCTATCTGAACGCCAACGTGATGGAGGCCGACGGCCACCGCCACGCCTTCACGCCCAGCGTGATGCTCGAGCGCGAGATGCGCGACGAGGCGGGCCAGGCCCATGCGCTCAAGATCGGCGTGGTCGGCGTCACGCCGCCGCAGATCCTGGAATGGGACCGCCAGCACCTGGCCGGCAAGGTGCGGGTGCGCGACATGGTGGAAGCCGCCACCGAGCAGGTCACGGCGCTGCGCCGGCGCGGCGCCGACCTGGTCGTGGTCATCGCCCACACCGGCATCGACCGGACCGAGCTGCCGCGGCTGTCCGAGAACATGGCCGCCCAGCTCGCGCGGGTGAAGGGCGTGGACGTGCTGCTGCTGGGCCATGCGCACACCGAGTTCCCCGGCCCGGGCTTCGCCGGCTACCCCGGCGTGGACCTGGCCAAGGGCCGGCTGTACGGCACGCCGGCGGTGATGCCGGGGCGCTGGGGTGATCACCTGGGCGTCGTCGACCTGACGCTGCGGTCCACCGGCCAGGCTGCCCCCGGCGCGCGCTGGCGGGTCGCGGACAGCCAGTCCAGCCTGCGGCCGATCTTCGACCGCGCCGCGCGCCGGCCCCTGGCGGACGCCGACCCGATGCCGGCCGTCGTCATCGCCCAGGAACACCAGGCGACCCTCGACTACGTCCGCAGCCAGGTCGCGGTCGCCGACCAGCCGATCCACAGCTACTTCTCGCAGGTGCTGGACGGCAGCGCGGTGCGGCTGGTCGCGCAGGCGCAGCTGGCCTATGCGCGCAAGGCCGTCCAGGGCACGGCGCTGGAGCAGCTGCCGATGCTCAGCGCGGCGGCGCCGTTCAAGTCGGGCGGCCGCCAGGGCTGGACGCAGTACACCGACATCCCCGCCGGACCGGTCGCGATCAAGCACGTGGCCGACCTGTATGTCTACCCCAACACCATCAAGGTGGTGAAGCTCACCGGCGCCCAGGTGCGCGACTGGCTGGAGATGTCCGCCGGCCAGTTCCGCCGCATCGATCCGCAGGGGCCGGCGCGGCAGGACCTCGTCGATGCCGCTTATCCCAGCTTCAACTTCGACATGATGCTCGGCCAGGATGGGGCGCTGCGCTACGAGCTGGACCTGACCCAGCCGGCGCGATTCGACAAGGACGGCCAGCGCCAGGGCGACGGCCACCGCGTCGTGAACCTGAGCTGGCGCGGCCAGCCGCTGGACGAGCGCGCCGACTTCCTGGTCGTGACCAACAACTACCGCGCCTACGGCGGCGGCCACTTCCCGGCGCTGGCGGCGGACAAGGTCGTCGTGGACGCGCCGGACGAGACCCGCGAGGCGGTGGCCCATTTCCTGGCCGCCCAGCCCTCGCTGAGCGCGGCGGTGGCGGCGCCGTCCTGGCGCATCCGGCCGGTGCCGGGCGTGGCGATGCAGTTCGTCTCGGGCAACGGGGCGCTCGCCCACCTGAAGGAGACGCCGCAGGTGCGGCAGGTGAAGGACAACGGCGACGGTTCGTCGCTGTTCGAGCTAGCGCCCTGACCTGAAGCCCTGACTGGACGCCCTCACTGGGCGCTCAGGCGCCCGGGCGGGGCTCAGACGTGGATGTCGAGCAGCGCGCCTTCCGCGCGGAGCTGCGTCTGCAGCACGCGCAGGTTGGCGACGTAGGCATAGGTGGCGGACTTCTGCTCGACCAGGTCGGTCGCCAGGTCCTCGCCCGGGGTGGGCAGCTTCTCCACCCGGGTCGTCACGCCGTTGCCGTCGGCGGCGGTCTCGGCCTCGATGCGCTCGCGGTGGTAGCCCGGCGTGGCGACATTGGCGATGTTGTTCGCCGACGCCCGCAGCCGTTCATTGGCGGCGGACATCCCGGACAAGGCGGTCGACAGGCTGACGGTGGACATGGGTTTCTTTCCAGTAACCCGGCCTCAAGCGCGCGGGCATGCCGCCGTCATCGGCAGATTCCGAGCGATCTTTAGAAAAGAAATGGCTTTCCCCGCCATTTCTTTTGATTGCCGATCCGCTATTCGCCCAAATCCGCCGGATCACCGCCCGCCGCGCGGGGTCCGTCCTCGGGCCGCGCGAGCGGCTGGCCCCAGCCGGCTGGCGCGCCCGGCGCCCTCAGGCGCCCGCCAGTTCCTCGAAGCTCCCGCTCGAGATGAACACGCGGACCGAGTCGCCGCCCGAGGCCTTGGCCTCGGTGCAGGCCAGTTGACCGGCGCCCAGCACCGCATCGACCGTGTCCAGCGAGGGCTGCAACTGCACGACGCCCAGGCTGGCCTTGACCCGCGCCCGGTGCAGGCCCCAGCGCAGCCGGAAGCTGGCGATCGACGAGCGGATCTTCTCGGCCACGATCTGCGCGTAGTGCTGGTCGCAATCGGGCAGCAGCACGACGAAGTGATCGTTCTCCATCCGGGCGACGGTGTCCGACGCTCGCACCTTGGTGATCAGCATCTGCCCCAGGCCGTACAGGAAGTGGTCGGCGACCTCGGCGCCCATGCCCTGGATGACCTCGGTGAAGCGGTCGATGTCGACGAACAGCACCGACACCGGCTCATGGCGACGGCTGCCGACATGCTCGGCCAGGCGGCGCTCCATCTCGCGGCGGTTGGCGAGCTCGGTGACCTCGTCGTGCTTGGCGGACCAGGTCGGCTGCAAGCGCTGCTGGCGGGCGGCGGTGACGTCCTCGACGATCCACATCGCCTCGCCGGCCGGCTGTTCCCAGTGCACCGGCGTGGCCTGCAGGCGGCCCCAGAAGCGTGACCCGTCACGGCGCACGAACTCGACTTCCTCGTCCAGCGGCCGCCCGGCGCCGAAGGCGGTGCCCATGCGGGTCTGCAGCGCCTGGTGGGCGGCGTCGGACACGACCGAGCCGCGCTGGTCGGTGCCGCTCAGGTCGGTGTCGTCCCCATGTCCGAACAGGTGGTTGAAATGCTCGCTGACCACCTCGAATCGGCCGGCGGCCACGAAGGCCACGGCCAGCGGCGCCCGCACCAGCAAGGCCCGCATGCGGGCGGCGATCGGGTCGGCGGCGTCGTGTTGGGATTGCATGTCGTCTCCTGGCGTATGGCGCAGGTGTACCTGTTTTGATCAGGCCTGGGAACCCCGGACAGGCCCCCGTTCCGGCGCCGGACGGTCGCTTCGGGGCGGCGTCGCCCAGGGCGGCATCAGGGTGGCGGCGGTGCGATCTGCTCCGCCCAGTCGTACAGGGCCGACAGGATCTCCCCGGCGCGCTCGTCCTCCGACTCCTCCGCCGCCTGGGCCAGCGTGTCGATGCGCTCGAAGAAGGCCTCCAGCGTCTGCGCCCCGCCCTCGCCCGCGTGCAGCCGCGCCGCGCGGTGGTGCTCCCAGCGCGCCGCCTCGTCGCCGTTCAGGCTGTCCGGGAAGTTGCGGGCGCGGTAACGGAACAGGATTTCCTCCAGTCGCCCGTCCTCGAACGCGACCTTGCCCTGCGCGACGCGATCGGCCAGCGCCTCGGGCGACAGCCCGCGCAGCCGCTCGAGCGCGCGCCGGTCGTCGTTGGAGACGAAGCCGCCGTACAGGTCCTCGTCCACGTCGACGCCGCCCTCGCCGGCCGGGCGCTGGAACACCTGGGGCCAGCGCTCCGCCAGTTCGCGGCCGCGGGCAGCCAGCAGCTCCGCATGCGCCAGGCCGCGGGCGATGTCCAGGCCCCAGCGGGCGGCCATCTCCGGCGACAGGATCTTCAGCGACGAGATCACGATCGGCGACTTGTTGACATGGATGGTCTTGATTGGCAGCCGCGTCACGCCCTCGGGCAGGGCCTCCTGCTTGGTGTAGAGGCGCAGCCGGATCGCCTCGGCGTCGAGGCCGAGCAGCTCCGCGGGATCGCTGCCCAGGTCCCAGACGATCAGCTCGTTCTTGTTGGTCGGATGCGGCGCCAGCGGCCACACCAGCGCGATGCAGCCGCGCTCCGGGCCGTACATGCCCGACACGTGCAGGAAGGGCCGGTTGGTGCCGATCTCGGCCCAGACGGCGTCCTTGCGGCGCAGCTTCAGGCAGAAGTCCCACAGCCGCGGCTGCGCCTGCCGGATCAGCCGCGCCAGCGCGATGGTGGCACGCACGTCGGACAGCGCGTCGTGCGCGGCCTCGTGGGCCAGGCCGTTGGCGGCAGTCAGGTGCTCCAGCTTGAAGGACGGCCGGCCGTCCTCGTGCCGCGGCCACTGGAGGCCCTCGGGCCGCAGCGCGTAGGCGCAGCGCACGACGTCCAGCAGGTCCCAGCGGCCGCAGTCGTTCTGCCACTCGCGGCCGTAGGGATCGATCAGGTTGCGCCAGAACAGGAAGCGGGTGACCTCGTCGTCGAAGCGGATGGTGTTGTAGCCCAGGCCCACCGTGCCGGGGCGCGACAGCTCGGCATGGATGTCGGCGGCGAAGCGGTGCTCGGGCAGGCCGTGCTCGGCGCAGGTCTGCGGCAGGATGCCGGTCAGCAGGCAGGACTCGGGATCGGGTAGCGCGTCGGTGGGCGGCTGGCAATAGACCATCAGCGGCTCGCCGATCTCGTTCAGCTCGGCATCGGTGCGGATGCCGGCGAACTGCGCCGGGCGATCGCGGCGCGGCACGCGCCCGAAGGTCTCGTAGTCGTGCCAGTAGAAAGTCATCTCATGCATGGGGCGGCACGATACCTCAGACCTCATGGATACTTCGGCGCCCTGGCGTGGGCCTTCCGAGGGGGGAACTTCGGGGGGAACCGCCCCCGCGCCCTCCCCCCAAGATCGGACGAAGACCCGAGATGCCGCTCAGCCACCTGCTCCTGTGCCTGTCGATCCTCGCCACCCTGCTGCCGGTGAGGGCCCCGTGGCCCTGGCTGTCGCTGCTGATCATGGCGGTCACCGCCGGACAGATCCACGGCCAGTTGACGATCGCCGCGCTCGTGCCGGTGGCCGCGATGGCGGCCCTGGCCTGGATGGCGATCGCCGCGCGCCACCGGCCCCGGCGCGAGGCGGTGCTGATGGCGCTGATGCTGGTCATCGGCCTGGCGCTGGCGCTGCATCTGCTGCCGGGCTTCCTGAACCCGACCTACCTGGTGGCGGCCTCGGACACGCGCCCGCCGACGCTGCGCTACCTCAACTTCGACAAGGGCGTGGCCGGGATGCTGATGCTGGCGGTGCTGGCCGCGCAGCAGCGGCGCCGCGCCGAGGGCGTCGGGCTCGCGCCCGCAGTCGCACCCGGCCTGCCGGCCGTCGCGCTCTGGGCGACGGTCGCGGCGACGCTGGCGCTGCCCTGGCTGCTGGCGGTGGCCGGCGGCCTGGGCCGGCCGACGCTGCGCTGGCCGGACAACGCCGGGCTGTTCCTGGCGTCCAACCTGTTCCTGACCTGCGTCGCCGAGGAAGCCGCCTTCCGCGGCGTCATCCAGGGACTGCTGGCGCGGCGCCTGGGCACCGACCTGCGGACCGTCAACGGCTGGCTGCCGGTGCTGCTGGCGGCGGTGCTCTTCGGCCTGGCGCACGCGGCCGGCGGGCCGCTCTACGTCGGCCTGGCGATGCTGGCCGGGCTCGGCTACGGCCTGGCCTATGCGCTGAGCGCCCGCATCGAGCTCGCCATCGCGCTGCATTTCGCGCTCAACGCGCTGGTGTTCCTGACGCTGGACCTGCGGATCGGTTGATGCCGCCCGCCGCGCGGCCGTACGCGGTTCGTGTGTCTCCCGTGTACGGATTGTTGCCGTCCGCACGCGGCCCCGGACAGGCCAGCATGTCTGACGATAATCCGCCGACCTGAACTCGGCGCCCCGCATGCAGCAGCTCGCTCAATTCGCTCGCACCGTCGCCACGGCCGTGGCCGGCTTCTTCCAGGCGCTGTGGCGCCGCACCGCGCCGATGCGCGCCTCGCTGCGCACGCTCCCGGCGTGGAAGCGCATCGCGGTCTGGTCGGGCGCGGGCGTGCTGGCCGTGGTGCTGCTGCTGGCGGGCGCGGCGGCGGTGGTCTGGCCGGGCCTGCCCGACCTGGACCGGCTGACCGACTACAACCCCAAGCAGCCACTGCGCGTCTACACCGAGGACGGCCAGCTGCTGGCCGAGTTCGGCGCCGAGCGCCGCAGCTACCTGCCGCTGGACCGCATCCCCAAGACCATGCAGCAGGCGCTGCTGGCGGTCGAGGACGCCAGCTTCTACGAGCACCAGGGCGTCTCGTTCACCGGCATCTTCCGGGCGGCGCTGGCCAACCTGTTCTCGTCGCGCAGCCAGGGCGCCTCGACCATCACCCAGCAGCTGGCGCGCGACCTCTACCTGACCAAGAAGAAGCTCTACACCCGCAAGTTCGTCGAGATCCTGCTGGCCTTCAAGATCGAGAGCCAGCTGTCCAAGGACAAGATCCTGGAGGTCTACATGAACCAGATCTACCTGGGTCAGCGGGCCTACGGCTTCGAGGCGGCCGCGCATGCGTACTACGGCAAGCCGCTGAAGGAGCTGTCGATCGGCGAGACCGCGATGCTGGCGGGCCTGCCGCAGAACCCCTATTACGCGAACCCGATCATGAACCTGCCGCGCGCGCAGCGCCGCCAGGCGGTGGTGCTGCAGCGGATGGTGGACGTGGGGATGATCACGCCGGCGCAGGCGCAGCAGGCGCGCGACGAGCCGGTCCGGCTGCGCAGCGCGCAGGAGCAGCGGCTGCCCTACGGCCAGTACGCCGCGGAGATGGTGCGGCAGGTGGTCCACGCCCAGTACGGCGACGAGGCCTACAGCCGCGGCCTGCGGGTGACGACGACGCTGCGCATGGACGACCAGGTCGCCGCGTACAAGGCGCTGCGCCGCACGCTGATGGACTACGAGCGCCGCAAGGCCTGGCGCGGCCCGGAGGGCGAGGTCGACCTGCCCGAGGGCATGGACGCGCAGGACCAGGACACCGCGATCGCGCAGGCGCTCAACGAGCATCCCGACAACGACGACCTGCGCGCCGCCGTGGTGACGCAGGTCGCGGCCAACCGGCTCCAGGCGACGCTGGCCGATGGCGAGGACATCGAGATCAAGGGCGATGGCCTGCGCTCGGTGCAGTCGGCGCTGTCGGCCAAGGCCAAGCCGGAGCTGCGCATCCATCGCGGCGCCATCGTCCGGGTGCTGCGCGGCAACCCGACCAAGGAGTTCCCCAAGGGCGCCTGGGCGGTGACGCAGTCGCCGGAGGCCGAGGGCGCGCTGGTCTCGGTCGAGCCCGACAGCGGCAAGATCCTGGCGCTGGTGGGCGGCTTCGACTTCAACCGCAACCAGTTCAACCACGCGACGCAGGCCTGGCGCCAGCCGGGCTCCAGCTTCAAGCCCTTCATCTACTCGGCGGCGATGGAGAACGGCGCCAGCCCGGCGACGCTGGTGGACGACGCGCCGATCTCGGTGGGCGACTGGAGCCCGCGCAACTCGGACGGCAACTTCGATGGTCCGATGACGTTGCGCCAGGCCCTGGCCAAGTCCAAGAACATGGTCACGATCCGGGTGCTGGAGCAGCTGACGCCGGCGCGCGGCCGCGCCTGGGCCGGCAAGTTCGGCCTGGATGTCGACAAGCAGCCGGAGAACCTGACGCTGGCGCTGGGCTCGGGCTCGGTGACGCCGCTGCAGATGGCCAGCGCGTATTCGGTCTTCGCCAACGGCGGCTACCTGCTCAAGCCGCTGCTGGTGACGAAGATCGTCGACGCGCAGAACCAGGTGCTGTTCGAGGCCGAGCCGGAGAAGCTCACCGACGAGCGCCGCGCGATCAGCGAGCGCAATGCCTTCATCACCGGTTCGCTGCTGCGCGAGGTGGCGATCCGCGGCACGGCCTACCGCGCGAGCCAGTCGCTCAAGCGCTACGACCTGTACGGCAAGACCGGCACGACCAACGACGCGGTGGACGCCTGGTTCGCCGGCTTCCAGCGCCGCGTGGCGACGGTGGTCTGGATCGGCTACGACCAGCCGCGCAGCCTGGGCGCCAGCGAGACCGGCGGCGGCGTCGCGCTGCCGGCGTGGATCGACTACATGGCCGTGGCGCTGCGGGACATCAAGCCTTCTGAGATCGAGCCGCCCAAGGACGGCGGGCTGGTGCAGGAGGAAGGGCCGTATGGACCGGACTGGGTGTACAGCGAATTCGCCGGCGACGCCGGGCTGAAGACCATCGGACCGATGCCGCCGCCGCTGCCGGCGTCCGACGCGGCGTCTGGCGCCGTCCCGGGAGCGCCCGGGGCCTCCGGCGTGCCCCCTTCCTGGTGGATGGGCGGCGAGCGCAGCGGCGGTCAGTGATTCGAACCGACAGGGAGCCTGCGACATGACCTCCAGCCTGCTGCGCGGCGGCACCGCCGCCCTGCTGATCGCCGCCGCATCGATGTCCGCCTGGGCGGCCGACGATGCCGACGCCATCGAGCCCGACCAGCCCGGCATCGTCGAATCGAGCAGTACCGTCGGCCAGGGCCGCGCGCTGCTGGAGACCGGCATCGGCTACCAGCGCGACAAGAGCGACGGCGTTCGCAGCCGCTTGTGGTCGACGCCGACGCTGCTGCGCTTCGGCTTCACCGAGGACTGGGAGTTCCGCGTCGAGACCGACGGCTACCAGCGACTGCGCGCGACCGACGCCGACGGCACGACGCGCGCGAGCGGCTGGGCCGACACGGCGCTCGGCGTGAAGTGGCACCTGCAGGACAGCGACGGCGAACGCGGCAAGCCCGGGCTGGCGTGGCTGCTGCACATGGACATGGACAGCGGCTCGGCGGCGTTCCGGGGCCAGGGCTTGCGGCCGTCGCTGCGGCTGACGGCGGAATGGGACCTGCCACGCGACTGGTCGGCCGGCGTGATCGGCGGGCTGTACCGTGACCGGCGCGAGGACGGCGGTCATTTCGTCGGCGGCATCCTGGGCGCCTCGCTGGGCTGGCCGATCGCCGAGCGCTGGAAGGGCTACGTCGAGATCGCCGGCGACCAGCTCGCATCGACGCGCAACGGCGGCCGCAGCGTCTCGGCCGGCACCGGCGTCACCTGGCTGGTCGACCGCCGCGTGCAGCTCGATGCCTCGCTCAACCGGGGGCTGACGAAGCAGACGCCCGACTGGGTGCTGGGGCTGGGGGTGTCGATCGGGTTCTGAGGCTGCTTCCTCGCCGGCAGCTCCGCGCCGTCGACCTCAACGGGCGGCGGGCTTCCACCCGGGCCCGAACCAGCCGGGACTGGGCTCGCCCTTCACCTCGCCGAAATAGGTGGTGAAGGTCTGGCGCCAGCGTTCCACTTCGGCGCGGTCCTCCATGAAGGCGACGAAGTCGGCGATATGCGCGTTGGGATAGGTCCAGATCGGCGGCAGCCCGCCGGCCGGCGTGATGTCCGTCCGCACCGACCAGCCGTTGTAGGCCGCCTGTTGGCGCTCGGCCGAGAGCTGCCAGTTCATGTAGAGCTTGGCCGCGGCCGGGTGTGGCGCCGCCTTCAGGATCGCCGCCCGCTGTCCCCATGCCAGGAAAGGCTCCCCTGGCGGAGCGACCCACTTGACCCGCGCATCGGGCGGCGCCGTGAGTGATCCCGAGCCGGCGATGCCGATCGATGCCCGATGCCCCTGCACCGCCTCGCCGGGACTTTGCGTGCCGCGGCCGAACTGGACGTCCTGCGCCGCCAGCCTGTGGATCCAGTCCCAGCCATACGCGTCGGCGTAGAGCTTGTAGAGGAACAGCGCGGCGTCGTCGTCATTGGGATAGGAAGACGCGATCCTGCCCCGCCATGTCGGATCGGCCAGGTCCCTCGGCGAGGCGGGCGCCGCGCCGCCGGTCGCGGCCGGGTCGTACAGGTAGCTGAAGGCGATCACGCCAATGGCGGTCCATGCGCCGTCCGGATCCTTGAAATCTCCATGCACCTTGGCATGGCCGGCGGGCTTGTAGGACAGCAAGCGCCCCTGCTGCTTCCAGCGCGGGAAGTCCTGCAGCGTCTGCAGCTGCACCACGTCGGGCACCGGCCGGCCGTTGGCGAACTGGTTGTCAACGCGCACGTCGTGGTACTTGCTGTAGTCCACCACCATCGTCAGATGGATGCCGGGAAACCGGGCCTGGAAGGCCTTGACGGTGCCCGCCTGCTGGGCAGGGACGTCGCCGCCCGCATAGACCACGAGTTCGCCGCCTTCGGCAAGCGCTTCGTCATAGAGCGTGTCGAGCGGCTTGCTTTCCTCGGCCAGCGGGGCCGGCGCCGCGGTGGCGGCCCGGGCGTGCTCCGGCATGAGCAGGGCGGACGCAAGCGCGGCGCACGATGCAGCGATCGTGGCGATCGCGGCACGGCGCCGCGGGAGACTCTGAAGCATGTCGGTTCTTTCTCTCATCGCAAGATTTCCGTCGAGCGCCCGCCGGACTTGACGGGCGCTTCACGCCACATCGCTAGGATGCGGCCCCGCCATGTTGATGGCGGAGCCGGGCCCCATCAAGACAGCGCCGGTGATCACAGAACGCACCTGGAGTAGGCAATCGATGGATCGGCTGACAAGCATGGAAGTCTTCGTCCGCATCGGCGAGCTGGGCAGCCTGACGAAGGCCGCCGACGCGTGCGGGCTGTCGGCCAGCATGGTGGGCAAGCATGTGCGGGCGCTCGAGGAGCGCTTGGGCGTGCGGCTGCTGTTGCGCACGACGCGCAAGATCACGATGACCAGCGCCGGACGGAGCTACCACGAGCGCTGCCGCCGCATCCTCGCCGAGGTGGATGAAGCCGATCGGCAGGCGGCCGACGAACATGTCCAGCCGCAAGGCGCGCTGCGCATCACCGCGCCGGTGATGTTCGGCGGTCTGCACCTGGCCGACGCCGTCGCGGCATTCCAGGCGCAGCATCCGCGGCTCGCGTTCGAGGTGACCTTGGGCAACCTGTACGCAGACTTGACGGACGGCGATTTCGATCTGGCGATCCGTGTCGGCGGGGAGGTCGATGTCGATCTGGTGGTGCGGCGGATCGCGGTCTGCAGCCAGGTCACCTGCGCCGCCCCTTCTTACCTGCGCGCGCACGGCATGCCGCTCGTCCCGGGCGACTTGCGGCGGCATGTCTGCCTGATCAACCTGCACGAGCGCCGGCCGGAAGCATGGACGTTCAACGGGCCGGACGGTCCGGAGGAGGTGCCGGTGAGCGGCCCCATCCGCAGCAACAACGCACTGCTGCTGCGAAGCGCCGCCGTCGCCGGTGCCGGCATCGTGCGCATGCCCAGCTTCATGCTGGGCGAGGAGTTGAAGGCGGAGCGCCTGGTGCCGATCCTGCGCGACCGCGCCGAACGCGACATCGGCATCCACGCCGTCGCGCTGCCTTCGAGTGCCCTGTCCAGGAAGGTCGGGCTGTTCACCGACTTCCTGGCTCGCCATTTCGGACCCACGCCGCCGTGGGAGATCGGGTTCTGAGGCTTCCCCTGAGCCAGGCGGAATCCCGGGGAGCGGCGAGATGACGTACAAAGCCGGCTGTCGTTTCAGCCCGCTGGATGCCCATGCGCCTCGCTCTCCGCTCCGTTCTTCACTCGACGCTCCTCTCGCTCGCCTGCTGCGCCCTGCCCTCGGCCTGGGCGGCGCCCGCCAGCGGCACCTTCACCGCCTCGCGCGCCTGCGAGGCCTTCCAGTCCTTCCGCAAGAGCACCAATCCCGACGGCGCGAAGCTGTCGCCGGGCACCGGCTACACGATCCTGGAGACGCATGACGCGGGCTGGACCCGCGTGCAGGTGCCGGGCGCGCGGCCGTCCGAACGCTGGGTGCAGAACGACTGCGGCAACGCGAGCGGCGGCTCGGAAGTCTCCGCCCCGGCGAAGTCCGGCCGCGCGCCGGCCGAGGGCAACGGGCCGTCGATGTCGGGCCGCGGCGGCATGTGCTCCACGGCCAACGAATACGACAGCTTCGTGCTGGCGATGTCGTGGCAGCCCGGCTTCTGCGAATGGACGGCGGGCGGCAAGCGCGGCAAGCCGGAATGCGAGGCGATGGAGAGCGGCAAGCTCAAGGTCAGCAACCTGACGCTGCACGGGCTGTGGCCCAACCGCCAGCAATGCGGCATCAGCTACGGCAACTGCAGCACGGCGCCGATGACGCTGTCGAAGGAGACGGTCGCCTACATCGGGCCGTGGATGCCGAATTTCCTGTACGAGAAGGACTTCGGCGAGCACGAGTGGCGCAAGCACGGCACCTGCCAGGCGATGAATCCGGACGCGTACTTCCGCCGCGCGGTGGACCTGGTGAAGCAGTTCAACGATTCGGGCGTCGGGCAGTACATCCGGCAGAACATCGGCGGGTCGATTTCCAAGCGCGCGTTCTACGACAAGCTGAAGGCCGAGACCGGCAGCGACGCGTACCGGGACAGCGTCAAGCTGATGTGCTCGGGGCAATACCTGACGGAGATCCAGGTGAAGCTGCCGCGTGATTACCAGGCGGGCGGGTCACTGAAGCAGCTCCTCGGTGACCAGCCCGGCGGCAGTGGCGGCGGCACCTGCCGCGCGGATGAAATTCGGATCGAGGCGAGCGGGCGCTGAGGAATTCGGATTTCCGTTCATCCATTCGGCGGGTACACAAACCCGCCGGGCCCATGCCCACAATGGGAGAGAGCGGCAACGGGAAAGATATGCGGCCGAATCGCAGGGCAAACGGCGGTTTACGGCGAAAGGGAGCCAGCGACTCGCACTACTCGGCGCTCTCGGAGTACGACGAGCACGAAGGCGTTTTCCGGACCGCCATAGACGAATCCTCGCTCGCCGGGAAGAATTCCATGGGAACTGGTCTGCGGCTCCCATACCTCGTCCGGCTCGCCAAGAGCGCTCCTGACGTCATCCTCATATTCACCAAGAGCAACCGGGCTCACGACGAAGGCCGGGCCTTCAACCGAAACCGCCTTACAGTTTTCAGGGGGACCGTTGGAAGCAACATCCAAGGCCGCTGGCCTTTTCAAACCACCAGTGGAACGCAGCCCGTATTGCAGTCGGAGGTAAACCCCGGCACGCCGAATACACACCTCCTTGATCCCGTCTTCGACCTCCACCCCTCTCGTGCCGTAGGCATTTTCAACCTCGGACAGGGGCCACATGCTGCCAATGCATTTGTTGACGCCAATACAGACTCGATGAGGGGCAACCTTTTCCGGTTCTTTCGCGCAGGCAACCGTGAGCCCTCCCATTCCCAAGGCGCTGAAAAGTAGAAGATGTATCATTTTCACTGTCTTGACTCTGCAAGGTGTTGACGCCTCGGCCAGTCCGAAGGGGTCGCGAGGACAGCACCGCAGCGTCCAAGATAAGCGCGACGGTAACCACCAGTGAGATGATCGTGGAAAGGCTACGAACATGCCCCATCATCGCCCGGCTGGGGAACGCGGTGAGTTTTCTCAACACGCCGCTCAAACTCTTTCCTGGAAGCACAAAGCTGCTGTGCGTCAAGCTTTCTCGCGGAAGCCAATTGCGCACAACTGTTATCTCCCCCAAATCTCGCTAGCCGCTTATTCATAAGAACTGAGAAGTTCTTCGCGCGCTTCGACGCTGCGCATGACCATTCAGATCCGACTTCTCCATCAAGCTTAAATAGCGCCAAGTCTGCCAAATATCTGTCGGCTACTTTTGCTTTCGACTGTGCAAGCACCTTGAGACTAGTCGACCATCTAAGCGATGCATCGGACCCGGGCGGCGGGTGTTGAAGCTCAACGAAGGCTTCGACTGCTTGGAAATACGCCTCTCTCTCCGTTGCGTCAATGCCCATTGCATGCGACGGATGGACGAAAACTCCAATCACGGCCATCATGCATGCGACAAGCGGGGGATATCGCATTTTCATGAAACCAATCGCCTCGCAGTTGGAAACGGCACGACGGCAATATGCACGACTGTCCTCCCTTCAAGTTGTCATCAGCCCCTTCTGAATTCTGCAAGAGACATCCCGGCCAAAAATCATCAGTTCTGATGACGCCCCAAATCAGCTCGACCGCCTGAAGCGCGGCGACGTCGTGCTCGTGCTCGACAAGGCCGCCGGAAGGCGCGCGTCCGAGGCCTCAGACGCCAGCGCGCGGCCGCCCGCCGGTCGACGGCACCGCCTCATCCCCCAGCGCCTGCAGCCCGGCCAGCACGGGCGTCAGCACGCGATCGACCGCCTGAGCCAGTGGCCCGAGCGCGGCCTCGTCCGCATCGCGCAGACACGCCTGCTCCAGCGCCTGCGCCGCGGCGTGGACCTCCTTCATGCCCAGCGCCGCCGCGGCGCTCTTGAGGTCATGCGCCATCCGCATCGCCGCCGCGTCGTGCGCGGCGCGCAGGGCGAGGAAGCGCGGCAGGAAATCGGTCTCTCGGTCCCTGAACAGGCGCAGCAGGCGCCGATACAGCGCGCGGTCGCCCATCATGCCGGCGAGCCCCACCTTCAGGTCGACGCCCGGCAGCGCCGGCAGGTCCGGCGGACCGCTCCCCGCGGCAGCGTCCTTCCCACCGGCACGCACCGCCCCGGCATCCCGACGGATCCAGCGAGCCAGCGTCGCGAACAGCTCCTCCATGTCGATCGGCTTGGCGACGTGATCGTTCATGCCGGCCGCCAGGGCCTTCTCCCGGTCTCCCACCATCGCGTTGGCGGTCATCGCGATCACCGGCAGGTCGCGCCATTGCGGCTGCCGCCGCAGCGCCTGCGTCGCGGCATAGCCGTCCATCACCGGCATCTGGCAGTCCATCAGCACGCCGTCGAAGGGATGGCTGGCCAGCATCGCCAGCGCCTCCTGGCCATTGGCCGCCACCCGCGTCTCGATGCCGGCCCGCCCCAGCACGTCCAGCGCGAGCTCCTGGTTGAAGGCGTTGTCCTCGACCAGCAGGAGTCGCGCGCCCCGGAGCGCCGCCCGGTCCCCCTGCAGCGATTCCTCGCGCCGGGCGCGACGCGTCGTCGGCGCCACCGCCAGTCCGAGCGCGGTCGCGCAGGCGTCGAACAGGGTCGACGGCGTCACCGGCTTGGTCAGCAGCGCCCCCACCGTCACGCCTTGATCGTCCAGTTGCTGCTGCACCTCGTGCCGGCTGAAGGCCGTCAGCATCAGCACCGGCGGCGTCGGATGGCGTGGACGCTCGCGCTCGGCCAGCAGCCGCGCGCACATGACGCCGTCCATGCCGGGCATCCGCCAGTCCAGCAGCAGCAGGTCGTAGGGCTCGTCGCGCGCGTCCGCGAGCGCCACCTGGCGCAGCGCCTCCATCCCCTCCGCGGCGGTGTCGACCTTCAGCCCGAGCGCGCGCGTCATCGCCGCCACCACCTCGCGCGCGCAGGCGTTGTCGTCGACGATCAGCGCGCGCGTGCCCTTCAGCCCGGTCCGGTCGGGCGCGGCACGGCCCGCCGCCGCGGCGCTCCGGTCGGCGGCCGCGTCGAGTTCCAGCCGCACGCTGAAACGGAACCGGCTGCCCCGCCCCGGCTGGCTCTCGACCTCGAGCTCGCCGCCCATCAGCCTCACCAGGTGGCGGCTGATCGCCAGGCCCAGGCCGGTGCCGCCATAACGCCGGCTGGTCGACGCGTCCGCCTGGGTGAAGGGCTCGAACAGGCGGCCCTGCTGCTCCGCGCTCATGCCGATGCCGGTGTCGCTCACCTCGAAGCGCAAGCGCACCGAAGCTTCGTCGCGCGCCAGCACCGCCACGCCGATGACGACCTCGCCGCGCTCGGTGAACTTGACGGCGTTGTTGCCCAGGTTCAGCAGCACCTGCCCCAGTCGCGACGGGTCACCGACCAGCGCCTCGGGCAACTCCGGCGGCTCGACGAACAGCAACTCCAGCCCCTTCTCCTCCGCCTTCAGCCCGATCAGGTTGGCCAGGTTGTCCATCACGTCCGACAGGTTGAACGGGATCGCCTCCATGTCCAGCTTGCCGGCCTCGATCTTCGAGAAGTCCAGGATGTCGTTGATGATCCCCAGCAGCGATTCGGCCGAGGCATGCACCTTCTGGATGTAGTTGTGCTGCTGCGGGTTGAGCCCGCTTTGCAGCGCGAGGTAGGACATGCCCAGGATCGCGTTCATCGGCGTGCGGATCTCGTGGCTCATGTTGGCCAGGAACTCGCTCTTGGCGCTGCTCGCCGCCTCGGCCACGCGACGCGCGTGCCGGTCGGCCTCGGCCTGGCGGCGCTCGCTGAGGTCGACGATGAAGGCCACGCCCTGCCGGGTCGAATCGCTCAGCAGCGCGCCGCCGATCAGCACCGGCACCCGGTGCCCGTCCCGGTGGAGGTAGTGCTTCTCGTAGGACGCGCAGCGACCGGTGGCGCGCAGCTGCTCGATCGCCCGCCGGTCGGCCTCGGCCTCCTCCGGCGGCGTGAGCGCCGTCCAGTCGATGCGCCCCGCCTCCAGGTCCTCGCGGGTGTAGCCGATGATCTCCAGGAAGGCGTCGTTGGTCTCGGTCACCGCGCCCGACACCTCCCAGAAGAAGATGCCGATCATGCTGGACTCGATCACGCGGCGCAGGCGCGTCTCGCTCGCGCTCAGGGCCTGTTGCGCCTCGTGCTGCGAGGCGGTGCGTTCCTCGATGCGCCCGGCCATCGCGTTGATGCCGCGCTGCAGCTCGCCGATCTCGTCGTCGACGCCCGCCTGCGCCACCCGCGCCGTCAGGTCGCCGTGCTCGATGCGCTCGACGCAGTCCAGCGCCACGCGCACGCGCCGCATCAGCCAGCGGCCGAACAGGTGGACCATCAGTCCCCCCAGGCACAGGGCGACGAAGGTGATGCCACCGATCGCCCGCATGAACCGGACCATCGGCGCGTACATCTCCTGCTGCGACACGGCCACGCCGATCACCCATCCGACGGGCTCCAGCCCATGGAACACCGCCATGCGGCGGTCGCCCAGATAGTCGTACTCCAGCGAGCCGGTCCCCTGCCGCACCATCTCCGCGACGAAGGCGTGCCGGGCGCGTTGGCCGATCGGCCCCTGCGGGTGGTAGACGACGCGCAGGTCGTTGCGCTCGACGATGAAGAGCGTGGCCGAGGCGAAGCCCTCCTTCTGGCGCAGCTGACGCAGCTGCTCCTCGGCCTCCCGGGCGGCCGCGCGCACGCCGGAGCGGTACAGCTGCTGCCGGATCGCCTGGGTCGCGCCCTGCAGTTCCAGCTGCATCAGGCGCTCGCGCGACTGCCGCAGGTCGGACTGCAGGAACACCACCGCCGCGCCCAGCACCAGGGCCGTCATCGCCAGCACGATGAGCAGCGACAGCAGGTTGAGTCGCGTCGAGACCTTCACGGCCGGTCCTCGCCTCAGAACCTGAACTGGTCCACGTTGTCTTTCGTGAACACCATGACGGGCAGCGCCACCTGCAGGCTGATCGCGTCCTTGCGCGGCGTGAAGCGGCCGAGCCGGCCGGCGTCGAAGGCCTGCCCCGCCTTCAGGCCGCCGGTGAGCAGCTGGCGCGCGCAGTAGACGGTGAGGTAGCCGTGGTCCGGCGCGTTCCAGAGCAGCACGGTGCGGACCGTGCCGTCCTTGAGGAAAGCGCGCATCAGGTTGGGCGTCGAGTTGCCGATGACGGCCACCTGGCCGACGCGACCCGCATCCCGGACCGCGCGCGCGACGCCGGGCAGGTTGGGCGCGCCCAGGGCGACGATGGCCTTCAGGCCGGGCATCGACTTCAGGTAGTCCTGCGCGATCCGGTAGGCCTCCTCGGTGCTCTCGCCCGCGGGCCGGATGTCGACGATGCGCAGCTCCGGATGCTGGCGGTAGATCGTCCGCTTCATCGCGTCGATCCAGCTGGTCTGGTTCGGCGCGGTGAAGCTGGTGGTGACGAGGGCGATGTCGCCCTTGGGGCCGATCTCGCGCACCACGGACTCGACCAGCCGCGCGCCGAATTCCTCGAAGTCCACCAGGTTGACGAAGAACTCGCGCTGCTGGCTGTCGCCGTCCCAGCTCATCACGCGGATGCCGGCGCGCTGCGCCTTGGCCAGCACCGGCGCGATCGCGACCGGGTCGTTCGACGCGACCGCGATCAGGTCCGGTTTCGTGGGGATGAGCCGCTCGATCATCTCGATCTGCTTCTCGACCTGGTCCTGCGTCGGCCCGGTCCAGGTCACCGACACATCGGGCAGCTCGCGGGCGGCGGCGTCGATGCCGGTCTTCACCGCGTCGTAGTACGCGATGCCTACCAGCTTGGGCATGATCACGATCCGGTGACGGGGCGGCGGCTCAGGCTGCGCGAACGCCGGCGCCGGAACCGACAGCAGCGCGGCGCCACAGGCCAATCCACACAGCACACGCAGCACGCGGAGCAACGGGACCATGGTGCGCTCCTTGGTGAACGGCGCGACCGCCCGACAGGGGCGGCGCTCCCGCCGCAATGCTGCGCCGTTCCGCCGGGGGAGCGGGCCACCTGTTCAGGGGGCCCGGTGGGATCTCAGCGCTTCCTGACGATCACGCTGCCCACCGAATACCCCGCACCGAACGAGCAGATCACGCCCAGGTCGCCCTGCTTCAGGTTGGCGCGATGCTCGTGGAAGGCGATCACCGAGCCCGCCGAGGCGGTGTTGGCATAGGTGTCCAGGATCAGCGGCGCGATCTCCGCGCCGGCCTCGCCGCCGACCAGCTTTTTGATCACCAGCTGGTTCATGCCCAGGTTGGCCTGGTGCAGCCAGTAGCGGCTGACGTCGGTGGGCTGGATGTGCAGCGCGGCGAGATGGTTCTCGATGTGCGCGGCGGCGATGGGCACCACCTCCTTGAACACCTTGCGGCCTTCCTGCCGGAAGGTCTTGTCGCGCGCGTCGGGATCGCTGTCCTCGGCCTTGTTCATGAAGCCGAAGTTGTTGCGGATGTTGTTGGAGAACTGCGTCGCCAGCTTGGTGCCGAGGATCTCCCACTGCTCCGGGGCGACCGCCAGGTCGGCGCGCTCGACAAGGATGGCCGTGCAGACGTCGCCGAAGATGAAGTGGCAGTCGCGGTCCTTCCATTCGAGGTGGGCCGAGGTGATCTCCGGATTCACGATCAGCACGCACTTGGACGCGCCCGAACGCACAGCGTTGTAGGCCTGCTCCAGCGCGAAGGTGGCCGACGAGCAGGCCACGTTCATGTCGAAGCCATAGCCGCCCGCGCCCAGCGCCTGCTGGATCTCCACCGCCATCGCCGGATAGGCGCGTTGCATGTTGGCGGCCGAGCAGAACACCGCGTCGACGTCTTCCGGCTGGCGCCCCGCCGCGGCCAGCGCCTTGCGGGCGGCGTCGACGGCGATCTCGGCCATCAGCGACAGCTGGTCGTCGGCGCGTTCCTGGAAGCGCGGGTACATGCGCGTCGGGTCCAGCACGCCTTCCTTCTCGATCACGTAGCGCTGCTTGATGCCAGAGGCCTTCTCGATGAACTCGACGCTCGAATGCACCAGCGGCTCGCGCGTGCCGGCAGCGATGGCCTGGGCGTGCTCGGCGTTCTGCAGGTCGACGTAGCGGTTGAAGGCCTCCACCAGCTCGGTGTTGGTGATGACGTGCGGCGGTTGGTACAGGCCGGTGCCGCTGATGACGACGGAATGCATGGGGCTGGTCTTTTGAGGTCGCCCGGTGAGGGGCCAAGGGGGCGAAGTTTAGCGAACTGCGCTCAAAAGCCCCCGATCCGTGCATGCTGCACCGCAAGGTGGCGAGACCGTCGCCGGGGCATGCGTAGAATGAGCCACCGGGCCCAAATTTTGGGACCCGGTTTTTTTTGGCCGGGTCCCAAGTCAAGCGCTCGCAGCCCAGGGCATGCACTGCATCAACGCAGCCCGACTTTGCGACTTTGGACCATGGAAATCTTTGACTACGACAACATCCTGCTGCTGCCGCGCAAGTGCCGCGTGACCAGCCGCAGCGAGTGCGACACCTCGATCGACTTCGGCCCCCGCCGCTTCAAGCTGCCGGTGGTGCCGGCCAACATGAAGACGGTCGTCGACGAGTCCATCACCGAATGGCTGGCCGCCAACGGCTACTTCTACGTGATGCATCGCTTCGACCTGGACGCGGTCGCCTTCGCCCGCACGATGCGGGACAAGGGCCTGCTGGTCTCCCTCAGCGCCGGCGTCAAGGAAGCCGACTACGCGCTCATCGACCGCCTCGCGGCCGAGGGCCTGGGCGCCGACTACATCACCATCGACATCGCCCACGGCCACGCCGACGCGGTGCAGCGGATGATCGCCCACATCAAGCAGAAGCTGCCGCAGACCTTCGTGATCGCGGGGAACGTGGGCACGCCGGAGGGCGTCATCGACCTGGAGAACTGGGGCGCGGACGCGACCAAGGTCGGCATCGGCCCGGGCAAGGTCTGCATCACGCGGCTCAAGACCGGCTTCGGCACGGGGGGCTGGCAGTTGTCGGCGCTCAAGTGGTGCGCGCGCGTGGCGACCAAACCGATCATTGCCGACGGCGGCATCCGCCATCACGGCGACATCGCCAAGAGCGTGCGCTTCGGCGCGGCGATGGTGATGATCGGCTCGCTGTTCGCGGGCCACGAGGAGTCGCCGGGCAATACCGTCGAGGTCGACGGCCGGCGCTACAAGGAGTACTACGGCTCCGCGTCCGACTTCAACAAGGGTGAATACAAACACGTCGAGGGCAAGCGCATCCTCGAGCCGGTGAAGGGCAAGCTGGCCGACACCTTCCGGGAAATGGAAGAAGACCTGCAGAGCTCGATTTCCTACGCTGGCGGTCGCAGCTTGGCGGATCTGCGCAAGGTGAATTACGTGGTGCTAGGCGGTGAGAACGCCGGAGAACATTTGTTCATGTAACACATCGCTGCCCGCTGGTTGACGAGGAACCTTAACGAGAAACCCGGCTCAGGCCGGGTTTTTCTTCAGCCGAAATCAATGACGACAGTGGAAATATTGGTGATGCCATCGTCCGGACGCGCCCCCGTGTCGAACTTCAAGGAAAGCCTCCGGAGCGCAGTTCTTCAACACGTCCGGCGTGCCCTGAAATGAGCGCCCGTCGCCCTTCCAGCCCCTCATCGAGGTGGGCCACCCCCACTGCGCGAAGTGGTCGTCCCCCGCGTCGTCGCTCAGCGGGCGAGCCCTTCGCCGCGCAGCGCCTTCGCCGCCTCCACCATGTGCCGCAGCGCCGCCTCGGTCTCCGGCCATCCCCGCGTCTTCAGGCCGCAGTCCGGATTGACCCACAGCTGATCCGCGGGAATCACCTCCGCCGCCTTGCGCAGCAGCCGCAGCATCTCGTCGCTGCCGGGCACCCGGGGCGAATGGATGTCGTAGACGCCGGGGCCGATCTCGTTGGGATAGCGGAAACCGCCTCCCTCCCCGCCGAAGCCGCGCAGCAGCTCCATGTCGGAACGGCTGGTCTCGATGGTGATGACGTCGGCATCCATCGCGGCGATGTCCGGGAGGATGTCGTTGAACTCCGAGTAGCACATGTGCGTGTGGATCTGCGTCGCGTCCCCGACCGGTGATGCGGCGACGCGGAAGGCGCGCGTCGCCCACGCGAGGTAGCCGGCCCGCTCCGCCTGGCGCAGCGGCAGTCCCTCGCGGATCGCCGGCTCGTCGATCTGGATGACGGCGATGCCGGCGGCCTCCAGGTCGGCGACCTCGTCCCGGATGGCCAGCGCGATCTGCAGCGCCGTGTCGGCGCGCGGCTGGTCGTCGCGCACGAAGGACCATTGCAGGATCGTGATCGGCCCGGTGAGCATGCCCTTCATCGGCCGGTCGGTGAGGCCCTGCGCGAAGCGCGTCCACTCGACCGTCATCGGCGCTGGCCGCGCGACGTCGCCGAACAGCACCGGCGGCTTCACGCAGCGCGAGCCGTAGGACTGCACCCAGCCGTTGGCGGTGAACGCGAAACCGTCCAGCTGCTCACCGAAGTACTCGACCATGTCGTTGCGCTCGGCTTCTCCGTGCACCAGCACGTCCAGCCCGAGCGCCTCCTGGCGCCGCACCGCGTCCTCGATCTCGCCGCGCATCGCGGCGCGGTAGGCCTGGGCATCGAGCTCGCCGCGCTTGAAGGCCGCCCGCGCCGCGCGGATAGCCGGCGTCTGCGGGAAGGAACCGATCGTGGTCGTCGGGAAGGTGGGCAGGCGCAGCCGCTCACGCTGCGCGGCCTGGCGCCGCGGGAACGGGGAGGCGCGCCGGTCCGCATCCGCCGGCAGCGCCGCGACGCGCCGGGCGATGTCGAGCCGACGCACACGCGGGCTCGCCGCGCGCGCGGCGCGTGCCTGGCGCGCCTCGATCAGCGCATCGGCAACCGCCGCCTCGTCGCCCCACAGCGCGCGCTTGAGCACGCGCAGCTCCTCCAGTTTCTCGACCGCGCCGGCCAGCCACGGCCGCACGTCGGCGTCGACCACCGGGTCGTCGCGCAGGCTCATCGGCACATGCAGCAGCGAGCACGACGCCGCCAGCCACAGCCGCCCGCCGCGCAACTCGCGCAGCTCGCGCACGGTCTCGAGCGCCGCGTCCAGGTCGGCGCGCCACACGTTGCGGCCGTCGACGATGCCCACCGACAACTCCCGGTCCAGCGGCAGCGTCCGCGCGACGTCCCGCAGCTCACCGGCGGCGCGCACCGCGTCCACATGCAGCCCGGCCACCGGCAGCCCGCAGGCGAGCGCCAGGTTCTCCGCCAGCGGCGAGAAGTAGCTCGCCAGCAGCACCTGCTGGTCGACCTGGCCGAGCCGCTCGTAGGCGCGGCGCAGCGCGTCCTGCCAGGCCGGCGCCAGGTCCAGGCCGAGGATGGGCTCGTCCAGCTGCACCCAGGTCACGCCGCGCGCCGCGAGCTTCACCAGCAGTTGCTCGTACACCGGCAGCAGGCGGTCCAGCAGCGCGAGGCGGTCGAAGCCCGCCTCCTTGCTCTTGCCCAGGAACAGGAAGCTCACCGGCCCCAGCAGCGCCGCCTTGGGACTCGCGGGGAGCGCGATCGCCTGGTCGACCTCGGCCAGCAGCCGGTCGGCGTGCAGCGTGAAGGCGGTGGCGGCGTCGAACTCGGGGACGAGGTAGTGGTAGTTCGTGTCGAACCACTTGGTCATCTCCAGCGCCGCCGCGCCCTCGCCCGCCGAGGCGCCGCAACCGCAAGCCTCGCCGTGGTCATGCGCCGCCACGCCCCGCGCCATGGCGAAGTAGCGCCGCAGCGGCGACTCCTCGCCGGTGAAGCCGAAGCGCGCCGGCTCGCAGCCGAACAGCTGGATCAAGTCGGCGACCTGGTCGTAGAGCGCGAAGTCGCCCACGGTGACGTGGTCCAGGCCGGCGCCGGCTTGCAGGCGCCAGTGCCGGGCCCGCAACTCGGCGGCGACGTCCTGAAGCGCCGCCTCGTCGATTTCGCCGCGCCAGTGGCGCTCCAGGGCGAACTTCAGCTCGCGGTTGGCGCCAATGCGGGGGAAGCCCAGCACATGAGTCCGAATCATGTTGTTCTCTTCGAAATTGAATGGGATTCGGAATGTTCGCCGCTGGCGAACTATGATTCAAACGAAAGTTTTTTGCCTTCGTCATTAGGATCGCTCATGCAGACACCTCTGGAGTTGCGCCACCTGCGCACGCTGCTGGCCCTGCGCGAGGCCGGCAACCTGTCCCGCGCCGCCCAGCTGCTGAACCTCACGCAGTCGGCGCTGTCGCACCAGCTCAAGGGGCTGGAGGACCATTACGGCACCGAGCTCTTCGAGCGCAAGTCCTCGCCGCTGAGCTTCGGCGTGGCGGGGCAGCGGCTGCTCAAGCTCGCCGAGCTGGTGCTGCCGCAGATCGACGAGGCCGACCGCGACGTGCGCAAGCTGGTCGAGGGATCGGCCGGACAGCTGCGGATCGCGGTCGAGTGCCACACCTGCTTCGACTGGCTGATGCCGGCGATGGACGCCTTCCGCGAGCGCTGGCCGGAGGTCGAGCTCGACATCGTGTCGGGCTTCCAGGCCGATCCGGTCGGGCTGCTGCACCAGGACCGCGCCGAGTTGGCGATCGTCTCGGACGTGGACGCGGAGGAATCGGGCGTCGCGGTGCATCCGCTGTTCAGCTTCGAGATCGTGGCGCTGCTGCCCAAGGGGCACCCGCTGCTGGCCAAGCCCTGGCTGGAGGCCGAGGACTTCGCCGCGCAGGCCTACATCCATTACCCGGTGCCCGACGAGATGCTGGACCTGGTGCGCAGCGTGCTCAAACCCGCGGGCGTGACGCCGCCACGCCGCACCAGCGAGCTGACGGTGGCGATGCTGCAGCTGGTCGCGAGCGGGCGCGGCTTCGCGGCGCTGCCGCTGTGGGCGGTCGAGGGCTACCTGGCGCGGGGCTACGTGGCGCGCCAGCGCATCGGGCCGTCGGGCCTGACCGGCCGGCTCTACGCGGTGAGCACCGGGCGGCTGGCGGCCAAGCCCTTCCTGGCCGATTTCGTGCGGATCATGCGCGAGACCTCGCTGGTGAACCTGGGCGGCGTCAGCCTGTTGTGAGCGCGCGCCGAGCCGCCGGTCGTCGTCCGCGACGCCCTGTGCAGAGGCAAGCCGTTGGCGGTGAGGCCGGCGACGTGCCGAGCGCCCCGCCGCGTCGTGAGGCCCGGATGCGGCATCGGCGCCACGGGGCCGCCGCTATGATGCCGCCCGTTGGTGCTCGCGCCCGGCCCTCCGCCGGCGCAGTTCAACGGGAATCAGGAAGGGTCGCCCGCCCGCGGCCACGGCCCCAACCTGAGCTGCCCCCGCAACGGTAAGCGGAAGGCGCGCCCGGCCGACGCCGTCGACCCCCGATGGCATCGGCCCCAGCGGCGCGCGACTCGTGGCTGGATCCACTGGACGGTCGTCCGGGAAGGCACCACGGGTTCGTTCTTCCGACAGCCCGGATACCGGCCAACAGGCGGACCCGTCGCCCCGCGACGCGTCCATTCCGCATGCGGCCGCGGGGAAGCGGCCGTCTGCCGCCGCTTTGTGATTCCGACATGCAAGCCTCCCGTCCCCGCGCCGCGCTGCGCGCCGTTGCCCGTGCCGCGCTGATCGCCGCCCCGGTCCTGTCCACCGTCCCCTCCGTCGCCCTCGCGCAGTCCTCGCTCGACCCGGTCATCGTCATCGGCACCCGCGAGGCCCAGCCGCTGAGCCGCAGCGTCGCGGACGTCGTGCTCATCGACGCCGACACCCTGCGCGACAGCGGCGCCGGCAGCGTCGCCGACGTGCTGCGCCGCTACGCCGGCCTGCAGCTGGCGGCCAACGGCGGTCCCGGCCAGACGGCGGGCTACTTCCTGCGCGGCGCCAACACCAGCGCCACGGTCGTGATGATCGACGGCGTGCGGGTCGGCTCGGCGACGCTGGGCCAGGTGTCCTTCGAGGCCATGAGCCTGGCCAACATCGAGCGCATCGAGGTCCTGCGCGGTCCGGCCTCCGGCCTGTACGGCGCCGATGCGGTCGGCGGCGTGATCCAGATCGTCACCCGCCAGGGCCAGGGCCCGCTGGAGCTGCGCACCGGCGTGGCCGTGGGCGAGTACGGCTCGCGCCAAGGCGACGTGTCGGTCAGCGGCGCGCAGGCCGGTTTCGACTACGCGGCCAGCCTCAGCCGCGACACCAGCGACGGCACGACCGCGATCCGCGGCGACCGCGACAACAGTTCCTACAACCCGGACAAGGACGGCTTCACCCGCACGGTGGCGTCGGCCCGGCTGGGCTTCACGCCGGCGGAGGGCCACCGCATCGGCGTCAGCGCGACGCAGAGCCGCCTGAACGCGCAATACGACAGCGCCACCTTCGACGACCAGTTCGTCGCGCATCCGGAAGGCGACTTCCGCAACCGGCTCAAGACGCGCCAGGCGGCGCTCGACTACCGCGGCACGCTCTCGCCGATCTGGACGACGACGCTGCAGTTCGCGCGCGGCACCGACGACTCGGTCAGCGGCCTGGCCGACGCGACGCGCTTCAAGACCACCCGCGACCAGGCGACCTGGCAGAACGCGCTGCGCCTGGCGCCGGACCAGCAACTGGTGCTGGCCTACGAGCGCCTCGAGGAAAAGGCGGACGGCGTCACCAGCGACACGCTCAAGCGCACCAACAACGCCTACATCGCGGGCTACAGCGGCCTGTTCGGCCCGGCCGCCCTGGAGGCCAACCTGCGCCGCGACGAGAACTCGGTCTACGGCGACAACACCACCGGCAGCCTGGGCGGCAGCATCGCGCTGAGTCCGACGCTGAAGCTGCAGGCGCTGGCGGGCAAGACCTTCCGCGCGCCGACCTTCAACGACACCGACTTCCCCTTCTACGGCCACCGCGACATCCGTCCCGAGCAGGGCCGCAGCGCGGAGATCGGCCTGAACTGGCGCTCCGGCGCGAGCAGCGCGTCGGCGACGGTCTATCGCAACAAGGTCAAGGACCTGATCATCTACAACCCCGATCCGACCCTGTGCCCGCCGGCACCGGACTTCGCCTTCGGCTGCGCGGCCAACGTCGGCCGGGCCAAGCTCACCGGCGCGACGCTGACCGGCGCGCACCGCATCGGCAACTGGAACCTGGCCGCGAACGTGGACTTCCTCGATGCGAAGGACACCGACACCGGCGCGCGGCTGATCCGTCGCGCGGCGCACCAGGAAAGTGTCTCCGTCGATTACGACACCGGCGCCTGGAGCGCGGGGGCGACGCTGACCGACATCGGCAAGCGACCGGACATCGGCGCCACGCTGGGCGGCTACGCGCTGCTGGACCTGCGCGCCAGCTGGCGCTTCCTGCCGCAATGGCGCCTGGAGGCCAAGGTCCTCAACGCGGCGGACCGCGATGTCGAGCCGGTCTACGCCTACCAGGGCCTCGGCCGCCAGGCCTGGGTCGGCGTGCGCTATGACATGAAGGGCTTCTGAGCCGGGCCCTCCATGCGGCATGGGCGCCAGCGATGAGCTGGCTGTCCATGCGCGCTTTGGCAGCCAGCCCCCTCAGCTGTACCTCTTCTCCAATTCATCCCACCCGGGCTTGCCCACCAGCCGCTGGCGCTCCGCGAAGGGCGCGACCAGCGCCGGGTCTTCGTCGATCCGGCGCTGCGCCTTCAGCACGCCGAGCGCCTTCTGCATGCCCGCCACCGCGCCCTGCAGCGCCGCGTTGGCGTAGAGCACGACGCCGTAGCCGAGCGACTGCAGCGCCTGCGCATCGGTGATCGGCGTCCTGCCGCCGATCACCATGTTCATCAGCTGCGGCACCGGCAGGCGCCCCGGCAGCGCGCGGATCTCCTCCGGCGTGGTCACCGCCTCCACGAACAGCAGGTCCGCGCCGGCCTCGGCGAAGCGCAGCGCACGTTCCACCGCGGCCTCGAAGCCCAAGGTCGCGCAGGCGTCTGTGCGGGCCATGATCATCAGGTCCGGGTCGCGTCGCGCGTCGACCGCCGCCTTGATCTTGCCCACCGCCTCCTCGGTCGGGATCACCTCCTTGCCGCTGAAGTGACCGCAGCGCTTGGGCGCGACCTGGTCCTCGAGCTGGATGCAGTCGGCACCGGCCCGCTCCAGCGTGCGCACGGCATGCCGCACGTTGAGCGCGTTGCCGAAGCCGGTGTCGGCATCGACGATCAGCGGCAGCGCCACCGCGTCGCGGATGCGGGCCGTGTGGTCGGCGATCTCGGCCAGGCCCATGAAGCCCTGGTCCGGCAACCCGAACCACATGTTGGTCACGCCGGCACCGGTGATGTAGAGGGCCTCGAAGCCGAGGTCCTCGATCACCTTCGCCGACAAGGCATTGAAGGCGCCGGGCACCAGCACGCCGCGGCGCGCCTCCACCAGCGCGCGCAGCGTCTTGCGGGTCGATGTCATGGGAGTTCTTTCGTGTCGATCAGAGACTCGGCAGGCACGCGCACGGCGCCCTCCATCAGGATGCGGGCGCTGCGGCTCATCACCGCGCGCGTGACGCGCCATTGGCCGCCGTCGAGCACCGCCTCCGCGCCCACGCGCAGCGTGCCAGACGGATGACCGAAGCGCACCGCCGCGCGCGGCGCGCCGCCAGCGGCTTCGCAGACCAGCGTGCCGGGAATGGCCGCCGCGGCGCCGATCGCCACGGCCGCGGTGCCCATCATCGCGTGGTGCAGCTTGCCCATCGAGAGCGCCCGCACCAGCAGGTCGATGTCGCCGGCCGCGACGGCCTTGCCGCTCGAGGCGCGATAAGCCGCCGGCGGCGCGACGAAAACCAGCTTCGGCGTGTGCTGGCGGGTCCTGGCCTCCTCGAGCGTCCGGATCAGGCCCATGCGCAGCGCCGCATGCGCGCGAATCGTCTCCAGCCGCGCGAGCGCCGCCGCATCGCCGTTGATCGCGTCCTGCAGCTCGGTGCCCTCGTAGCCCAGCGCCCTGGCCTCCACGAAGGCGGTCGGGATGCCCGCGTTGATCAGCGTCGCGCGCAGCCGGCCGCCCGGCACGAGCGCCTCGGGCAGCGCCAGTTCGTCGACGACCTGACCGGTCGGGAACAGCGCGCCGCCGCCCTCGCCCGCATTGGCGCCCTCATCGCCGCCGTCATCGCCCGGATCCAGGAACGCCAGCTCGATCTCCGCGCCCGGGAAGGTCACGCCGTCGAGTTCGAAGTCGCCGCGCTCCAGCACCTGCCCGTCCTGCATGGGCACCTGCGCCACGATGGTCTTGCCGATGTTGGCCTGCCAGATGCGGACCGTCGCCCGCCCGTCGCGCGGCAGCGCCGCCGCGTCGACCAGCCCGGCCTCGATGGCGAAAGGCCCGACGGCCGCCGACAGGTTGCCGCAGTTGCCGGACCAGTCCACCAGCGCCCGGTCGATCGCCACCTGGCCGAAGAGGTAGTCCACGTCATGGCCGGGCCGCGCGCTGCGCGACACGATCACCACCTTGCTGGTGCTGGAGCTCGCGCCGCCCAGGCCGTCGATCTGCTTGCCGTAGGGATCGGGGCTGCCGATCACCCGCAGCAGCAGCCGGTCGCGCGCGGCGCCCGGGCGCCGGCAATCGGCGGGCAGGTCTTCCAGCCGGAAGAACACGCCCTTGGAGGTGCCGCCCCGCAGGTAGACGGCGGGGATCTTCAAGGCAGGTGGAAAGCTCATGTCGTTGCGTGGCGCATTGGCGGCGTCGCGGCCGCGAGGAAATCCTGGGCGAAGCGCTGCAGCACCCCGCCCGCCTGGTGGATCGACAACTCCTCGGCGGTGTCGATCCGGCAGCGTACCGGCACTTCGGTGCGAACGCCGTCACGGCGATGCAGCACCAGCGTGATCACCGCGCGCGGCGCCGGCACGCCCAGCACGTCGAAGCGCTCCGAACCGTCGATCCCCAGCGTGCGCCGCGTCGTCCCGGGCAGGAACTCCAGCGGCAGCACGCCCATGCCGATGAGGTTGGTGCGGTGAATGCGCTCGAAGCCCTCGGCCACGATCGCCTCCACGCCGGCCAGCCGCACGCCCTTCGCGGCCCAGTCCCGCGACGAGCCCTGGCCGTAGTCCGCGCCGGCGATCACGATCAGCGGCTGGCGGCGCGCCAGGTAGGTCTCGATCGCCTCCCACATCCGCATCACGGTGCCGTCGGGCTCCAGCCGCGCCAGCGAGCCCGGGATGACCTCGCCCGACGCGTCGCGGACCATCTCGTTGCACAGCGTCGGGTTGGCGAAGGTGGCCCGCTGCGCCGTCAGGTGATCGCCGCGGTGGGTCGCGTAGGCATTGAAGTCCTCCACTGGCACGCCCATGCGCGCGAGGTATTCGCCAGCCGCCGAGTCGACCTCGATCGCATTGGACGGCGACAGGTGGTCGGTGGTGATGTTGTCGGGCAGCACCGCCAGCGCGCGCAGGCCGCGCAGCGTGCGCGCGCCCGCCAGCGCACCCTCCCAGTACGGCGGCCGCCGGATGTAGGTCGAGCGGGGGCGCCAGTCGTAGAGCGGCGCTGTCGCCCCGGCCGCCCCGGCCACCTTGTTGGCTTCGGTCGCGACCGGCGCGATCGGGAACATCGGGTCGTAGACGCGCCGGAACTGCGACGGCTTCACGCAGCGGCGCACCAGCGCGTCGATCTCCTCGTCGTCCGGCCACAGGTCCTGCAGGCGGATCTCGCGCCCGTCGACGACGCCCAGCACGTCGCGCTCGATGTCGAAGCGGATCGTGCCCGCCAGCGCGTAGGCCACCACCAGCGGCGGCGAGGCCAGGAAGGCCTGCCGGGCGCGCGGATGGATACGGCCGTCGAAGTTGCGATTGCCAGACAGCACCGCGGTCGCATAGAGGTCGCGCTCGCCGATCTCCCGCTCGATCGCCGGATCCAGCGCGCCCGACATGCCGTTGCACGAGGTGCAGGCATAGGCCACGACGCCGAAGCCCAGCGCTTCGAGGTCCGCCAGCAGGTCCGCCTCCTCCAGGTAGAGCGTCACCGCGCGCGAGCCGGGCGCCAGCGAGGTCTTGACCCAGGGCTTGCGGACCAGCCCCAGCCGCCGCGCGTTGCGCGCGAGCAGCCCGGCGGCGATGACGTTGCGCGGGTTGCTGGTGTTGGTGCAGCTGGTGATGGCCGCGATGATCACCGCCCCGTCGGGCAGTCGACCGGGTTCGTCCACCCAGGGCGCCGCGATGCCGCGCTCGCGCAGCATCGCGGTCGGCAGGCGGCGATGCGGGTTCGACGGGCCGGCCAGCGCGCGCTCGACCGCGCCGATGTCGAAGCGCAGCACACGCCGGTAGGCCACGTCGTCCAGCGTGCCGCCCACGCCGGACCAAAGGCCCGCCGCCTTGGCATAGGTCTCGACCAGGCGCACCTGGTCCTCGGCGCGGCCGGTCAGGCGCAGGTAGGCCAGCGTCTGCTCGTCGATCGCGAACAGCGCGGCGGTCGCGCCGTATTCGGGCGCCATGTTGGCGATCGTCGCGCGGTCGCCCAGCGTCAGCCCGGCGACGCCGTCGCCGAAGCATTCGAGGTAGGCGCCGACGACCTTCTCGCGACGCAGGAACTCGGTCAGCGCCAGCACCAGGTCGGTGGCGGTGATGCCGGGCCGGCGCCGCCCGGTGAGCTCGACGCCGACGATCTCCGGCAGGCGCATCCACGAGGCGCGACCCAGCATCACGCTCTCCGCCTCCAGTCCGCCGACGCCAACGGCGATCACGCCCAGCGCGTCGACATGCGGCGTGTGGCTGTCGGTGCCGACGCAGGTGTCGGGATAGGCGATGCCGCCGCGCGCGTCGCGCTCCACCTGCACGACCGGCGACATCCGCTCCAGGTTGATCTGATGCATGATCCCGTTCCCCGGCGGGATCACTTCGACGTTGCGGAACGCGCGCCGGCACCAGTCGATGAAGTGGAAGCGGTCCTCGTTGCGGCGGTCCTCGATGGCACGGTTCTTGTCGAAGGCGCCGGGATCGTCGCCCCCGCACTCGACGGCCAGCGAGTGGTCGACGACCAGCTGCACCGGCACCACCGGATTGACCCGCGACGGATCGCCGCCGCGCGCCGCGATCGCGTCGCGCAGGCCGGCCAGGTCCACCAGCGCGGTCTGCCCCAGGATGTCGTGGCAGACGACGCGCGCGGGATACCAGGGGAAGTCGCGCTCGCCCAGGCCGTCGGCCAGCTGCAGCAGGCAGGCGTCGAGCAGCGCCGGATTGCAGCGGCGCACCAGGTTCTCGGCATGCACGCGCGCCGTGTAAGGCATGCGGGCCCAGGTGGCGGGGCGCAGCGCCTCGATGGCGGCGCGGGCATCGAACCAGTCCAGGTCGGTGCCGGGCAGCGGGCGACGCCAGGCGGCATTGACGGGCGCGGCGGCGGTGATCGTGGCAGCGGGTGCGAGTCTCATTGACGCGCCGCCAGCGGCACGAAGGCCTGGTCCTCGGGGCCGGTGTAGACGGCGCTGGGACGGATGATCTTGTTGTCCTGCCGCTGCTCGATCACATGGGCGGCCCAGCCGCTGGTGCGCGCGATCACGAACAGCGGCGTGAACATCGCCGTCGGCACGCCCATCAGGTGATAGCTCACCGCGCTGAACCAGTCGAGGTTGGGGAACATGCGCTTGACCTCCCACATCACGCGCTCGAGGCGCTCGGCGATGTCGAACATCTTGGTCGTGCCTGCCTCGACCGAGAGTCGCCGCGCCACCTGCTTGATGATCTCGTTGCGCGGATCGCTGATCGTGTAGACCGGATGGCCGAAGCCGATGACGACCTCGCGCGCCTCGACACGGCGACGGATGTCGGCCTCGGCCTCATCCGGCGAGTCGTAGCGCTTCTGCACCTCGAAGGCCACCTCGTTGGCGCCGCCATGCTTGGGTCCGCGGAGCGCGCCGATCGCGCCCGCCACGGCCGAGTACAGGTCGCTGCCCGTGCCGGCGATGACGCGCGCGGCGAAGGTCGAGGCGTTGAACTCATGCTCCGCGTACAGGATCAGCGAGGTGTGCATCGCGCGCTCCCAGCCGGCATCGGGCCGGCGGCCGTGCAGCAGGTGCAGGAAATGCGCGCCGATGGACTCGTCGTCGGTCTCGACCTCGATGCGGCGCCCCTGCGTCGCCCAGTGGAACCAGTACAGCAGCATCGAGCCCAGCGAGGCCATCAGCCGGTCGGCGATGTCGCGCGCGCCGGGCAGGGGGTGGTCGTCCTTCTCCGGCAGCACGCAGCCCAGCGCGGACACGCCGGTGCGCATCACATCCATCGGATGCGCGCCGGCGGGCAGGCGCTCCAGCGCCTCCTTGACGCTGGCCGGCAGGCCGCGCAGCGCCTTGAGCTTGGCCTTGTAGGCGCGCAGCTCGGCGGCGTTGGGCAGCTTGCCATGCACCAGCAGGTGGGCGACTTCCTCGAACTCGCAGGCCTGGGCCAGATCGACGATGTCGTAGCCGCGGTAGTGCAGGTCGTTGCCGCTGCGGCCGACGGTGCACAGCGCGGTGGTGCCGGCCGCGACGCCGGACAGGGCCACCGATTTCTTCGGCTTGAACGCCGGGGCGAGGGTGTCGGTCATGGGGTCTCCTCCTGGGAATCCTTGGAATCCTGTGAATCCTGGGCAATCGCGGACCGCGCCTGGGGCAGCGCCGCGCGCGGTTCGCGCGGCTCGATGGGCACGGGACGGCCGTGCGGGTCGACGGCGACCATCTCGAAGCTGGCGCGCAGCACTTCGCGGGGCTGCAGGCCCGGCGCGGCATCGAGCGCCGCGCGCACGTCCACCGTCATCGACGTCCGTCCGAGCCGGGAGACGCGCGCATGCAGGTGCAGCAGCGCGCCGATGCCGATGGGCGCGAGGAACTCGACGCCACGCGCCGCGGCCATCACCACCGGTTGCTGGCTGAAGCGCGCGGCGGCGAGGTACGCGGTGCGGCCGAGCAGCGCCAGCGCCTCGGGCCCGAACAGCGTGCCGTAGTGATTCGATTGATGGGGCAGCACGAGCTCGCTGCGGGTGAGCTCGTTGAGCGGCGTGGCGGCCAGGGCCTTGATCCAGTCCATGGGGGCATGGGATAGTCGCGTCATTCGCAATCTTTGCAGCGCGGCCGGCGACGCTCAATGGCTGAATTGGCAATGAAATGCGAAGTCGATTCGCAGAAATTGCGAATCTTGCAAACACTATGGGAGCCTATGCGCAAGACCTTCCTCGGCGTGAAGCTCAAGACCCTGCGCGAGCAGCGCGGCCTGACTCAGGCCGCGCTGGCGCAGGCGCTGAAGCTCTCGCCCAGCTACGTGAACCAGCTCGAGAACAATGAGCGTCCGTTGAGCGTCGCGGTACTGCTGCGGCTGCAGTCGGCGCTGGGCATCGACCTGCAGTTCTTCTCCGAGGACGACGAGGCGCGGCTCTTCGCGCAGCTGCACGAGATCGTCGCGGAGACGCCGGTGCCGGGCGGCGTGCCCGAGTCGGAGCTGCGCACGCTGGTGCAGCAGATGCCGGGCATGGCGCAGCTGATACTGCGGCTGCACGGCCGGGCGCGCGGCGCGGAGCAACGCGTGAGCAACCTCGGTGGCGGCGAGCGTGGCGCGCCGCTCGCGGCGGGTCCGGGACCGCACGAGGAGGTGCGCGACTTCTTCTATGCGCATCACAACCACATGGACGCGCTGGACCGCGCGGCGGAGGCGCTGGCGACCGGCCTTGGCGGCGATGAGGCGGGCATCACGCCGCTCTCGCAGCAAGACCTGGCACAGCGGCTGGAAGCGCACCTGATCACCGCGCATCGCATCCAGGTGCAACTCGTCGCGGACGAGCGCCTGCGGCGCTACGAGCCGGCGCAGCGCCTGCTGCTGCTGTCGGAATCGCTGTCGCCGGGCCAGCGCGCGTTCCAGCTCGCCACGCAACTGGCGTACCTGGAATGCGGCGCGGAGATGGACCGGCTCATCGCCTCCGCCAGCTTCAGCCCGGAGGCCGCAGCGCTGGCGCGCATCGGGCTGGCGAGCTACTTCGCCGGCGCGGTGGTGCTGCCGTACCGCGCGTTCCTGTCGGCGGCGCAAGCGCTGCGGCACGACATCGCATTGCTGGCCAAGCGCTTCGGCGTGAGCTTCGAGACCGTGTGCCACCGCCTGTCGACGCTGCAGCGCCGCGAGGCGCGTGGCGTGCCCTTCTTCTTCGTGCGGGTGGACCGGGCGGGGAACATCTCGAAGCGGCAGTCGGCGACGGACTTCCACTTCTCACGCAGCGGCGGCACCTGCCCGCTGTGGAACGTGTACGAGGCCTTCGGCCAGCCGGGCCGCGTGCTCACGCAGGTGGCGCGGATGCCCGACGGGCGCAGCTATCTCTGGATCGCGCACTGCGAGGTGCGCGCCACCGGCGGCTACGGATCACCGGCGCGCGAGTTCGCGATCGGCCTGGGCTGCGACCTGCGGCACGCGGAGCAGCTGGTCTATGCGAAGGGGCTGGACCTGGGCGATCCGGACAGCGCCACGCCGATCGGTCCCGGCTGCAAGCTGTGCGAGCGCGAGGGCTGCGCGCAGCGGGCCTTCCCGGCGCTCGGAAAGCATCTGCGCATCGATGAGAACGAACGCACGGCGGAACCGTATGGGACGAGGTGAGCGCGCGCGATCTCACCCCAGCGGCCCGCCATCCCCCGCCACGAGCTGCTGCACGCTCGAGAAATCCAGCCTGCCCCGCCCTGCCCGGCTGTTGAGCGCGTACAGATTGCGCGCCAGCTCGCCGAGCGGCACCGCGGCGCCGACCTGCAGCGCCGCCTCCACCGCCAGGCCGAGGTCCTTGAGCATCAAGTCATTCCCGAAACCGCCCGCGTAGCCGCGTGAGGCGGGCGCTTCCGGCTTCACGCCGGGCCACGGATTGCAGACCTCGGTCGCCCAGCTCCTGCCGGTGCTGACGGCCATCATCGCGGACAGGGCCTGCGGATCGAGTCCGTGCGACACGCCCAGCGCCAGCGCCTCGCCGGTGACCGCCATGATCACGCCCAACGCCATGTTGTTGCACAGCTTGGCCACCTGCCCGGCGCCCGCGCCGCCCATGTGGAAGACGTTCTTTCCCATCGCGCCCAGCACCGGCCGCGCGCGCTCGAGCGCCTGCGCCTCGCCGCCGACGATGAAGGTCAGCGTGCCGGCCGCCGCGCCCGCCGTGCCGCCCGACACCGGCGCATCGAGCATCGCGACGCCGCGCGTCTCCGCGGCCAGCGACACGCGCTGCGCGCTCGCCGGTGCGATGGTGCTGCAGTCGATGACCAACGTGCCCGCGGCCAGATGCGACAGCAGCCCGCCCTCGCCGAGGTAGAGCGCCTCGACATGCCGGCTCGCCGGCAGCATCGAGATCACCACCGTCGCGCCCTCCACCGCCGCGGCGGCCGATGGCGCCGCCATCACCCCCGCCTGGCCGGCGCGCTCCAGCGCGGCTGGGCTCACGTCGAATGCGGTGACGGCGTATCCCGCCTTCGCGAGATTCATCGCCATCGGCCCGCCCATGTGGCCCAGGCCGATGAAGGCGATGCGCTCCTCCACCGCGTTCGTGCTGCTCGTCGTGCTGCTCGTCGTGCTGCTCATCGCGCTGCTCATCGCGCTGCTCATAGCGTTGCTCGTCACACCGTTCGCGGCGCTGTTCGTCGGGTTGCCTGTTGTGCTGTTCGTCGTGTTGCTCATCGCGTGGCTCCTCGAAATCGGTGAAGGGTCAGCGCAGATCGGCGAGTGGATGCGGCCCGTCGAAGCGCGGCGCGAGCAGCGCTTCGACGCGCGCCTCGCCGGTCTCGTCGATCGCCGCCGGCTGCCAGCGCGGCGACTTGTCCTTGTCGATCAGCAGCGCGCGCACGCCCTCGGCGAAGTCCGGATGCACGCAGCAGCCCACCGAGGCCTGGTACTCGAGGCGCAGCACCTCCGCCAGCGACGCGTGCCGCAAGCGCCGCTGCAGCGACAGCGCCAGCGCGGCCGAGGTCGGCGATCCCTTGAGGAAGGCCGCGCCGGCCGCGGCCAGCCACGGATCGGCGTCGCCCGCGAGCGAGCGCAGGCGGGGCGCGATCGTCGTCAGCCCGTCGTGGGGACCGATCAACGCGTCAATGCGATCGCGATGCGCCGCCAGCGGCGATGGCGCCAGCTCCGCCGCGGGCAAGGCGCGCAGCAGGTCGTCGAGCGTTTCGGCGTCGCTGGCGCGCTCGCCGGTCCAGCGCGTGCGGGCAATGGCCTCCAGCAGCGCGCCGCGATCCTCCGCGCGAGCCGCCCGATCCGCGAGTCCGGCCCACAGCGCATCGGCCGCGTTCAGCGGCGCGCCGGTCAGCGCGAGGAACAGACCCACGCGGCCCGGAAGGCGCGACAGGAACCAACTCCCGCCCACGTCGGGATACAGCCCCAACGTGATTTCCGGCATGGCGAGCCGGCTGCGCGGCGTCACCACGCGGTGCGACGCGCCCGCCATCAGACCGATGCCGCCGCCCATCACGATGCCGTGGCCCCACACGAGCAGCGGCTTCGGATAGCGATGGATCGCGTGATCGAGGCGGTATTCGCGCTCGAAGAAGTCCGCCGCGTCCTTCGGCACGCGGCCGGCGCCGGCTTCGCGCATCGCGCGGTACAGGCCGACGACGTCGCCGCCCGCGCAGAACGCCTTCTCACCGCTGCCATCGAGGATCACGCCAGCGATGCGGGGATCCTCGGCCCACTGGTCCAGTTGCGCCTGCAGCGCGTCGACCAGCGTCAGCGTCAACGCGTTGAGGCTGTCCGGCGCGTTCAGCGTCGCGTGGCCGAAGCGGTGTCCGGACGCCGTCACCAGCGTGCCGAAACGCACCGGCGCGTCGTCCACGCCTTTCATCGAAGAAGTCATCGTGCCCTCCTCACGCGTTGCGCCATTGCGGCTTGCGCTTGCCGAGGAAGGCCTGCACGCCTTCGCGCTGGTCTTCCGAATCGAACAGCGCGACAAAGGCTTCCCGCTCCGCCGCCAGCTGCGATCTCGGCGGCGCCGTGCGCGCGCCCTGGATCAGCCGCTTGCACGCGGCGACGCTGGTCGGGCTCTGACCCTGCGCGCGCTCGGCCCATTGCAGCGCGAGCGCTAGAGCCCCGCCCTTGGGCGCCAGTTCATCCACCAGCCCGATGCGCAGCGCCGTCTCGGCGTCGACACGCTCGCCCAGCAGCACCACGCGCTTGGCCCAGGCCTCGCCAACCGTCCAGCTCAGCCACTGCGTGCCGCCCGCGCAGGGCAACAGGCCCACGGTCGCCTCGGGCAGCGCCATCAGCGCATGCGGCTCGGCGATGCGAAGGTCGCAGGCCAGCGCGCATTCGAGGCCGCCGCCCATCGCGTAGCCATTGAGGGCCGCGATGCTCACGCCACGGAAACCGGCCAGCGCTTCGAAGGCTTCGCCGAAGCGGCAAGCCATCGTCGCGGCGGTGCCTTTGTCGCCGTCGGCGAAGAGCTTCAGGTCTGCGCCGGCGCTGAAGAACTTCTCGCCCTCGCCCGTGATGACGAGCGCGCGGATCTCAGGATCGGCGTTGAGATCGGCCACCAGGCGCGTCAACGCCGCGAGGCTGTCCGCGGTCCAGGTGTGGGCGGGCGGGTTCGTCAGCGTGACGATCGCGGTGTGGCCGCGGTGCTCCAGGCGCAGGCCGACGTATTGAATGTCGCTTTCGGTTGAGAGGGGCATGGTGATGAATGGAAGAAGAAATGTGATTGGCGACGGCCGCTGGCCCTCACCCCTGCCCTCTCCCGCAAGCGGGAGAGCAACTGTGTTCCAAGTCAAGCGCTAATCAGGCTAGCGCGGGCTGTGGATAAGAGGGCTGCCAAGCGGTGCCGGACTTGATGACGGCGTTGATGATGGTGAGCAGCTTGTGCATGCAGGCGGTCAGCGCCACCTTCTTAGGCTTGCCCGCTTGCACCAGTCGTTCGTAGAAGCTCCTGAGGACAGGGTCATAACGCACAGCGCTGAGCGAAGCCATGTACAGCGCCGAACGGACATTGGCCCGTCCACCCCAGGTGGAGCGCCGACCCTTGAATGTGCCGCTGTCGTTGTTCAACGGCGCCACACCCACGAGTTTGGCGATCTCGCGTCGCTTGAGTTGGCCGAGTTCGGGCAGCGCAGCCATCAGCATCGCTTGTGTGCCTGGCCCCACTCCCTTGAGCCCTTTGAGCAACTCCAGCTTGTCCTTGAAGTGCTCCTTCAGGAAGCCGCCCGCATCGTCATCGATCTTTCCGATTTGGTGGTCCAGCATCTTCAGAATGGTGCGAATGCTCTTGCGCTGCGACGCGTGCATGCTCGCCAATCGGTTGTGCTCAGCCACCCGCATGGCCACGAGCTGACTGCGCCGCGTCACCATGGCTAGCAGTGTCTCCTGCGCGTCCGTGGGCAGTTTGTAGAGCAGTCGCTCGCGCCGGTCGCTGGCATGCAGCGTGCGCGCAAACTGCGACAGCATCTTCGCGTCCGTGCGGTCCGTCTTGGCCAGGTAGCCCATCGCTTTGGCGAAGTCATGCGCCTGGCGCGGATTGATCACCATGACGGCCAAACCATGCGCGCACAGCATCGCCGCCGCCGGCTGCTCCAGCCCACCGGTGGCTTCCAGCAGAACGACTCCCACGCGCTCGCGCATCTCAGTGAGCATCGCCAACAGCGACTTCAAACCGGGCTCATCGTTGCTGAAGGTCTGCGTCTTGTCCCTGTCATTCAAGGCCACCTCAAGCGTGGCTTTGGAAACATCGATACCAACAAAAATCAGTTCAGGTGCGCCTGCCATTTCCCATCCTTGCAAATTCGAGGTCCGAGCACGCCAGTGCATGTCGGCCGTCCAGCAACTGTTCGGGCTTGCTCAACAGACGGCCAGTCGTCCACGCCAAATGCTCTCCCACGGGCTAGGTATCCCAGAGGGCAGACGGGCTGTGGACAACTGCCAAAACAAACCTGTGTGTACTCTCAAAACGAAAGATACAAGGG